>NC_019567.1:3374964-3681779 GCF_000317895.1 Bdellovibrio bacteriovorus str. Tiberius
CAACGAAAGAACAAGACTGCAAAACTTCTTCACCAGCTGCATCTATGTTCTGGGCATTGCCACAACGTATTCGCTGCTGGGACTGGCCGCGGCTTCCAGCGGGGGACTGTTCGGAGCAAGCCTGGGGAATCCTTATGTTCTGACCGTGGTGTGCGTGATCTTCCTGGCGATGGCGCTGTCCATGTATGGCCTTTATGATCTGCAAGTGCCAGCCTTCTTGCGCAACAAGCTGGGACGCGGAACCAAAAAACAAGGTGTCATCGGTGTTTACCTGACGGGTCTGTTTGCCGGTATCGTGGCAAGCCCTTGTGTCGGTCCCGTGCTGGTGGCGATTTTGACTTATGTTGCCTCCACGCAGAACAAGATGCTGGGCTTCCTGTACCTGTTTGTTTACGCGCTGGGCTTGGGATTGATTTTTATTGTGCTGGGGCTGTTCAATCAACTGGCCAATTCCCTGCCTCGTTCCGGTCCGTGGATGAATGCATTTAAATTCATCCTGGGAACATTGATGCTTTCTGCGTTCTATTACTATCTGGAATTGCTGTTACCAACGCGTTGGTTTGACGGAGCCCTTGCTATAGGCCTGATTGTTCTAGCCAGCATCTATGGAGCCTTCCTGCCAGTGAAAGGCCAAAGCGCCCTTCGCCATATTCAAAAAGGTCTGATGCAGGCCTTGCTGGTGGTGGGTATTGGTTATGCCGTGATTGCGGTACTGGATCTGCGCCCTTACATCCGCGGGCAAATGATTGGTGGCGCAAGCATCAATCAAATTCAAAAACTGAACTGGCAGCCGTATTCTGAAGCGGCCCTGGCCCAAGCCACCAAAGATCAGAAACCGGTGATCATCGATTTCTGGGCGGACTGGTGCGCAGCCTGCCACGAACTGGAAGAACACACGTTCACGGATCCTCGCGTGCGCGCTATGGCTGAAAACTATGTTCTGCTAAAATATGATGCCACGAAAGATTCACCCGAACTGCGCGAGCTGAAAAAGAAATACCACATCCAGGGCTTGCCGACGGTGGTATTCATCAACCCACACGGCGTGTGGATTGATGCTTTGACTCTGACTCAGTTTGAAAAAGCTCCGGAATTCGTAAAAAGAATGGAAAAGGGCCGCCAGTAATTAGCTGGCCCCAAGAACTTCTGAACTCAGGATCTGAACCTGCTGCTGCAGCTCGTGGGCACGACGCTCGATCTCTCCGGCTGTTGCAGCGATCTCTTCTGACGACGCCGCATTACTTTGTGATGCCTGATCCAGCTGATTCATGGCCTTGCTGATCTGGGAAATGCCTTGTGACTGCTCGCTGCTGGCTTGAGCGATCTCGCGATTCAAAACCACAACCTGCTCAACGGAAGAAACAATTCGGGTCAGCACCTGGCCGGAATTGTCCGCCACCACGCTGCCTTTTTCAGTTCGCTCGACACTTTCCTTGATCAGACCATTGATTTCTTTGGCTGCTGTGGCTGAACGTTGCGCCAAAGCTCGCACGGCTTCTGCCACGACCGCAAACCCTTTCCCCTGCTCTCCGGCACGGGCCGCTTCCACTGCGGCATTCAGTGCCAGCAGATTCGTCTGAAAGGCGATGTCGTCAATAACGTGGATGATCTCTTCAATTTTTTTGGAATCGCGGGAAATCTGAGACATGGATTCAATAAGGCTGTTAATTTCAAGCTCCCCTTCTTTGGCTACAGAGGAAGATCCATCCGCCAGCGACGATGCTTGTTTGGCACTGTCAGAGTTGCGCGAAACCATGGAAGTCATTTCCTCCAACGAAGCCACGGTTTCTTCCAGCGAGGCAGCGGCTTCCGTGGAAGATGTCGACAAGGCCTGGCCTGCCACCGACAGCTGGGAAATGGCGCCTGAAACATTCTGACTGATTTCCGTCAGCGCCCCAACAACCCGGCCCACAGATCCGGAAACACGGTTTGCAATCCACAACATGATCAGGAACAACACCAGCGAAGAACCCAGCGCCACGCCCACAATCAAAGAGGCTTTTTGAGAACGCTCTTTCTTTTGCAGTTCATTGTTGGATTTACTGATGGCCGTGTACATTTCATAGATCTTCGTGATGGTGTGATCGATCTGGATCTGCAACACCTGCCAAGGTCCGCCTTTATCCACAAGGCTTACCACAAATTCAAAGTCCGCTGGCGTTCCGCGCAGCAGGGCTTCGCGCACCTGTTTGGTGTATTCAAGATACTTTGGATAGTTGTCCTTCATCGCACGGAAAGCCTCGGCCTCGCCTTCGATGAAGTTCTGCTTTTCATATTCAGCCATCGCGGCCGTATAAGACTCGACCGAACGGTCCAGCAGCCCCACAAAGTTTTCGCGGCCCTTCATGTCGTCTTTATTCGCCAAAGCCGCAAAAGTAAAATAGCCGATGTTGGCGCGATTCAGATTCAGCTGCCCCAACAGACGGATATTCGGCACATACACTGCATAAGATTCGTTCAGCATGGTCCCGATCTGACTGAAACCCTGAAAACTGATCCAGGCCGTCACCGACAGCGCAATCAGCGGCAACACCGCCACACCCAGAAGTTTTCCACGAAGACCTTTAAACTGTGCTTTCAAATTCATAGACGTTCCTTATTAAAAGATCCAAAGAAGCTTGGCCTGTGGCACATTTTCAACCACACCATCGATGCCGTATTTGTTGTTCCAGTATTTGTATTCAATCCCGATCTTCAGCGGCACTTTGTTCTGCGTGCGGCGATTGAAGTCGTACAGGAAGTTGGCCTGAGTATGGATGTTGTCCTTCAATGGACCTTCCTGGCCAGCCCAGTCCACGAAACCGGAAAACTCCAGCGGGAAGACCTCGCCACCAAACCGCTTCAACCACACCACAGTCAGCTGACCGGTGTGCCCATCGACGCCCAAGGCATCGCGATACAGGAACTGAGTTCCCAGATAATCGAACCACAGATCTTTCCATTCAAAGGTCACCCCACCCAGATTCACCCGGCGCGCAGGTCCTTGCGGGATCTCAAAATTCAATTGCAACAGAACGTCCTTCAACACCCCTTCAGGCGGCGTAAAGACACCGGTCTTACCCAGACTTAGGGCTGGAGAAAACTCTCCGTAATAAGAGGTGCTGTTTTCGGTATCGGGGCTGGTGATATCGAAGAAGAAGAAATTAGAGCCATAGGCCCAGGAGCTTAAATGCTCAAAAGTCACGACGGTGGCGGAATAGCTGTCGTCGTTGCCTTTTTTGTATTCGTTCCCATGCAGGAATTGAATATTGGTTTGTGACCAGTCAGCAGCAGCCGAGACCGCAGAAACAGATGTCGTTAATACAAATGCGAGCACATGAAATAGAATTTTGTTTTTTGCCATTCCACCTAGGTTAGACAACCTAAGTATCTATAAACAACTCGCATTCATATTTCCCTACGAAGTACTGGCTATTCTGTATAGGTGACGTCGATGATATAATTCCCCAGTGACTTGACCAAGGTCGGGTTCAAAGCAACCTTCCCGTCAGCCACCGTGTAGTCCACGCCCGGAATCAGAGCTTTCCCATTCAGCTTAACGGAAAGAACCTTTTTAACGTTCTCACTTTGCAGGGAATATTCGGTGCTGGCATAGTCGACAACTTTTTCTGAAAGCTGACTGAAGCTTGCTGTCCAGTCTTCATCACAAACATTAAAGCCCACACCACCGCCGGAGGAGATCAAAGAGTTATACACAGTACTTACGCGAGCCTTGCACTTGCTGTCCGCACCCGCCACAAAACCAAAGACCTTATAAGAACCGTTTTTGCCGAAAGCGCGCACCATGCGACCCTGGAAAGTCGCGGCAGTGATATAGTCTTCATCCACCACCAGTGTTTTGATTGTTCCGGTATAACCACTCAGATTGGCAGCTTCATATTGAACCGTTGTGTTCTTGGCCGCCGAAGAATCATCATCCGTCACAAACACAAACACCTTCTGGGATTGTGGACGGAAGAATCCATTCAAGGAGGAATACACTTTATCGTACTTGCTGTTTGCCAGAACCTTTTTGCAGAACGCATCCGCAGCAGTTTCAGGACAGCTGGCCACCGCCGCCACCAGCAAAGCATTATAACTGTGCACCAGGAAATCCACCTGCTGACCGTTTTTCATGGTCTCAGGCAAAGACACATGGGTCTTCAGATTAAAAGAGTCTTTTTTGGAAATCAGCGCCACACGCAGATCCACCTGGTTTTCCACCAGATGGGCGAACTTTTCAAAGTTCTTGCGAATGATATCCGCCTGACCTTTCATGGAAGCTGAGTTGTCGATCACCCACACCATATCAACGACTTTTTCTTTGGAAGCCGCTGTGAAAGTTTTGGTTTTGATTTCAGGTGCAGCCTCTTCAGCTTCGGCCTCGTTGTCGACAACAACTTCGGAAGAGATCACTTCAGGTTCAGTCACAGAAGCCAGCTCACGGGTCTGTTCAAATTGAACTCCGGACGGAGAACAATTCTGGAAAAGAAATGTGGAAGCTAAAAAGATCATGGTCAGAACAAGATATTGCTTTTTCATAATCCCCACCCCGTTACAACAACTGCGTGAAGACTTCTAAGGCAAGGGTTGTTCCAACCGCCAGATCCAACTCAATCAAAAAGAAACCCGGTGACCTGTCTAAAGTTCACCGGGTTTTACAATGTCTCATTCTGAATTTCGACGGTCGTTTCAGCCACTTCCAGACGCCAAAAGCGCCAAAGCGGTGGAACCTGACACTGACTAAACTTCGGTCAGCTCAGATTACAGACGTTTCAGGCGCGCGATCTCCATTTTGGCTTCATTCAAAGCCGCCTGGCTGGAAATCATCTGCGCTTCTTTTTCAGCCAGAAGTTTTTGCAGGTGGTTCATGCGCACTTCAAAGCTTTTGATCACGTTGTTATGGCGGTCGACCATCTCCTGAACTTTCAGATCGAAGCTTTTGCGTTCGTTCACACGCTGGGAAAGCTGGGTGATCTTCTGACCGGCCTCAGTCGCAAGCCCATTGTGGCTTTGCTCCAGGCGGTTCAAAAGGTGGTGTTGCTTTTCAAACTTGATGTTGGAGGTCTTTATCAGTTCGTTTACAGTGGCGACGACCTTGTTCAGCTGGTCGGCCAGGGCCTGGTTCTGGGCTTTGACTTCGAAAATCTGGCGGTCTGTATTCAGGTAGCTGTTCGGGGATGTCCCCACGGCAGAAACGCTGTCCATAGCGGTGTTCTTGGCCACTTTCTTTTCCCCAAACAATTCCGGATTCAATTCTTTATGCATATCGGGCCCCTCCATAGGACTTAAAAAATTCTTCTTTTCCATTATATTTTCTCTGGACTAAAAATTCAAATGTTCATACTTTAGGGCCCGAGGGAAGGAGACAGAAAAAAATGCTTAAAGTCGGACAACTTTTGAAGTTTGTTTCTGATCTGAATCCTCAGAATACACCGACGCGTTTGTCTTTCTTCAATTTCCTGCGCGGTTTCCCTCATCCCGATGACGTTTTGACCCCTGAATTGATCGAAATGTTCTTCAATTACTGCATGGATTACCCGCACTGGGCGTCCAATAAGCAGCAGTTGGGTCATGAAGTTCAGTTTTTGCTGGAGAATTTCAACGGGTTCTACCAGCAGAAGTTTGACCTGAATCCGATCCGCTTCCCCCAATCAGTTCAGCTGATTGAGATTGAGCACTTCTCTGATCTTGTTGACGCGGTGGGCTCTTATCTTAAGACTCAGTGCGCCGAAGGTGAGAAGTTCCGTATCCTGCCGGATCAGAACAAAAGAGCCGTCGCCATCATTCTGCGTGAAGACAAATCCCTGGAAGTGCGCACTTTCGACCGCAAATTCACTATCCGTGACGGTCTTTTGGAGCCTCTTCGCAAAGATCTGGTTCTTTACTACAACTCCGACCTGGAACTGAGTTCGCAGCACACCCACAAAATCGAGGTGGCTCCGTATATTACGGCCCAGTTCCGAGTGGTGGGGGACAAGGTCACCGGCTCCCTGTTGCGTGGTTATGTTTTCCAAAAGCTGCTTGAAATGAAAAACGAGCCGCTGCAGGAACAAACCCGCCTGCTTTTCCCGATCAAGCGTCTGGAGCAGTTCTTTGTCGACCGCCGTACCGATCCTTACTATCAAGACCTGGTCAGCCAGCTTGAAAGAACCTGCGCTTTAATCCAACAGGGTGATTCTGAGGCCTTGAAATGGTCCTCTATCGTGCTTTCCAAGGCTGAAACCGCCGTGGATAACGTCTTTTTGGGAGATAAGCTCATGACTCTGCTGGCTCGCGACCTCCGCCATGCCATCGCCGAGTACAACCGTAAGAATATCTCCTCTTCCGGCCTGAGTGGTGATATATTGATCACTCAACAATTACCCGAGGCCGATGAAGAATGTCTGAAAATAACTCCTCTGAAAGAGTTCGACTTAATAAACTAATTGCTGACAGTGGACTGGCATCCCGTCGTCATGCAGACCGCATGATCGAAGAGGGCCTTGTGACCGTAAACGGTAAGCGCGTTTACGAGCTGGGTATCAAAGTTGATCCGCAAAGCGATCGTATTCTTGTTGATGGCAAGCCTCTGCGCAAGCCACTGTCCCAGAAGATCTATGCTATCCTGAACAAACCAACCGGCGTTCTGACCACCATGGATGATCCACACGACCGTCCAACGGTTGCAGAATATCTGACGGAGCTTCCGGTGCGCGTGTTCCCGGTAGGTCGTCTGGACTGGGATTCTGAAGGCATGCTGCTTTTGACCAACGATGGTGATTTCGCCAACAAGGTCATGCACCCTAAAGCTGAAGTAACCAAAACTTACCTTGTGAAATTGAACGGCAAACCAGAACCATTCCAGCTGGAAAAGCTTAAAAAAGGCGTTTCCATCGTTGGTGGCAAAGTGTCTGCCCGTCACATTGAAAAGATCAAAAAAACCGGCGAGAACAAATCTGAAAAGTACGAATGGTACAAAATCGTGATCACTGAGGGTAAAAACCGTCAGATCCGTCAGATGTTCGCAAAAATCGGTTTCGATGTGATGAGACTTCAGCGTGTGGCGATCGGTCGTCTGCGCATGGGTGCGGTAAAAACCGGCCAGCTGGTTTACCTTAACGAAGCTGCGGTTCAACGCATCTTCCTTGCGGATGATCCGGAAGAGGTAAAAACAAAACGCACTTACAAAGGCCGCGCGACTTCTGAAAAGAAAACCGCGAAACCGGCTTCCAGAGTGAAAACCACCAAGAAACCAAGCAAGTACAAAAACGGTAAAAAACTTTAAAGCCATTTCATTATGAAAAACATGAACCCACGTCTTCGCGGATCTTTGGAAATTTCTGTAGCGAGCGTGGGTTTTGGTTTTTTAGGGATCTTCGGCACCTGGGCATTTGAATCCGGCATGAATGTCGGAGAGCTTCTGTCCTATCGCTTTGCTTTGGCGGCCGTCCTTTTGTGGATCTTCCTGCTGCTGTTCAAACCTTCCTGGGTCAAACTGAATTTGCGCCAGACCGTGATTGCGGCACTGCTGGGGATTTTCGGCTACGCGTTTTTCTCGACCATGTATTTCATGGCCATCGACGGGCTGAGCATCACCCTCGCCGCTTTACTGCTTTATACCTATCCGTTCTGGGTGAACATTTTTTCCCATTTCTTCACTCAAGATAAGATATCCGGAAAGGAAGCTCTGTGTTTGGTCGCGGCTTCCTCGGGCCTGGTGATGCTTTTGTGGGGCCATATAGAAGTTAAAAATATCTGGGCCGTGGCAGCAGGTCTTGCCGCAGCCATCAGCTATGCGATCTACGTTTTACTGTCCGGGCGCCTGCAAAAAAATGTTCGCCCTATCACCTCCGCACTGTATGTAATCACGTTCGGTGCGCTGGCGCTTTCCGTTTTCCATCATCCTCACTATTCGGCGATCAGCAACCTTTCGAATATTCAAGCCACCAGCATTCTGGGCCTGGCCCTTGTTTGCACGATCATCCCCCTGACCATGGAGCTGGCCGCCTTGCAAAAGCTGAAAAGCACCGAAGTGGCCTTGCTAATGATGATCGAGCCGATCACTGCGGCCCTGATGGGGGCTTTGATTTTCCATGAAAGACTGACACCAGTTCAAATAGTCGGCGCTTTAATCATTGGCGCTGCCTTGGTGACGAACACCCTATATTCCCGTCCGGTCTCTGAATAAACCACCCGGCTGCCTCAGACTGAGACGCTTATCCTTGGATAGATCACAATTCCATTAGTTGGCCGCAACAAACTGGACTTGGACTCTCGCAAACTGTTAAGAAGCCGATAAGAAATACATGAGAAACGGAACGTATACTGTCTTAATTCTCGTATTCCTTTGGACTGGAGTGGCCTTGGCTGCTCCAAATTCTCTGACATATCAAGGACGTATCGTTAATTCTGACGGCAAAGGTTTGGAATACAACAACGTCAGCTTCCTTTTTGAAATCACAAATCCTTCAGGCACTTGCGTGCTTTATCGCGAACAAAAAAACGGTGTGAATCTTCAGAACTCCGGCGGTGTATTTGACGTGCCTATTGGTTCTGGCACGAAGATGTTCCCGACCGATCCTCTTTACACTTTGATTGATTCTTTTAACAATGCTCGCTCCCACGACTGTTCTGGCGGCGCCTCTTACAGCGCGGTGGCCGGTGATGCGCGTTTGTTGAAAGTGCAGTTCCATGACGGTTCCGGATGGAAGGTAATTTCTCCGGCCAATGAAATTCGTTCGGTGCCTTATTCTGCTTATTCTTATTCTGCAGAACGCCTGGGTACCAAAACTGAAACTGACTTCCTGGCTAAAGCCGGTCTGCCGACGTGCGGGGCTGGAACTTATCTGACCTGGAACGGTACAACGATGACCTGTGCCGGGATCAGTGGCGCCAACGGTGGTACGGTTACCGATGTTACTTCTTCCAATTCATATATTACGATTGCCAATGGCACTTCCACCCCGGCGCTGACCCTGAATGTGGGCACAACGGCGGGCACGGTGGCAGCTGGTAATGATGCCCGCTTCTCTGATGCTCGCACCCCGACAGGAACTGCTGCCGGAGACCTGGATGGCACTTATCCAAATCCAACTGTGGCAAAACTTCAGGGCACAGCCGTTTCCAATGCTGCTCCGGGCAGCGGGAACTTCCTTAAATACAATGGCACTGCCTGGACACCTTCAGCGATTGCGCAAAGTGATGTCACAGGCCTTTCTGCGACTTTAAGTTCTTATATGACCGACGCCGAGTTCAGCGCAGCCGTCGCCAATGCGGGCTGTGCGGCTTATGAAACCATGTACTGGAATGCCGTAGCGGGCTTTTCTTGTCAGGCAATCAATGTGTCTTTGGCGGGTGACGTCGGCGGCACAATCGGCGCGTCTTCCGTCAATAAAATCAAAGGCGTGACTGTTGATACTACCGGCCTGACCACAGGTCAGGTTTTGAAGTACGACGGAACTAAATGGGCACCGGCGGCGGATAATGATTCCAACTCTGGCGGTACGGTTACAAACATCGCAACGGGCACGGGTCTTTCCGGCGGTCCAATCACTTCGACGGGTACGATTTCTTTGGCTAATACCGCGGTCACCGCGGCTTCATATGGTTCCACCACTCAGGTGGGCACCTTCACCGTTGATGCTCAAGGTCGTCTGACGGCGGCTTCGAATGCGGCGATTGCCTTCCCGGTGACGACTGTTGCGGGCAGAACTGGTGCTGTCGTTTTAGATGCCGCTGATATTACAAGCGGTGCCGGAAAATATCTGACCTATCGCCCGAACAACACGGCTTGTACCGATGGCCAGGTTTTGAAATGGATCAATGCGAATTCTCGTTGGGAGTGTGCGAACGATACAGACACTTCTTCCGGCGGTACCATCACCAACATCGCTACCGGCACGGGTCTTTCCGGTGGTCCCATCACTTCGACGGGCACGATCTCTTTGGCTAATACCGCGGTCACCGCGGCTTCGTATGGTTCCACCACTCAGGTGGGCACATTCACTGTCGATGCTCAAGGGCGTCTGACAGCAGCTTCGAATGCGGCGATCGCCTTCCCGGTGACGACCGTTGCGGGCAGAACGGGCGCCGTCACTATCGATGTTGGGGATCTCGGAAACGGCGCTGGCAAATACTTTATCTATCGTCCGAACAACACAGCTTGTACTGATGGCCAGGTTTTAAAATGGGTTGCGGCAAATAATCGTTGGGAGTGCGGTACTGATACCGACACTTCTTCCGGTGGTACCGTAACCAATATCGCAACTGGCACAGGTCTGACTGGTGGTCCGATCACTTCCACTGGCACGATTGCATTGGCCAACACGGCCGTGACTGCCGGTTCTTACACTCGCGCTTCGATCACGGTGGATGCTCAAGGTCGTTTGACCGCAGCTTCCAGTGGCGCGGCTATCAACCTGACTTCTGATGTGACGGGCACCTTGCCGATTGCAAATGGCGGCACGGGCGCAACAACAGCAATTGCGGCCTTCAATGGTCTTTCCCCTCTGACAACCAAAGGGGATGTTCTTGGTAATGACGGCACCAACGACGTTCGCCTGCCCGCAGGCACGAACGGTCAGGTGCTGACGGCGGACTCATCTCAAACTTCCGGATTGAAATGGGCCACCCCGACTGTGGGTACTGTAACCAATGTGACTGGTACGGCTCCGATTCAGGTTGCCACGGGAACAACGACTCCGGTGATTTCACTAAGCACCGTCCCGGTGGCGAGTGGTGGTACGGGCGCAACATCGTTGACGGCGGATCGTCTGCTGGTTTCCAACGGCACGGGCTCTGCGGTGATTCCATTTACTTGCGGCACGGCGCAGATGCTGACCTTTAATGCTTCCGGGGTTATGGGTTGTACGAACTTTGCCTCGACGTCTTTCTTTGCCAACGGTGGTAACACTTTGGCGGGGAATGCGACCTTGGGCACTAATGACGCTTATTCTTTGGCGCTTGAAACCAACAACGTCACACGCATGACAATTTCCAATGCGGGTTATGTCGGTATTGGCCAATCCCCGGATACAAATGCGGGTCTGGCGGTGATGGCTCCCTCAACAACCAAGTCTGCGCTCATTTTGAATTCTCCGGCGGCGGGTAAAGTAGAGCTGGATTTCCTGCGCAACGGAACCTGGCTGGGCACATTCGGCTACGCCAACACGGCGACTTCTGATTTATATGTCACTAACGGCGCCAACGCGCACATTATCTTTGATACCAACAACACCGAAGTCATGCGCATCACCAACGATGGCAAAGTCGGTATCGACGCAGAAAGCCCAGGCGCCCGCTTCCAGGTGGGTGAATGGAACGGCACTAATAACTACAATGCCGTGTTCGTGGGTTCTTATCACAACACTTTGGGACAAGCGCAGTTCGTCGGTAACTGGAATAGCGCTGGTTACTGGGGTATCGGGCCGGTAGCCAATCCGGCAAACAGCACCGTGGGTATCGGAAATGCCAATGCTCAGGGTGACTGGCGTTCGACTCAGGATTTGAAGCTCTATGTTCCGGGCGGCTTGGGTCTGGGTGATGCTTTGGCTCCGGAAAGAATCATTCACGTCAAAGGCACGGGCGGCGGCAATGATGACGTTTATGTACAAAGCATCGGCAACACCGGCGAACCCGCCTACATTCTGACCAAGGCGCGCAGTAACACGGGCGTCGAAGCTGCGGTTCTGGCTGGTGATTCTTTGGGCTTCCTGTCCATGCGTGGTTATGATGGGGCTGCTTATCAAAGCGGTGCTTCCATCGCCGGGGTGGCTGAAGCTGACTTTGCCACAACGAAATCCGCTTACATGTCATTTGCGACTTTGAACAACGGATCTTCCGGTGAAAGAATGCGCATCACCAGCGCAGGTTCTGTGGGTATCGGATCCACGGCACCGACGGTAAGACTGCATGTTCAAGGTAACAGCTACACCAATTCCTCGGGCGCATTCGAACGCAATGAAGATGTTCAAGCTGGTCCCGGAGTTCAACTAATGAAATCCCGTGGGACGGCTTCAGCGAAAACAGCTGTTCAGTCGGGCGATGCTTTAGGGAACATTCTGTTTAACGGTTACGGCGATGCCACAACAACTGGCCTTGGCTCGCAGATTCAAAGTATCGCTTCAGCGACTTGGACATCCACTGCAGTTCCCGCCGACTTGGCGTTCCTGACCCATACGGGCACTGGCAACATCAATACTCCGACCGAGCGCATGCGTATTTACAGCAATGGGTGGATCACGATGGGTGTCAGCTCCGGCTCGACCGGCGGGGCTCCACTTCTTCTGAAAAATGCTACCGCTCCTTATATTGGCTTTGACGAAGTGGACAGCTCTGGAAAGTTCTTCATGGGACTTGATGGTGGTAACTTCTGGATTCGTCCGGGACCAACCACTTCCTCCAGTGACGCCATCACGGTCACCGCTGCCGGCAACGTCTATATTGGCGGCAACTCAGGTTCGCGCAAATTCTTTGTGAACGGAACTTCCGGCGGTACTGCGGCCTGGGAAAACTTGTCCGATGCGCGTTTGAAGACCGACATCCAGGTTGTGCCGGATTCTTTACAGAAGATCCTTTCCTTGCGTGGTGTGACCTTCAACTGGCGCCACGATGTCAGACCGGATCTGGATCTTATTGAGAAAAAAGACATGGGTGTGATCGCCCAGGACGTCGAACGTGTATTCCCCGAAGCCGTCGACAAAGATGAGAAAGGCTTCCGTGCAGTCGCCTATACTAAACTGATCGGTCCGATGATTGAAGCCTTTAAAGAGCTGTATAAGTCTGTATCCGGCGTTAAGGCCGAAGTTCAGGCCCAGAAGCGTGAAATCGCCTCTTTGAAACAAGAGAACCAGGAGCTTCGTGAAGCGATTTGCGAGGTCAATCCTAAAGCCAAGGTCTGTCAGAAAAAGAAGTAATATTCATTAAATCCCTGAAGAGATTCAGGGATTTACCTCAGGTATTCCTGTTAAAAAGCCGATAAGAAGTGCATGAGAAACGGAACGTATCTGATTGCAATTCTCTCATTGCTTACGAGCATATCTGTGTTGGCTTCGCCCAACTCTTTGACCTATCAGGGTCGCATTCTGAAATCCGATGGCCATGCCTTGGAATACAACAACGTCAGTTTCCTTTTTGAAATCACCAATCCCAACGGCAGTTGCGTGATCTATCGCGAACAAAAAGACGGCGTGAACATGGTGAACTCGGCCGGTGTGTTTGATGTGCCGATTGGCTCCGGCACAAAACTTTTCCCTGCCGACCCCCTGTTTACTTTGCTTGAATCTTTCAACAACTCGAAAGTTCACAACTGCTTTGGCGGTTCTACTTATCCCGCACAAGCTGGCGACACACGCCTGCTTAAAGTGCA
The DNA here is from genome assembly GCF_000317895.1 of Bdellovibrio bacteriovorus str. Tiberius. Taxonomy (NCBI): domain Bacteria; kingdom Pseudomonadati; phylum Bdellovibrionota; class Bdellovibrionia; order Bdellovibrionales; family Pseudobdellovibrionaceae; genus Bdellovibrio; species Bdellovibrio bacteriovorus. The sequence continues at coordinate 3,388,292 of NC_019567.1, forward strand.
ATTCCACGATGGTTCGGGCTGGAAGATCATCTCGCCTTCCAATGAAATCCGCACGGTTCCTTACGCGGCTTATGCTTTGTCGTCAGAAAAACTTGGCACCAAAACCGAAGAGGACTTCCTGCAAAAAGCCGGTTTGCCAACTTGCGCGGCTGGCACCTTCCTAAGCTGGAATGGCACGACACTAAGCTGCGCTGGTGTTTCCGGCGCCAATGGTGGAACTGTTTCTGATGTCACATCTGCCAACTCCTACATCACTATCACCAATGGCACGACCACTCCGCAGCTGACTTTGAATGTCGGACAAAACGCCAATCAGGTTGCTGCCGGGAATGATGCACGCTTTAGTGATGCCCGCGTTCCAACAGGCGCCGCTGCCGGTGATCTGGGTGGCACTTATCCAAATCCATCAGTTGCAAAAATTCAGGGCGTGGCGATTTCTGCCACTGCTCCGACGAACGGTCACTTTCTGAAATTCAACGGCACTCAATGGCTGTCGGCACAAATCGGCACCGGAGATGTGAATGGCCTGACGGCCACTTTGAACAACTATATGACCCAAGCTGATTTCAATACAGCTGTCGCCAACGCCAACTGCGCGGCTCACCAAACCATGTACTGGAATGCGGTGTCGGGCTTTAACTGTCAATCCATCAACGTCTCTGTTGCGGGTGATGTCAGTGGCACCATCGGCGCTGTGGCCGTGAATAAAATCAAAGGCATCGCGGTGGACACCACGGGTCTGGTTACTGGCCAGGTGCTGAAATATGACGGCACCAAATTCGCGCCAGCAGCTGACAATGACGCCAACTCTGGCGGTACCGTTACAAACATTGCAACGGGCACGGGCCTTTCGGGCGGTCCGATCACATCCACCGGTACAATTTCTTTGGCCAACACAGCAGTCACTCCGGCTGTCTATGGCTCAACCACACAAGTTGCTACATTTACGGTCGATGCTCAAGGTCGCTTAACCGCAGCGAGCAACGCTGCTATCGCCTTCCCGGTAACAACCGTTGCTGGTCGCACAGGTGCTGTGAATTTAGATGTGGGAGACGTGGGTAACGGTGCGGGCAAGTACTTTGTTTATCGTCCGAACAACACTGCTTGTACTGATGGCCAGGTATTGAAATGGATCAATGCCAATTCCCGCTGGGAATGTGCGAATGATACTGATACCTCTTCCGGCGGCACTGTCACCAACATCGCAACCGGCACGGGTTTAACCGGCGGTCCGATCACTGCGACCGGCACCATTGCTCTGGCCAATACGTCCGTAGCAGCGGGTTCTTACACTCGAGCATCGATCACGGTGGATGCTCAAGGCCGATTGACGGCGGCTTCCAGTGGCGCGGCTATCAATCTGACTTCAGATATCACCGGCACTTTGCCCATTGCAAATGGCGGTACCGGAGCAACAACAGCTTTAGGTGCATTCAATGCACTGTCTCCTTTGACAACCAAAGGTGACGTGCTGGTTCGTGATGGCTCGAACAACATCCGTCTGCCCGTGGGTACGAACGGTCAGGTGCTGACTGCCGACAGTGCTGTTGCTGCAGGTGTAAAATGGGCCACACCAAACGCCGGAACCGTCACAAGTGTTTCCGGAACGGCTCCGATTCAGGTTGCCACCGGAACAACAACTCCGGTGATTTCACTTAGCACCGTCCCGGTGGCGAGTGGTGGTACGGGCGTGACGTCCCTGACTGGAGACCGCCTGCTGGTTTCCAATGGCACAGGCTCTGCGGTGATTCCGTTTACTTGTGGCACTGGTCAGATGCTGACCTTCAATGCGTCTGGCGTGATGGGTTGTACGACTTATTCTTCTTCAGGCATTTTTGCCAATGGCGGCAACAGCTTCGGCGCCGCCGCGGTTCTGGGCACAAACGATGCGCAGTCTTTGACATTTGAAACAGATGCCAATCCCCGCATGACTATTCTTGCCACTGGCAAAGTCGGCGTGAATGAAACCGCTCCGACAGGGAATCTGCATCTGTCCAACACCGGTGCCGTGGATCTGCGCATTCAGGATAAATCAGGAACTCCGGCCACACTGCGCATTCTTTCCCAGAGTGGTGCCAACTATATCGAATCAGGTACTGACTTTACAAATACGACATCCGCTGACTTGCACTTCACCGATATGATGGGTGTGAACAAGTGGATGACCATCAAAGCCGACGGTAAAGTGGGTATTAACACCAATGCACCGGCAACGAACTTCCAGGTCAAAGGGGGCGTGGTGGTCGGTGATCTGACTCCGTTCCCGGCCAACTTCAGCGTTATCACAACCGAAGCTTTAAATGCTACCTTGCGCAATCATACTGAAACAACCGGCAACTATGTGGCTTCGGGTGCTTACCAGCGCTTCAGTCCTGCTGCCAATTCAACCATGTCGACACATGCTCTGGTCAGTATCGTTGTTCCTAACGTGCCGTCGGGTGTGACTGTAACAAGTCAGAATGAAGCCTTCCACGCCAATGCCACACGCAACCGCTATGCGGGGAACGTGGATGCGGGAACAGTTTCAAACCTGACTTCCGGGCAATTCGTCTATGGTCATGAAAATTATGTCGTGGGCAATGCCCCTGCGACCACGGACGCCTTTGGTATTCGCATCGTTCCTCACTTGCAGTCCGGAACGGTCACAAATATGTACGACCTCTTTCTGCAAAACCCAAGCACCGGTGGCACTGTCACCAATCGCTACGGCATCTATCAACAGAATACCGGAGCCAGAAACTATTTCGCCGGCGCTACTGGATTTAACACCGCCACCACGCCACTGGCCAACGTACACATCGGAAGCAGTGGCGCTGGCAACGCGGCTTATTCTTCCTTCCAGATGGGTAACGACGCGACATCAAGCAACAACTTCCATATCGTGAATGAGTACGCCACCAACCGTCGTCTGAACTTCTACAAAGGCAACCTGGGTTCCGGCGGCCTTTTGATGTCCTTAAGTGACACCGGATATTTTGTTGTCGGTGAAACGGCTTCCACGGGTGGTGGTGTACTATCGCTTAAGCCTGGTGGAATCGATCACACTTACATTCAGTTCTATGCGCGCACAGCTTCCCCTACCACTCGCACGGGTTACTTCGGTACACCCGCTGCTGGCAGCACCAACATGAACGTTGCCAATGAGATGGAAGGTGGACAGATTGATTTCCTCACCAAAAATGGTGGCAGCGTCAGCGCCAAGATGACTTTGTCGGCGGTAGGAAACCTGACCACGGCAGGAACTGTGAACGGCGCTTCTGATATTCGTCTGAAAAAAGACATCCACGTTCTGGATGGCAGTCTGGATAAAATCCTGCAGCTGAAACCGTCGTCCTATCACTGGAAAGACCCGAATGCGGACCCTCGCCTGCAGATGGGCTTCATCGCACAAGAGCTTGAAAAAGTTTACCCACACGTGGTGGACGAAAACAAAAAAGGCATCAAAGCCGTTTCTTACATCAACATGATCGCACCGATCACAAGTGCGGTGCAGGAGCTTTACCACAAGTTCAAAGCGGTCCTCACGAATCATGACGAGCGGATTTCCAATCTGGAAACGCAGATGACCGCCTTACAAAAGCAAAATGAGCTTCTGCTCAAGCAGAATGAAGATCTAATGAAATATATCAAGTCTCAGAATGAGAACACTCAACGTCTGCCGGCTTCAAGCCGATAAGACAGTAACACTGAGGTATTGCGTGAAAAGGATCGTTATAGCTTCACTACTAATACTCGCCACGGGATGTTCTATGGAAGCATCTCTGGAGCAGCTTGCTGAAGTTGCTCCTCCACCAATCAAATTCCAGGATCCGGCAAAGACCACAGGTTTGGTGTCCGGCTCCACGCAAACAGGCACGGCCACTGGTGGCGGTGTGACTTATCACGTGCAAAGCACTGTGGGTAACTACATGTCCGGTATCGAACAGAAGACCGCGGATGACACCTACAAGGTGTACAGTTCGGTTCAGGGCGCCATCGTTTCCAACTAACCAGGCACTTCTTTGGTCCAGTGGATTTAAGTTTCAAAATAAGACAGCCGATAAAGGAATCAGACAAACCATGGAAGGGTTTTCTTATGATGTTCTTATTGGCGATACTTTTCGGATTCACGACTCCATCCCACGCGGCTGATATGTCCGTGGTGGATGTCCGCCGCAATATCACGCTGTCTGAAACCGACACCATCTATAAAGACTTCTACATCAATGCCGGACCCGGTTCCGGGTTAAAAAAGAATCTGGTGGTCACCGCCGTTCGCAAGATCAACATCCGCGATGCCAGTGGCGCCAACGCTGTTGGGGAAATCCTGGTTCCCGTGGGCCAGCTGAAAATTATCGCCATTTATGACCGCGTGGCCGTGGCCCGCGAATTCACCCTACTTTCCCGCGATGAACTGCCAATGCTGGAACAAATCGGCATCATGACCGGTGACCGCATCGACCTGGGCGGGTCCTTTATTGACAACTCCAAACCCAAAGCCAAAAAGAAGGTCGCAGAGGCCGAAATGCCCCCTGCCACCGAGGTTGTGGTAACGGCCGTGACCACGGTCACCACCCCCGCTTTGACCGCCCAAAACCCTGTAGTTTCTGCAAACCCCACCCAGGTGGTTCCTGCGGTAAATACAGCTCCGGCGGCCCTGGCTTTGACCCCTCCCCAAACAGCGGAAAGACTTGATAATTCGGTGGTTTCTGATAACACCACTCGGAATGAGTGACACAAATTCCTACTTCCGAATCCGCCTAAGCCAGGTTCCTGCTGAACTTGAAGATATCATCACCACCCACTGCTTTGAATGTGGCGCTTCCGGCGTCACCGAGGCTTTGTCGTTTTCGCAGCCTGATCTGACTTACGATCCCAAAATTCTTCATGTGCGCGCCCACGAAATGGACGTGTTCTTCACTGAAAAACCGGACAACACATTCTTTGATGGACTGTCCGAAATCAACGACGGCATCCGCTGGAATATCTTTGAAGAAGAAACCAAAGACTGGCTGGAAGAATGGAAAAAAGGCTTCAAGCCTTTCAAACTGGTGGGCGACTTCTGGGTTGTTCCATCCTGGCTGACGCCTCCTGAAGAATGCAAGCACCCGATTTACATTGATCCGGGCATGGCCTTCGGCACCGGCACTCACGCCACCACTCAGATGATGGCGTTCTTCATCCACAAGCTTTCTGAAAAATATAAAGGCGATCTTGCGAACTGGGCGATGCTCGATGTGGGCACGGGTACGGCGATCCTTGCGATGCTGGCACAGATGTCCGGCATGGGCTTGGTTGCGGGTATCGAGATTGATCCGGAAGCCCGCCGTGTGGCGCGTGAAAACGTGAAGCTGAACAAGCTTCCGCAAATTGATATTCCAGAAACGCAAATCGAAGACATCCGTGATCAATATGACGTGGTTGTTGCCAACATCATCGATGGGGTTCTGATCAACATCAAAAAAGATCTGCTGCGTGTACTGAAACCAGGCGGCCACATGCTGCTGACCGGGATTCTGGAAGAGCGTGACAATCACTTCTTTGAAAAGTTCATGGAAAACTCCGGCCTGACCGTGGTTCGTCGAATTGAAAAAGACGAATGGGTTGGATACTGGGTTCAGTCATGAGACGCTACTGGATCGAAAAAAAGGACCTGTTCCAGGATCAGGTGAACTTCACCGGCGACGTCTTTCATCACATCTTCGATGTCTGCCGCCAGGATATTGGTTCCAAATTCGAAGTGCTGACTGAAGACAGCAAGGCGTACTTTGTTGAAGTCACTCACGTGACCAAAAAGAACGCCACGGCCCGCGTTCTGGAAGAGCGAATCATACCCGCTTTGAAAGAACCGCACCTGCACCTGGTGCTGTCGCTATCGCGCTTTCCGGTGATGGACGCCATCATGGAAAAAGCTGTGGAAATGGGCGTGACCAGCATTCATCCGTTCTTTTCTGAGTTCAGCTTCTTAAGAAAAGGCGAAAAGCTTTCTGACAACAAAACCGACCGCTGGGACAAGATCGTTAAATCCGCCACCCAGCAAAGTGGCCGCGGCGACCTAATGAAGGTCCACCCTGCCATCCCATTTGAAAAGATCTCGGATTTGATTAACCGAAATGGGTCTGGCGTGGGTCTATTTGCTTATGAGGGTCCGTCGACTCTAAGCATCAAGGAATACGTCACCAAGGCTAAAGCCGACCACCCCGCTGGGATCAAAGATGTCTGGATTATCGTAGGCAGCGAAGGTGGGTTCTCTCACCGTGAGGTCGAAGAATTCCAAAAACTAGGCCTTCATCCAGTCACTCTGGGGCCCCAAGTTCTGCGAGTTGAAACGGCTTGCATGACCTTGGTCTCCGTCCTAAAGTATGACTTTGATCTGATGTGTTGATTTAAGGAGAAGGCATGGATCCTTTTGAGGAATTTGAGTTTAAGCCCCTCACGGATGGTTTGGGTTTTCACAAGAAAAAACAGGCAAATCCAGCTCCGGAAGAAAACTTCGTAGCCACCCCACGCATCAAGAAGGACCAAGGTCTGGAGCTGATTGAAGAAGCTTCCACCGATCCTCTTCGTCCACCATTGCCACGCAAAAAAGCGACAACAGCTTCCCTGCCACCGACTCCAGGTGGTTTGACTGAAGTTGGCGGCGACGGCACGTCTTCTGCGGCGGTGGATGAGATCCTTAAGACTCTGCAGAAAAACCGTCGTCTGGACTTCGACAAGTCCACGACGAAACAAAAGATCACGGGCACTGCTACCAAAGAAGAATTCAAAAAAACCACATTCAGCTTCTCGGCCGCTTTGTTGGACGGAATGCTGGTGGTTGCGGCAAGTCTTCTTTGCATGATCATCCTGCTGGTTGTGACGAAAGTGGACCTGATTGGCAATCTGACCAATCCGGATTCTCAGGGCATGATCTATCTGGCGACCTTCAGTCTGTTCGCTGGCGTATCCTTCATCTATCTGACTGTGAACCGCATCTTTGTCGGTTGCACTCCGGGTGAATGGGCGTTTGATCAACGTATCGGAAAACCTGAAGAGCTGAACAAAGCCGCTTACTCTTTGAAAGTGGTTGCACGTTCTTTGGTGGTGATCGCAACTGGTTTTGCGATCCTTCCGGTTCTGTCCGTTCTGTTCAATCAAGATATCACGGGCTCCATCACTGGCGCTCAACTGTTCAAAAAGGCATAAGTTCTATGGGTCAGGTCCGTAATCTCGATAACATTGAAACGACTCTGGCCCCTCTTCGCGCTGCCGGCAAAAAAATCGTGTTCACCAATGGCTGCTTTGACCTTCTTCATGTGGGTCACGTGCGCTATCTGCAAGAAGCTCAGAAGCTGGGTGATCTGCTGGTGGTGGGCGTGAACTCGGACGCCAGCGTGAAGCGCCTGAAAGGCCCTACCCGCCCCGTGCAGATCGAAGCCGACCGCGCCGAGATTCTGGCAGCGCTGGGTGCTGTGGACTTCACCGTCATCTTCACTGAAGACACTCCGGAAAATCTGATTCACAAGGTACGTCCTGACATTCTGGTCAAAGGCGGCGACTGGAAGATTGATTCCATCGTCGGCGCTCCGTTTGTGATGTCTTACGGCGGTCAGGTCATGTCCTTGCAGTTTGTCGATGGCAAATCCACGACCAAACTGATCGAAAAAGCCCAGCAGTAATTTTCAAATTTTAAATTTAGAAGCGGAAACCAATTTTTCCGCTATACACTGAATCGGCGTAGCGGTCGATTTGCATGGCGATGAACATTTTAGCGATATCCACGTTGATACCGAAAACCGCGTGGTCTTCAACGATATCCTGGGTCACGGTGTTTTGATCAGCAGTGATCCCGTCGGGACCACCGATAAAGGTGCCTGTCGCGCGCAAACGTCCGCCCCCCACATAGATCGCCAGACGATCCATGGTGACCGTCGCAATCAGATCATAACCCATGCTGGACACATTGATCAGATTTGAAAAGTTCGCGCCCCCGCCATAAACCATCGCCGTCAACGTCAGCGGGAAGAAGCTGGCTTCATAAAAACCCCAGCGCAGTTGCGCACCGAAGTTCTGCATCTTTTCATCCTGCACGGTCGGTGTGAAATACACGTGTGCGTCGATGTTGTAGTAAAGGCCTTTACCGATAGTCAGGGTGTAGTAATTGAACTCGCCTTTGTCGGCGGTCTTGCTGCCCAAAGTGGAAAGGTCTTCGGCGGGAATGAATTCCGTGGAAAGGCCAACCTCAATCCCCGTGTAACCACCCAGTGGATACGGATTATCAAGAATTTTGGAGGCCGATCCAAATCCCAGAATCTGCAAAGTGCGGATCTGATCACCAACAGTCAGGTTGCGGGGCAAATCAGTGGCGGCATGGGAATAAGAAGTTCCCACCAATGCGATCATCAAAATGAAGCTGCGCCAGAAATTAGAAAAGCCCATAAATATGGGCTTATTCTCATCGAAAAAGACGGGAGCTGTCCAGTTTTAAAGAGACGCAACCGCCGCAGTTTGAATTTGACTCAAAGCTGCAGAAGCCATTCCTGCGATTTCGCTGTCCTGGCTCTGTGCCAGTTGCTGGAAGATGGGAACAAATTTGCTGTAGCTTTCAACAGAGTTTGCAACCACGTCACCGCGGGAGCCGCGTGGGTCAGACAGGTTCGTACCTGTTTTTGCCGCAGCATAACCCTGCATCACAACTTGTGTCGCTGCACTCACCACCTCAGCGTTGTTGGTTTGCAAAGCAGACATCAGGTAAGGCAAGCGACCGGAAGCCGCGTAAGTTATCATATAGCTTTGTACCTGAGTCTGAACTTCCGGAGCCAGGGAATCATGATACTGAGCTGCCACCGCGAAGCTTTTCGCGCTGTAAGCACCCTTCAAGGCCATCAGACCCAGAAGCTGAGTTTCAGTTTTATTGCCACGAAGAAGATCCGTCACGATTGTATAGAATGTCTGATCGTCCACTTCTTTGGATTCATAAGCCGCAATCAGCTTAGCCACGTTTTCTTTTGTAGGCTGAGCCTGCAAAAGAGCGCGCCACTGATCACCGGACAAAGCGGATTTGTTCGGTTCTGCCTGTTTGTTGTTACCAGAAGTGTCTTCCGCGATCTGATTGTTGCCGTTGCCATCGCCCACCGTGATATCTTCACCCAGATTGGCGCGGTTTTCATCAGCACCCACCACGTTGATATCAACGGATGGTTTCTTGATTTCAGTTGGAGCTTTGGAGTTTTCTTTCTTTTTAGCCGCAGTTTTTGCAGCCGCTGGCTTTTGACCTGCCGCTTGAGCTTCTGCTTTCTTCGTATCAGCTTTTTTCTTTTCAAACGGGTTCTTGTAATCACGGGAGATTTCACGGTCACCCAGGTCAAACAAAGCCGCCAGAATGGATTTCGGGCGAGGCATTTCGTAAACGACCTCAAGCTCCTTCATCACGTTTTGAACAGGGGATTTCAACAGATAGCTCATCCCGCCCACCATCACGATGGCAAAGCCGACGATTGCGATTTCGAGTTTTTTATCTGTGAAGCTCATTGGGGCCTCCTGTTCCTATCTGTATGTAAGAGCAGTGCCTGTGCCACCTATTGGCCAATATAGAGCATTTAGCGCAATCCACTCTGAGACAGAGCCGTACTTGCGCAACCCCCTGTCAGGTTTTTGATCATTTCTCAGAATGGGACAATGGAATCAGACGTGGCTGGAGCCGGGGCAGAAGCCAGGGCGCGGGCCGATAGAGGGGAACTCGCGGCAGGTGTCCGGGCGCTTTTCATAGACCGTGCACAGGCGGGTTTTGGTATCCAGGAACAGACAGTCCCGGTTCGCTTTTTGAGACAGCATGAAGAACTCGGTGCCTGAGCGGTAGGACACGATAATGCCCTCTTTCATCAGACGCTTGGCTAATTTCTTGATGGAGCCCTGGGCCTCGTCTTCGGTGGCGACACCCAAGCGGATCAGATCCGAGATTTTGATCTCGACCGGCATCGTGCAACAGCCGCCATGGCAGCCATTGCACATTCCAGATTTATAGGGTTTCCACGTCGAAGGACGGTCGATATCAGGCTTTTTCATGAACTATAACTATGGAAGCTGCTGCTTTCTTTTTACCAGTTTGCTGTTGTACTTCGCAGACGGATCTGCGGCAGTCAGCAATACAACACTGTAGCCACGGTTGTAAAGCTCGCGCAAAAACTGAGGCATGATTTCAGCAGTTCTTCTTTGGATGTCATGGAAAAGGACGATGCCACGCCCCTGACTTTCTACGTTCGCCAGAACGCGGGCCAACAACTGTTCATTGCTTTGAGTTCTCCAGTCGTCACTTTCAATATTCCAAGCAAACTCACCGGTGGACTTGGTTTTCAGGAAAGCTTTCAAATCCTTGGAAGTCTCACCATAAGGGAAGCGGAACACGGGGTCCACCCAACCAAGAACATCAAAGACCGCCTGGTGACCACCGCGGATTTCCGCTGCGGCTTCATCGAAAGTCAGGTTGCGATTGCCCATTTGTTTGTAGCAGGCAATGCTGGTTCCCAAGCACGCGTGCGTGATCGAGTGACTGCCGATAACATGTCCATCAGCGGCAACACGTTTCAAAGCATCCGGATTGGTTCGTACAGATTTACCGGTGGCGAAGAACATTGCTTTCGCATTCACTTCCTTCAAAGCACGCAAGATCGCGTCAGTGTAAAGGCCGTGAGGACCATCGTCAAAGGTCAGAACGATTTCCTTGCGAGCCACGTCACCTCTTACCGCCATATATCCATTGGACATATCACGCTTTTGGGTGTTGTCAGGGAAACGGAAAGAATTCTGTGACTGCACAGCTTTCAGAGCATGCCCCTGAACGGCCATGGTTTCGCGCTGTTCATCAAAGTGCGCATCCACCTGAGCCAGAAGCTCTTCTTTACAACCACTCACCAAAGCGCGGTTGTTTTCATCGCGGATTTCATTTTCAAACAAAGTCAGATCCTGGGCCGGAAGCGTTTGAAGCTCCTTGCACAGTTCGGTCTTCATGGATTCACGCTTGCTGGAATCAACCATGAATTCATGGCGCCAGTTAGCAAACAATGCTTCCGGGTTGGCTTCAGAGTTCTCCCACTCAACCAGCGTTTGCGCTGATTGGTTGTCAGACACCGCCTGACGAACACTGCTACCGATCTGGCTTCCACATCCCACCAAGGAAGCCGCAGACATGATTAACATTCCCCCGAAAACAAGATTCTTCATATTCACCTACTGAGAAACGTCAGTACCCTGACCTACATTAAGAACGTTCCAAGCAATCTTCTGCTGTTCGTCCTGGGTTTCGTCGTCCTTCTTGGCTTCCGGTTTCTTTAAACTGAATTTGATCTTGGAATTTTCAATAATCACACGTGGATCCACGGAGTGATTGTCGAAGATAACCAAGTTGCGGGAGGCCTGCGCCGTCACCACATGCGGGTTCCACAGGTATCTGAAATAGATCACCAAAGAACCGATAAACTGACTGAACAACAAAGACAAAAGACCCAGGCTCAACAGGCCGATCTGCGGCAGGGTTGTTTCCCAACGGGCTCTTTCCAGAACCTCAAAACGCGTGTCGATGGAAATCTTCATCGCATCCAATTTGGTCAACGCTGTGCTTAGTTCCTTATAACGGTTGAACTCAAGCTCGGATTTCTTTTTCAGGTCTTCGACCATTTGGGCTGCGAACGGAAGGTCTTTCACTTCCTTTTTCAGTTGAGCGATGGAAGCCTGCACCTGACCCAGCTTGCCAGCCAGGATGTTGTTTTCGATTTTCAAAGCCTCAATACGACCACCCACACCGTACAGTGCAGATTCTTTCTGCTTGCCACGGCCGGCCTGCAGATAATCGATCATCTTTCTGTTTTCCGCCATTTTCAGTTTGATCTCGTTGGAACGAACCAAAAGGTCAGAAACGTAATCACCCATCTTGTCTTTGGAAGCCAAAGGCAGCAGATTTTCATCTTTGTTCTGCATTTCAGCCAGCTGCTTGCCCAGGGAAACAAGCTTTTCATCAGCATCGGCTTTTTGTTTTGTCATGAAGTCTTCCACACGGTTGATTTCACTCAGCTCGCGGGTCTTCAGCTTTTCCGCTGCCAGTTCAGAAACCGTGTTGGACAGGAACAACGACATGGACTTAATTGGAGTCACCGCAGAAACGCGGATCTCGAAATCAGAATCCAGATTGATTTTTGTCCAGGCATTCAAAATCTGCAGCAACTGAACTTTGCTTTCTGGATTTGCAGCCAGACCGTTCAGGTACTTTTCTTTGAAGATCTCAAAACCTTTGCGCTCTTCCAGAGTGATTTCCTTGCTGTTGCCACGGGCTTGCACGCGGTTCAGCAGATCCTCATAGAATTCACGGGTTTTAAGATATTCAATGTGCTTGGAAAGAACGCTGCTGCCCTTTTTGGATTCCTGAACCGACTTGGACATGCCAAAGAACTGGTTCGAGAACGCCTGCAAGGAGGAGTTCTGGGAATCGTGGATCACGATCGTGGAGTTGGCCACAAATGGAACCTTAACGGCATAAACTAAAGCGCTGATTGCAAAAAGAACTGCGGTAAACAGGGCAAACATCCGCCAGTGCGACAGATACAGTTTGATAATTTCGCCTACTGTTAATTCCGGTTCAATATGTTGATCACTCATATTTCCCCACCTTCTAGTGTCACGAACCTGTAAGCATTGGTTGTGCCACCGAAAAATGGCTTTGGCCTGTGTTATATAAGCAATGAGGATTAAGAGTTTGAAATTACTTCACGGCAGAGCGCCCATTTGACAACTTCCACAGCAGAAGGACCGCCAGAATGAATAGGCTCCCAACCAGCGGACCGAAGGCAAGTCCCAGTCGGAAATGGGTTACTTCGGACTGCTCAGTCAGGGCCCAGGTCAGGATCTGTCCGGTAACAGCCAAAGCCACCCCCCGAGAGATCTTCCCGATCATTTTCCACACCCCAAAATAGAGCCCTAATTCGTCACGTCCCGTGCGATCTTCTTCGGCCTTCACTATATCGGTCAAGAGCGACTCCAAAAGCACGGCAGAGCCTACCAGCATTCCCCCGACGCCAGAGGCCCACAACAGAGCCCAGCCCACTTGCTCTGGAGGCAGCATGGGATAGATGAAGGAGCTCACCATGCCTAAAACAAACACCCCCCACATCAGGGCCCGGCGCTTGGGCACGTACTTGACCAACAGCAACCAGCCCGGGATGGCAATGGTGAACGACAGCAGAAACAGCAGCAAAACGGCGGTGATTTCTTTTTCGGAAAATTCCAGGGCCTCGCGATAAAAATACAAAGCCACCGACGAGTTGAAAGTCAGACCGATATTTGCCACAAAATAAGCCGACAGCAGCGGCATGAAGTTGCGGTTCTTCAGCGGCTGAAACATCGAAAACTTGGCCTGCCCTTGTCCCTGCCTAGCCGGACGGTTATAGCGAAGAGCCGTGTACCACGACACCAGCGTGCCCACACACAATAGCAACACAATCATCCACGCCGTCTGCGCATAGGGCTTTGATTCACGCGCGATCAGAAAATATCCCGGTACCGCAATTCCAAAGATCGCACCCAGATTGCCGAAAGCCAGCCGCCAGCCAATCAACTTGGAACGCTCACGGGAATCTTCAGCCAGATCCCCCACCAGCGCCGAATACGGCACACTCAAGCAGGTGTAGGCCGTATTCACCAGCAGTGAGAACCCCAGCAGATACAAAAATTTTGTCGTCATGGATTCCATGGGCGGAGGATTCAACAATCCCATGATGCTCACACACAAAAATACCAGCCCCCAGGGCAGGAAAGAATAGCGCTCGCCCCGCTTGAAGCGCACACGATCAGAATAGTAACCGATCATCGGATCAATCAGCGCATCCCAAAAGATGGCCAGTCCCAGCGCCAACCCGGCCAAGGATGAATTTAAACCCACTTCCTGAGTATAAAAGACGAGCAAATGCAGACGCAGGAAAATCTCAACACAGTTGATTCCCAACTCTGCAAAGCCGTAGCCGAAGCCTTTCATTATTTTCCTGTTCGAGAGACCGACGCAGCAATAAAGCCAAAGACCATCCAGTAAAGACGATCTGCCATGCCTCCTAGAGACAAGTGTATGTGATAAATAACCAGAATAGGAATATGGGACAGTAAATAGATCGCGACCTGTCGTTTGGAAATGTCAAAGCTCACAAGGGCTTTAAAAGACCCGACAAGCATCAGGATTAGCGAGATGCCAGCAAGCACAATCAGCGGCCAGCCACCGATCACCCCGGCCGAGACAAAGATATTGTGCGGGTCTTTCATGGCGTTGTAGTTGGAAACATCGACTTCATTTCCGGAAGCAAACTTCGAAAGAAGTCCGTGCCCCAACCAAGGCTGTTGCAGGAAGATCTGACTGCCCCGTTCGACCTCTTCCCAGCGAGACGCGATCCCGTCCTGCGCCTCGCGCGTGCCCAAAGAGCTTTGCCCCGTGGCGACCCCGCGGGCGAAATCATACACCTGGGTTCCGAAGAACAGCGCAAATGTCAGCAGAATCGACAAAGATGCGAACTTGAAAATACGCCCTTCATTGGTTTCAGTTTTATGCAAAACCATCGTGACAATGAAAGCCAGCACGGCCGCCCCGGCGGACGAACGGGTTCCCGTTAAAATGATGGCAAAGAAGCTTCCCGCCAACACCAGCGCGCTGAAAACCTTATGTTTCATTTTCCGGTCTTCAAGCAAAGTTCCCAATGAAAACACAAAGGCCACAGTCGCACAGGTCACCATATGCGGAATGTGTTTAAAGACGCCGACAAAGCGACCGCCCTTAAAGACGGCTCCACCGGCAACTAACCACAGCACCAGTGAAATCAGCACCAGCACGCCCGACCAGCGCTGCACAAAGTACATGAAATCTTTTACGTCCCACAGACTGGGAATGATCATGCCGTATATCACCACCATAAACAGCGACACGGCCAAAGCTCCGACTTGCATGACCGGAGATTCCTCGGTGTTCACAAAGCTGATTTGTAAAAGGGTCTGCACCGTCATGGTCAGGATCAGGGCAAAGACAAAGAGCTTATAGAAACCACTTAAATGATGCCGATCGCGCACCTTCAACCACATCAGGCCCAGTGGCAGGCCCAACAGGAAGCACAGGAACACATTCACGAAGGGATGCATGCCCTGCTGAAAAATCAAAAATGAAAAGCTGTAAGGTACGGGAAGCAAAAAGCTTCCCAAAGAGATCTTGGAAAGGAACAACAGGGCCACCAGGGCTTTGATCAGAAATAGAATTCGACCATCGCGGGCCCGGATCATTATTTATCCCCAGTATTTTTATCGATCAGAACTGCTGTTAGCACGATCCCCAAAACGATGGACACAATCGTGATGCCGCGGGAAGCTTCACTGCTGATCCAGGGAGTGCGCGGTGGAACATAGACAAAGTCATCCTGGCCCAGCTTCAGATTCTTGCCGCCGCCGTATTTGATGATCTTTTCGGCATCCACTTCATAGGCGCCTTGATATTCACTCAGCGCTTTCATATTCAGATCGGACCATGATTTCGGTTCCGTTTTACGAACCAGAACCTCAGAAAGGTCCCCCCCGTTTGTGGTTCCCCCCGCCAAAGTCAAAAGCTTCAACAGTTCGGTATTTGCAGGAACGTAATAGATGCCTGGTTTATAAACCGCCCCCAGCAATTGAACACTGATCAGGGATTCTTTAGGGGAAGAACGGAAGATGTATTCAGAGGCTTGTGCCGGCGGCTTGATGTCGCTTAACAAACCCAACTCTTGGGCATGAACAGCCGGGGTGCAAGCCAACCCAAAGATGAAAGCCACAAACAGGCGCAGGGACTTTTGGATATTCATTACTCTCTCCTTCTACACTCGTGCGTATTCAACACTGGACCTAAATCGAGAGCCTCGACTCTTGTCAATAAATTTCGATGACTTGACTTCCGTCTGTGCTTCACAATGAAGTCTATGACGAACTCTGTTCCTGATCACGAAAAACTTTTTGATGAGATCTGCGGCAAACTCAATGAGCTAAGCACACAACCGGAAGACGGTCCAGTGCCAGCCCCACCAAAGTATGAGCAGATGCAAGTTCAGATGAAAAAATTCCACTCAGAGCTGGTAGGCAGCCAGGAAGAACTTCGCGAGAAGATCAAGTCCCTGGAGAACGTGTCTTACGGTGCTGAAACGTTGGACGCACAACTGCAGGGCCTTGCCAATCAACTGATTGCTGAGCGCTCGAACAACACCAAGTTGAGTGGCGATCTGGCGAAGTCTTTGGAGCTCAGCCTGCAACTGCAGCTTGAGATCCAAGGTCTGAAAGCGCGCGCCTTGCAAATGCAAAGCGAAGAAAAGAAATACAGCCAGGCACTGTTTGAAAAGAACAAACAACTGCAAAGAGACCTGGATCTGAATCAGGCGCTGAAAGACGAAACCTCCATGGAGCTGATGAAAGCCAAAAGTGCTTTCGCCAAAGAAGAGTCCTTGTGGGAAGAACAGCGTGAACACTTTGAAAACGAAATCCACACACTGAAAGGCGAACGCCAAAACCTTCAGAACAACGTGGAAGAGCTGCAAAACACCATCACCCAGCGTGATGAAACAATCACTTCCCTGAATGAAGAGATCGAAAAGATCTCTGCTTCCTTCAGCGAAGTCGAGTCTTCAGCGGCTCAGCAAAATGACGTTCTGAAAAACCTGATGTCCGTGGCCGAAACCAAGATTGTGGAAATGAAGCTGGCTTTGGACAAAAAGTCCCTGGAAGCTCAGGACTACTACAGTCACCTGCAGCAGGCATTGACTCAACTGGGTGTGCTGAAACAGGAAAACGGCGCGCTTAAAGAGTACGTCCAGAAGCTGAACTACTACCATCAGCAGGCGCAACACGCGCAGATGGCCGTGGCTCAGATGGCTCAGGTTGCCGCCGCTCAGGTTCAGGGAGCTCCGGTTCCTCAACAGCAGCAACAACAGGTATCAACTTAGTTCTTTCTTTTCAGACCTCGATCACGCGGGACACTAAATAGTCACCGCGTGACTATTTAGTGACCGCATGGCGAGGAAGATCCGGATACGATCTGTATTCCTGAACCTGCTTCGCAGCCTCACCTTTAATTCGGAAATAAGGAATATTGGTTTTAACATCTCCCAGACCCAGTTTCTTGAACGGGTTTTTGGAGTTGTTCCAGCTGTAGTGTCCCGTGAAGAAGTCAAAGCGGCCCAGACCCTTGATGCCATGACCACGGTCACGGATCACAAAGTAACCACTGTGCTTGGATCCATCAGGCAGTTCCAAACCCACCACCGCAGGAATGTAAATAACCTCACCCGGCTTATAGATCGTCAGATCCGCTGCCAATGTATAGAACGGATCAAGGCATGAACTGCGCACACCGTAACCGAATCGGCAGCCGTCATGAGGAATTTCAAAGAAACGATCCTGACCCTGGAAGTTACCGATAATATTAAACGTGTGAGTCACACCCTTTTGCACAACACCGCAAGTGCCCTGCAGTGAGCAGGCTTCCGCAGTTTTTGGGCAGACCTTCAACAATGTTTTGCCGCCTTCACCATAAAGCGGTCTTTTGGTGTTGGCCGGGCACAGAGTCTTTTTGTCTTCATCAATAATCACAAAGTAGTAAACAGTCGGCTTCAAAACACCAGGGCCTACCATTTCACTTTTTGGAATGGACGGAACTTCGGGTTCTTCTTCACTGTTATCTGGTGCTTCTTCAGCAATTTTTTCCGGCACCACAGGCTTGGCTACTGGTTTTGGTTCCGGCTTGGTTTCGGGTTTGGTCTCCGGCTTCGGAGTTACAACCTTTGGAGTTTCCTCTTTTGGTTGCTGCGGTTTTGGAGCTGGCGTCTTCGGCGTTTCCGCAGGCGTCGCTTCTTCCTTTACCGTTTCAGTCTTGGTGGTATTCGCATTTTTTTGCGCTTGAGATTTCTTCGGAGCGATCACTTCGATCACTTCCTCTTCATCAGTGCCCATGGCTTCTTCATAGCCATAATAGCCGTAGCTGTCCTTATTCACTTCGGACGGCAACTGATTGGTACCTTGATTGGCGTGGAATGTATGAACGCCAGCCTTCATCTGCCCACAGGCCGACAACGCCAGCAAAGCAGCTAATAGACTAGGTATTGCAATATGTTTCTTACTCATATTCAAACTCCTGACCTTGAGACTGGCGCAGAATACCAAGGTCCCCAATAAACCCGGGATTTTTGTGTTCCCCTTGAAAAGATGAAAATCGAGGTGACGAAAATAGGTACCGATAAAAACTGGTGCCATGTTATCCTGCTGTAATGAGCACAGACACTTTTCTATCCATCGACTTCGGCACAAGTAATTCTCTGGTAGGAGCTTACCATCAAGGCAAGCGTTATGAGGCCCTGCCTTTGGATGAAAAAGCCTCGGATCCGACCATGATGCGGACCCTGCTCTATTTCCCCAACCCGGATCTTTGTTATTACGGTTCTGAAGCGATTGAGCAGTATATTCAGCAGGATATGGAAGGTCGCTTATTCCGTTCTTTCAAGTCTCACCTGCCCAATCAGAACTATCTGGGAACGGTTCTCGACAACCGCATCCTGACTTTGGAAACCCTGATCGGGGTCTTTCTGCTGGAGTTGAAAAAACGAGCTGAAAAAACTTTAGACACTGAGGTCACCAAGGCCGTGATCGGAAGACCGGCCAGATATTCCATGGACTCGGTGGCGGACGGCTTTGCCCTGCACCGAATGCAAAAAGCCGCGGCCTTCGCCGGCTTTAAAGAAGTGCAGTTTGTTCCGGAACCTTTGGCAGCCGCCTTTGACTATCGCCGCCAGCTGACTTCTGAAAAGATCGTTCTGATCGGTGACTTCGGCGGAGGGACCTCGGATTTCACGCTGATCAAACTGCGCCCTTCCGGGTTTTCGAAAGACGACGTGCTGGCCATTGATGGCTGCCCGCTGGCAGGCGATGCCCTGGATAGCGTGTTCATGAGTCACAAGCTGAACGAATACTTTGGCGCCAAGTCCCGCTATCGCCTGCCGATGGGAAGCAACGTGATGACCATGCCCAAAGGTGTGACCCTGCGCCTGAATCATCCCGCACACATCGTGCACTTGAAAGAAAAAGACACTTACGAATTTATTCGTGAAGTGAAGAAGTGCTCTTTGACTGCCAAGGATGCCGAAGCCGTGGAAAGATTGTTCGTGTTGATTGAAGACCAGCAGATCTTCCCGTTCTTTGAAAACATTGAAAAAACCAAACGCGCCCTTTCCAACAGCAATGAAACGGATTTCGACTTTGATTATCCGGGGCTGGAAATCAGCGAGCACTTCACCAGCCCGCAATTTGTCGAATGGGCCAAAGACACCCGCGAAAACATCTTTGCATCGCTGGATCAATGCCTGAAGGACGGAAACGTCACGGCTGACCAAGTCGATCTGGTGTGCCTGACCGGCGGAACTGCGAAAGTGCCCTTCATTCAGAAGGAATTTGAAAAGCGTTTCGGTTTGCAGCGTCTGCAAACGCAGTCCCACTTCCACTCGGTGCTTTCGGGCCTGACAGAGGCCGCGGGCTTTGTGGCACAAGGGACGCAGATTCTTTAGGCAGAAGCTAATCCTGCCCTTGCTTCTTTTGTTTAAGAATAAAACGGACCGACATATCCTTGGCAAAACCAGACACCTTCAGGCTGGCGAAAGACCCCTCTTGCAGGCGCAGCACAGGTGTTTGACCTTCGGCGACCTGACCGCTTCCCACAGGGTTTGCGGTAAAGTTTAGCATGGTCGAAAAAGAATCCAGGCGATCAGGACGGTTTTCAAGGCGGTAAGAGGTGGAACCCACGAACATGCGAATTCCGTGACGTTCTTCCAATTCGTCAGGAGCATCGTAGCGGTAAGAAATTCCGTAAAAATCAGATCTGCGATTGAACAACTGCTCTGCCTGATAGTCGCTGTATTCAATCATCGCACAATCACTGTTCACACACCATTCTGCCGACAGACTGACTGCCGGGAATGGCCCTTCCGGCAGGTAAAAATCCGGCAAGGCCGCGACACGGGTGTGCAGAGCGCAGTCCCCATTCCCCAGACAGATCTGCACATCCGGATTTTGCTCAGTGATGGTAAGAGTTTCAGCAAGGCCGGTTTCAAGATTCACCAGTTGCCACTGACGGCCATCGCTTTTTTGAATTTGATATTTAACTTTATAGTAGTGCGCACCCAGCGAGATCACACGATCCACATGATCCGCGGCGAAGACATACCAAGAGCGAAAAAGACCGGGATATCCCTGGCCTCCGGAAATATAATTTTCCGCCAACCAGGCGCCATCGATAGTTTGGGCCTGAGCACGTCCCCCATTGATACAAAACACCAGACACAATAATGATGCGGCAAAAAATTTTCTCATAGAAAGAAGCCTAGCTTCGCTTCCTCAGGCTGTCACAATGCAATGTGATACAGGCCCATTGTTTCACTTGTGCAACAGTGCTTTGCATTTCTGTGGTCTGGCGAAACAGTCAAAACTGTCCGACAATCAGACTATGAAGAAACCATCCCGGGACATCAGTCGCAGATCATTGCTATTGGGAGCTGGCAGCCTTGCTGCCGCCGCCGGGATCAGTCAACTGACTTCGGCCAAGGAGCTTCTTATGATCTTCGATCCCTCCCGTAAAAGCGATTCAGCAGAAATGCCAGCCCTGTTCATCGGGCACGGCAGTCCCATGAACGCCATCGAAGACAATCAATACGGTCAGCGCTGGTTTGAGCTTGGAAAAGAAATCGGCAGACCCAAAGCGATTCTTTGTGTGTCCGCTCACTGGCTGAGCGCCGGGACCTGGGTCACACAAATGGAACAACCTCGCACCATTCATGACTTCTATGGCTTCCCGCAAGCACTACATGACATGCAGTACCCGGCTCCGGGAAATCCGGAACTGGCGGCAGAGCTTCGCCGTCTTTCCAAGAATCCAAAAATTCAGGCCGATGAAAAGTCCTGGGGCTTGGATCACGGCACGTGGTCGGTGCTGGCAAAGATGTATCCGGAAGCAAACATTCCTGTGATTCAGCTTTCCATCGACATGTCGGAACCGGCCTCCTTTCATTTTGAACTGGGCAAAACTCTGCATCAGTTGCGCAAACAAGGCGTTCTGATTCTGGGAAGCGGCAACATCGTTCACAACCTGCGACGCATCGACTGGAACTCTCCGAACAAGGGTTCGGACTGGGCGGTGGAATTTGACGAATGGGTGAAAGCCCGTCTGGAAGTGCGTGATTTTAAATCCGTCACCGAGGACTTTGGCAAAACCCTGGCTGGACAACTGAGTGTGCCGACTCCGGATCACTATCTGCCGCTGATGTATGTGCTGGGCGCTGCTGGCGACAAAGAAGAAGTAAAATGGGAACTGGAAGGCATGGATATGGGAAGTCTTTCCATGCGAGCGCTCAGCTTTGGCAGAAAGATCTAAGTCATGAGCCTGCAATACATCTATCGTCCGGCAAAAGTTAAATCCCAAGGCAAGTTCCCCGTGCTGTTATTGCTTCACGGGGTTGGCGCAAATGAGCAGTCATTGCTTTCACTGACGGAAGGATTGGATTCCCGCTTTGCAGTTTACAGTCTGCGTGCCCCCTTGGTTTTGGGTGCAGGAAGCTTTGCGTGGTTTCATGTGAATTTCACCGCCCAGGGGCCTTTGCACAATCAGCAAGAGGCCGAACAGTCGCGAAAAATTCTGGTGGATTTCATTCGTACTTTGCCAAAAGAAAATCCGGAGATCGACGCTGACAATGTTTTTGTTCTGGGATTCAGCCAGGGCACAATCATGGGACTTTCTTTGGCTTTGACGGAGCCTGAGCTGTTCAAGGGCCTTGTCGCGATTTCCGGGCGCACACTGCAGGAAATCTCGGCCCAAGCCCAAAAGCGCACCTATCCCCGTTCACCGAAAGTGCTGCTGATGCATGGACGTCAGGACAGCAAACTTCCCTATACTCATGGCCTGAACACCGAGGCCGTATTGAAGGCCGCCTCATTTGACTTTCAGTTTGAAAACTATGAAGCAGACCATCACATCACGCCGCAGATGCTTCAGGACCTGCACCAATGGCTTTTAAAACGCATCTGAGCCAGACTGCAATGTTTTGCTGCGCTCCCGGCGGCACATTTTTGCTGCACATTATGCTAAAGTTGATTATCTCAATGGCTAAGAGGTGAACTTATGATTCAAGCATTCCGTATTTTAGGTTGGCTCGAAGGGGCTTCCTTCCTGATTCTTCTTTTGATCGCTATGCCTGTGAAATACATGGCAGGCAATCCTGCGATGGTGAAAGCCATGGGTCCTATCCACGGTTTCCTATTCATCGGTTACATCCTGATGGCAAACTTCATTGCCAGCGAACTGAACTGGTCCATGAAACAAAGATTACTTTCCTTCGCAGCGGCCGTGCTTCCCGCAGGCACTTTCTGGTTTGAACGTAAATATCTCGATAAGAAAGAGACTGTTTAGGAAAAACAAAAAAGGCCCGGAAACGGGCCTTTTTTATTAATAGGGACTATAGAATACTTCAGTTTCGCAACTGCCATAGGAAGGATCATCTGACCATTGTGTAAATGTATAGAACCCCTCCCCCATCCAGCCGTCGTAAACAGATATGTATACAGCCTGTGGAATATACCAATTTGTTTCATCAAAATCCAATGAGGCACCCCAACCGGGGGCTCCATTATTCAAAATAAAATCCCAGCCAGAACTATCAATCTGAACAGTTACGGGGCCAGATGGTTCGTGCGGCAGGGAAACCTCGTAATAACCTCCATCATATGGCCCCCATATTGGTGGAAGACTTGATAGGCAAACTATCTTCGGCATAGACTCACTGATCTTTAAGGCGACGCTGGGCAGTGTCTGCCCAGACAGACCCCCACCAGATGCTGTATGCGTAATAGTCGTATTTCTCTCACCATCTACCACTAAATTATCCGGAACCTTCACATGCACCACTTGGTTCGCATTCCAATTTTGTTGATCAAAATTCAGCGTCAGGGATTGAGTGCCAGACAACCCATCAAGAGAAAGTTGAACATCAGACAGAGCTGCCAAGGCTGAAATTGTAACTGTCCCAGTAGGCTCGCTACTCAAACGAACGGAATATGACGTAGAGACAGTATCACCCTCAGTTACTTCAAGACTTTGCCCGACAATGACAACAGGTGGTGGAGCTACGATCGAAATTGCTATTGTCTTTGTAGAAATATGTTGTCTCAAGTTAACGACAACGTCATGAAGAAGGTCTAGTATAAGATTGAGGTCATCGATGTCTGCTTGATATAAAGCGCGATGTGCACTACTTAGTGCTGACTCCTTAGCAATTTCCTTTTCAATTTTTCTGGTTCCACCATTTTTAATAGCAACTCGCAATGAGGACACTGCAGCTTTATCTGTCCCATACAGCGACGCTGTGAAACTCTTTGTTCCTATATCAGATATCGATGTTTGCCGCTCATACTTGTACTTAACTTCAGAAGTCTTCACTGCAAAGACACTCTGCGCGTTAAAATTAGCCACAATATCAAACTCTTGTTCTTCTGAAATACCTGTTCCCAGTGGATCAATATCTATATCTACCTTCAATAAATCCCCTGCATCAAACGTATCTGCGACCCTTTCAGTGGATAATATGAGCGCTTCTGTCATGACCTTGCGAGACTTCAAACTCGCCGCAACATTAATACTTTTCGTGAGAGTACCAACAGAGCTGCGACTTAAAGCTAAGTCACTTTTCAAATCCGCTTTCTTCTGCCCCAGATTCTGAATTGCTAGGGTTAAACTCGCAGCCTTATCTGGATCGGTCTCAATAGACTTAAGTTCCTTTAATTTAACAATTTCTTTATCAACAATAACTATCTGAGATCTCACAGATTCCGCAAAAACTTTATTCTGGGAATATACATGAACCGTCCACAACACGGTTCCAACTTGCAGTGACTTTAAAACCCCCGCAAACTCTCTATCACTAAGCTGTATAACCCTCTGAGATTGCGAACCGACCACGCTTTCAACATGATATTCCAAACTCTCATGCAACGGAGCTAATGAGATTAGCAATGCCGCATTTTGGCCATCTATATACTGCTGACGATCTGTTCTGATAATACCGATGCTTTGGGCAGAAGCCGAAATGCCCCAAAACAACATCAAAAATAAGAAAAATCTATTCTTAGAATTCATTTTTCACCGCTTTACAGTAAGATTTATTTAAAGGTGCCAGGAGTTACGACAACAACTGGTGTAGAGGCAGTTCCGCCTATAGTGGAACCATCGCCCAAGCTTCCTTCAACATTAGTACCCCAGCATTTCGAAACTCCGTTTTGCACAGCGCACGCATAACCAGGAGCCACCGAAAGACTTGTAACACCAGAGGTGAGACCCACAACTTGCACTGGCACAACTACAAAGCCAGTAGTTTGACCATTGCCCAAGGTTCCGCCCTGTGCGCTACCCCAACACTTAGCACTTCCGAGATTTGTAATCGCACACAACGATCCTCCACCAAGTGCCACTGACACTACCGGATCTATATCTATAGTTACTGGAGTCGGCGAGTTCCCACTGGTAATCGTACTTCCCAACTGCCCAGACTCGGCGCTGCCCCAACATTTTAGTTGATCAAACATCAGAGCACAGGCGGACTGATTACCAGCCTCTACATCGCTCGCGTCACTAATACCGGCGACCTTCCGAGGGGCATAGGAAGTCTCGTAACCTCCGTTTCCAAGTTCTCCTTTTGTATTTCGGCCCCAGCAATAAACACTTCCATTTTTTACGACTGCACATGTAAAAAAGTCACCTGCAGCAACATCAATCACATCCGAGAGCGGCAGCTCTGCAGGCACAACTATATATTGCTCAGTGGAACCAACTCCCAGCTGACCAAATTGATTATTTCCCCAGCAATATACCGTTCCTTTAGAAATAGCGCAGGTATGGGCAGCACCGACTGACAACTTCTCAAATCTACCGGCCACACTGACCTGAACCGGAATATTTCTTCCGTACTGATCTCCCGTACCAAGTTGTCCCCAAGAGTTTGCCCCCCAACACCACAATTCGCCTCGGAGAATAGCGCAATTATGACTTGAACCTGTTTTAATATCCGTTACCCCATTCAATAGAGCAGGAGTTGTAGGAGTATTGGTAGATAGAGAAGCCGAAGCGTTCCCAAGCTCTCCATTAGCATTTGCACCCCAGCAATAAACCGCGGATCGATATATACCGCAGGCAGTATCGTAGCCAGCAGCAACTGTCATAAACTCATCAGGTCGATCAACTACATTGACGAGAGTGATTTCAGTTCCTCCAAGAACAGGCATGTTGTCAGAAATATTCTGAAACGCTGACCTAATAAGGTTTACGTCATTAAGTTCTCTTTGATAGTAGTCTACAATTGCGGGATCTAAGGCCGAATCCCGAAATCTAATTAGCTCTGCTATTCTTTGACTGCTAACCAAGTAGGCATTGAGAATAGACTCAGCATGGTGATAGTTAGCATAATAGAAACTGACCGACAAAACCTGAGGTCCTAATGCCAGCGCTGCACTATTTACCGTAGTCTTAAAGCTACTATCCGTAACCTTGTCGAAGTAAATTCGCTCTCCGCCCAGCCAAGCCTCTACGCGATTCTTAGTTCGTTCGGAAGTATCCGGAAACACATCAACAAAAATATCGACTTTATCTCCAAATGTAACGTCTCCGGTCGGAGTATCAATGTGCACTTTGATTGGCTCACTGGCTCTCCGCATTTCTGGTGGGTCACCAATATTCACGTCCAATGTTTTAGTCTCGACCAAGACACGATGACTTTCAATCCTAGCAAGAAGCTCTGATTTTTGCGTTTCGTACTCGGAAACTGCGACCACAATTGCAGCCTTCTTGTCGGACTCTGTCTCCTGCTCGTATCGTTCATTAAGAGCGAAAATCTCTTTCTCAATTCTAATAACGGCAGCTTGTACATCTCGCGCCAGAACCCTATTCTGCAAATAGGCTTTTACTTCCCACACGAAGGATCCAGTCAATGCGGGACTAGCTATAACCCCCGCATATTCAGTTTCCCCGAATCGAGTAACCTTCAGATTCTCGCCATCAAACTTACTGGTTATGTATATCTCGACCTCAGGATCCGTCGGAGTCGTTCGCACAGACGCAATAAGTGCCAGTCTTCCGCCAACAATTGGATTGCCATAGCTATTTAACTCTAGAAACTTCGGCGCATTCGCCTGCGCATCAAGACAGAAGATAACGAAACAAAAAATAAGAATAAGATTCTTCATGGCGTATCCCCCACGATCTCAATATTACAAAGATACTCAAATGGCATTAGGTAACCCCGAACCTTAACAAGAACACGCGCCTGGTACGTTCCGACAGCCAAACCATCAAACGTAGATTTAATGTCAGCCCCTTCAGATCGCACATAGTCAACATTTCCCACTAAGACTGAGCCTGGCCAACCAACCAAATCCAGGAAGAAATGCCCTGATACGTCATTCATAACATCGACGTCTTCAACCTCGGTAAATCCATTCAGATATCCAAGGAAGTCAAAAGGGACCCTCAGGATCTGAGATGGCAACAAAGCACTTTCTTCGTGCTGACCAAAGCCAATCGGAACACTGGTAGCCATCGGGGCGGGCAACTTATTCGTTCTAAGCAGAAGAGTACGAGGAGCTCCGCTGCTCTCTATTTGCCATTCCAATAACGCTTCAGCCCAATCACCCGAGACAAATCCTGCGGGATCCACGAAGATATCAAGAAGGTATTCACCGTTGGCTGGCACAACAAGACCGCCAACCGGAAAGTCTACACCAAACACCGTGGTACTGCCAAAATGAGTTAAAACAGGAGCATTCGTGATCGTAATTGGAGATGAGGTTGTGTTTTTGACAACAATGGAAGTAGCCGAAATTTCGTCAAATGCGCCAAATATTGGAACATAGGACTTAGCAGATAGAACTTCTAAATCTCTCTCACCCGACCACTGCTCCACAGGAAATTTTGTTAACAGCGAAACGCCCAGAGCCGTCGTCGGAGCCACTTCAATCTGAAGAATCTTCTTGTGATTGGAAGGTGTTTGCACGACAAACGGAATCTTGAATCCCAAGGTATAGGCACTGTGATTCTCAACCGAGAAATCAAATGTCTGACAGGACTTTTTAGCTATGCGTCCCTTTTTTCCACCAGATATAAATACAATCTGGTCGGCACCAAAAATCTGGTAGCTCATCTCTTGAGGTAAGTTATTACATGCTTTAAAAGTACCGATATAAACACCATTACGATCAACCGCCCCGTTTATCACCGAAGGGAGTAGTGTCAGCGGGTCTTTTGGCCCCACAGTCACAACAGTTAAAGATGGCGTACTCTGATTCACACCATTTGAAACCACCAAAGAAACAACGTAAGTTCCTGGAGCTGCGGAACTAAACACTGGTTTTTGAATAGTGCTGTCATTGAATACACCGTCTAAAGTGCCAGCGTCATCCGGCTTTGTAACAATACTCCATAAGTAAGTTACAGGCGTACCATCTGGGCTATAAGAAGAACTGCCATCCAGCTGGATTGGAGTTTCGGCTGGTGTAGATACAGGAATCCCCGCAAAAGCCACCGGAAAAGCTGAGCCGCCACCACTCAAGTTATCAATTGCGAAATATGCGTTTTGAAGATTCGCAACAACCGTACTACCACCTTGAATGGATTCGATAGTGATATTCTTTAATCCCTCTGTCAGGGAAGGAGTCGTAAAGGTGATGGAGGAAGCTGTCACAGAAAGTGATTGCAGTGGAATTTCATTTCCACCAATTACAAGTTTGGTCGTATTCAGGAGATTCTGACCATGTACCACCACGACTTTGTTACCAGCTGAGTCGCCATAGGCGGGCTCGCAAGAGGTCAAGACTGGCGAATTCACTGGTGGCATCGCGGGTCCAATTTGATGAGTGCTGACTTTTGTAGAGACTGGTCTTTTCAGAGAGTCCAAAGAGTTTTCTAAGTCTGTCTTAAATACCTGCTTATCTGCTCGTTGGGATTCCAGGTAGGCCTTTCTCGCTGGATCCGTTTCCCGAACAATCTGTCTGCTCAAAGCATCAATCTCTTGGCGAACCTCAAGGAGTTGCAAACGGATTGCTTCAGACTGGTGCCTATTCTGCAAGAAAAACTGTGCTTCAAAGTTCAATGACCCAGCAGTCAAAAAAGAACGCTTGTCAGTTGTCCACAAACGTCCACCCTGATGATACATCTGCACAGGCGCACCGTTTATCTGTGCCACCACAATCGGATCAACTTCAGCCTCTCCTTCAAAGTCTGTAGATAGTTCAACAACAAAGTAAACGTTGTCGCCAACAGCAGCTGTCGCAGGCATCATATAGACATCGGTTATGGTATATTGGCGATCCAAATGAATTAATTTTTGTACTACCTTGGTATAATTACGACTCGGAGAAGCCACAGCAACGCTTCCACCAAGCAAAGACCATAGGGAAATCAAAGACCCCAAAAGGGCCACGCGCCATCTCATTAAATACCTCCATGTAAATAAGATATGCTTTATAACACTGCATCGAGTGCGATAGTTCAAAACAAGATTTTTTGTTTATATATGGCAGCAATAGCTCGACCAAAGACAACTTGGGGCATTTGCTTTTCTAGACGATTCTTCTTCAGAACTCTATAGAAGAAAATCCCTGCAATAGACTGATGGAAAAGAGCAAGATTCCCTGTCTTCCATTACCATATCTACAAATACCGGAGGTCAGTTACACACGGCTTGGGGCATCTAACCATTTTACTTCTCTCAAATCGACATCAATCACATAGGTTTTGTGACAATCGTAGCACTTGATCTAGCAGTTGTTTCAATCCATTCGTGGCCCAAACTTAGAATTCGAAACCCTGTATTATCTGCGATATAGATATAAGAGTTACCCCATCTATCTCGAAATTCTTCATTTGCAAATTCAGTGCTGATGGAACATTTTCTATTCCCGACTGCTTCTTCTAAAAGACCATAACTAAATATTTTCTCAGGATATTGACCGCACAATTTCTTATGAAAAAGCACCAAATCTCTAATTTTGTCCATCTCAACGATCGTCTTCATAAGTCTTGGCTTTTCTTTCAAAGAAAACTCCATTTTACCAATCAAAGTAAATCCAATAACAACCAGCAAAATCGCGACCGAAATATTTCTATTCATAAATGACTTCAAACAAACACTAAACCTACTCCCAGGGAATATATTCAAGAACCTTCCTACCGGCCGGACTTTTTTTGCAAGGCTTTACAAAAGCTAGGTAGCGGTAGCCGGATTCTCGCAAAGATTTATATTCTCTCTCAGCAAGATATGCATTAAAGCTATTTAGTTTCAGAAATTCTATTCCAATGCTTTTAAGAGTAAACTTCCCCAAACTTATTAGATCTATCAATCGAAAAATCGCTTCCTTCGGTATATCCGCAGGCTCATGCCCAACAACAAATCTCACCGCAGAAGACTCTCTTCCAAGTCTTCTCAAAACTCTGGACCAAGTTTCAACACCAACTCCCACGCACCCCATGTCTGTAATCCAGATCTCCAACTGCAGCTGATTCAAGGAAGATGGAACGAACCTTAGGGAGTATGCCACCGTGTAGTCCTCTTTGGATGAATCAAAGGGATACTTCACAACATCTAGCTTCACATCTTGAAACATCATTGCGTTGAATTTAGATTGAATTTCAAAACATAACTCGTCAGGGTTGAGAACCACTTGAACAGACATATGAACCCCCACTTGAAACTAGGCCGCCAACTACTCCACTGATTATACCATCGCGAATCGGCTGGGCGCCCGAACTAAGGCTTACTCCAGGTATGTCAAAATGAATCCGCCCAATACGAAGACTCAAAACATCCCTCACCTTATTCTTATTGCTCCAGCCAAATCTTACATAACTTTTATTAAGAAGACCTCCATTACCATAGCCATATTGCACCGCAGTTTTTCCACTTCTACCCAGCAACAATCCCGTCGGCATTAAGGTTGAAGTTGCTGCCCCAATTAAAGCAGACGAACCAACACTAACCCAGTCGATATTGTTCAGATCCCCGCCATTGGACAGTAGCTGTCCCCCGAGGTCTATCCCTCCAGACAACAAAAAACCACCCAATGCAGTTACGCACCATGGACAGTTACCCGAAGGATCTATTAAATTTCCAGGACTGTTGTTTACATAACCATATAAATTGAGGTGGAGTGAACCCCGATTTTTTGGACACGGTTTAAAAGTTCACGGACCCTTTGTACTCGACCGGGCTCTTCATGCCAAGTGCTGAGTGCGGAGCAATATTGTTATAATCTGCAAACCACTGCGGCAAAAGCTTGAGAACCGTCTCTGCGCTGTCACAGTCAGCCTGATAAACGTAATCCCTTTTGATTGTTTTAACGAATGCTTCAGCCATGCCGTTGGATTCTGGGCTGTAGGCTCTGGTGTAACAGCAATTCAGATTTAACTCTTTGCCAAGATCCTTCACGGACTTCGCACGGTAAATTGACCCTCGATCTGACAACCACTGAATTTCGCGAGGACATCTCAATGACTCACCAAATCTCGCTTCAACAGCTTTAACCATCAATTCCTCTATGTCGGTAGCTGATAGCGGCTCAGTCCTAGCGACGTAAGCAAATGCTTCGCGATCACAACAATCCAAAGCAAACGCCACGAAAACTTTGTCGCCGTTAAAACAGCGGATTTCCATGCCATCTGAACACCAACGCAGATTCGGGAACATAGTCATAACAACTCCCGTATGTGGCCTTTTTGGCTGTGGCATTGTTTGTGGCAATGAAAGACCATTCATGCGCATGATTCTTTGAACACGCTTGCGATTGATCTTATTGCGACCATCAAGGGATCTTTGGCGATTCACCATCGTTGTCACCCGGCGGTAGCCATAGGTGGCTCTAATTGCAATAACGGCTTTGATTTCTTCTAAAATTATTTGATCGTCTGATTTTTGGTAATGGCGAGGCATGCCAATTTCCTCCTGAGAAACTGGTTCGTAATAAATTGAACTTCGGCTGATTTCGAAAACTTCTGCGATCTGACTTACTTCATACCGATTAAGCGCTTTGACTTCTTTGGCGGTTGAAGTGCTTTTAATATCGCTTTTTTTTGAACGATCTCCAGGCCATCTTTTAAGATGTCATTCTTGATCGTCAAATCGCCAACTTTAGCTTTGAGATTCTGATTCTCAGCCTTGAGTTTGTCGTTTTCTTCGATCAACTTTTGAATGTATTCCGCACTGATTGGGGATTCGTCTTTTTTGTGGTTCATTTGCCTCTTCCAACTATAAAGAGTGATAGCATGAACCCCGTATTTCCTGGCAAGCACTGGGATAGAAATTCCCTGGGAATTGTGCTCTTTGATGATTAATTGCTTCTTTTCCTGTGTAAATACTTTCCGTCTGTTAGACGTTGTTTCCATAAAGACCCCCTGGGTTGGGTGTCCAAATAAAATCGGGGTCAGGAACAGAGGTCACCACCACCAAATAAAATTAGATCTTTACTTGTCCAGCGCCCAACCTCAGGGTCATAATCTCTCGAGCCAAATTTTAATAGCCCCGTATTCAAATCATAAATTCCACCAGCAAACCCATACGGCTGAAAACCACGATTAGTATCCAGCTCAATGCGACCCCAGACATCATAATCCAACCGCTGCATCACGTAGCCATCAGTTTCTCGCACCAACAGACGAGGTGATCCTAGATGATCCTTTACATACCTGTACTTCTGACCTTTAAAAATCATGTAATCCGGCGTGTTCGGCCCAAGAGCATGAACGTACTCTCGCGAAGTTCTTGCCTTTTCGTCGAAGTCTGCTGCGATTCTCGCGTAGTCTTGATAAATGACACGAGCTAAACCTTTACCGTTTATATAAGTGGCAACTCTGGAGCCCGCAGCATCTAGCCTATAAGATACAGTAGAGCCGTGAGATAACCTGATAGACTTCAAAGAACCCGAGGAGTTATAGTTAAACTCCTGAGGGAGCTCAACTCCGCGCTGCCTAGATTTTACTTCACCGGTATCGTAATACTGAAATGTCCTATTTCCGAAAGTAAGAAGACGATCCTGTTGGTCATAAGTAGCATTCTCAATAAACCTACCTACCTGACTAACAATTCTATTACCGTTAGAGTCATACTGATAGCTCGCGTAGAAAGCTCCATTCTTAGTTACTCCAATCAAACGACCAAGGCCATCATAACTATATTCAAAAGAGACTACTTTACCCTGATTATTTTCTGTTTTTCCGCGAATTCTACCGATATTATCGCGCAACAGCTGATAGCCAAAGAGAGTAACCGGGTTGGGATCTGAGGGGCTTATCTTGTACTGGGCTAGATAAGTACTTAAGCGACCATAACCGTCGTAAGAGTATTGATCATAAATACGCCCGAGCTGAGTCTCTAGAACTCTGCCAGTTCCGGCTTGATATGAAATACTTAAATCTCCCACTTTTGTGACTGAATAGTCTTCATTATAAGAAATTGAGACTGATGAGGATCCACGAATCCAATCGGCAGCCAATTCACGTCGTTTAGGAAGATAACTTCCATCGTAAGCATAGCTTACTCTTTCATAAGAGTTCAGGGTATCCGGCATCTTCGTCTCAACAGCAGTTAAAAGATCACCATCAAAAGAGTAGGAAGTCTCAATCCCATCAAACGACCGAACACGGCTTATTTGTCCTTTCTCATAATAAAACCGTTGCTGTTCATCACGAGAGACATAAACTTGCGTCAAAAAGCCACTAACCTCATCATAATTGAAACGAACCGGAGGTCGCTGTGGCGCGATCACTTGGGAAATCTGCCTATCATCATTATATAAGTAACGTGTCGCTACCTGAGAAACTGCTGGCACAGATGGAGGATGATACGCTGTCATATCCCCAGAAAGATCAAAATTAAATAAATGCGCTGGCCTTCCCGATGGCGACACGCTCAAGAGATCTCCGTCGCTACTATAGGACAACGCTGTTGTCAGACCTGCGCTGGTCTGTGTAAGAACTCTTCCCGCAGGATCGTAAGTATATTGGACTTCTTCGCCTCGGCCATTCTTGAGCTTATTTAAGAACCCCTGAGAATTATATGTGTACTCGACCAAATCATGCCCATTTTGAACTATCTTTTTCAAATTTCCGTTCGGATAGTATTCAAACAAAGTGGGATAATCTTGATTTAATTGAACGCTCGTAGGTCTTTCGTTGGAATCCAAAAGAATATACGACTTGACTTCCTCAGGGGTCTCGCTGGAAACAGACATATTTACCTTTGAAAAATTATTTTTCCAAACCGATGTCCCAATCTGTTCACGTGTTTCCATCGAAGTATAATTGAAAGGATCGGACGTCAGGCCTACATAGGACTTTGAAATAGAGATCTCTCGCATCCCACTTTTACGAACGGACGTATATTTTGACATTCTCTGCTCTAAGGCACCAAATCGTTCATCGTTCACAAGATTTGAAAAGCTTACTCCTCTTGGAGAAGAAAACATTCCAGAGCCATTTGCATTTTCTGTATACACCTCTTCCACACCGTCAGGATGAACTACCTTCCTAACATAGGAGCCGCTTAATGGGTTTATTTCAGATTCCATATCGGTTTTTCTACCCATTTGCGTTACCTGACTAACAACAAATTTATTTCCGACCTTCATCTTCCCAAACTGATAGCTGCCCTTTACTTTCTTAGTATAGGCGATTCTTCCAAGGCCATCATAAACAACCTCAGTGATTCTTCCCATAGGCGTAGTGAACCTTCTTAAAAGATCCGTCCCTTCATAATACTCGATTGAAGTGGCTTCATTATTCGGATTTCGTATTTCCGTTATATTAAACGCCGCCCCTAAAGTGATTGTCGTTACTTGCCCCCAGGGCGAAGTAATACTTACAAGTTGATTGCTAGTATTTCTTGTAAGTTGAGTGATATTCCCGAAGGCGTCAGTTATGGAAGTTAAATAGCCCGCCGTATTATAGCCGAATTGATACTTCACATATCCAGTTAGTGAGCTCTTGGTTGCTAGATGTTTTCCGTCTCCATCAAACATAAAGACTTCACCATCCATAACCACCATTTCCTGATTCCCTGGCAATACTGAACTCGCCTTCACGAAGCTGCGACCACTGCCTAAAAACAGTCTATCTTGATTTTTGTCATAGTAGTGATGGATGGATAAGGTCCAAGCCTCTGGGTTAAAAGACTTTTGCCGATTCAAGTTCTGAAACGCCACTTGATAACTAGAAGCAAATTCTGACGAATAGACTAACTTCGCACCCGTACCAACTATTGCTATCTCTTCCCCGAATGAGAGATTATCGACCCGAATAATCGAACTAGGCTTTTCAATGGGACAATTCTTTGGCCCCTCTAGCGGTGCATTTGGATTAGGAACTGGAGCAGGCGGGAGAGCAACCCCTCCTCCAAGATTAGCTCCTTGAAGAGTTACCTTTTTGACTAGAGCTCCGTCTAAATGTCCAGCGTCTGCAATCGGCCCTAGACGACCAAAACCGTTGTAGTGAAAACTTGTGATAGGACTGGTACAGTTGAGTTCCAGAGTCTCTGTACTCCCTTGTTCCGGCGCACGATACTCGATTGTTATTTCTGATGTCCCTGCTCCATCGGTAACAGCCCCAACGGTCGGCAAACAGAACCCAGGCGTGCTAAGCTTAACCAAAATAGTAAAAGAAGCACTATCATCGATATGCTGCTTTATTGGCCCGCCGGCCGTTCCCCAATCCCGGTATTCGAAAGAATATGCCGTAGGAAAAACGATATCTAAGATGACATCCGTAAACTGCGTGGTCGTGCTGTTAACATTTACAACGGTGGCCCCTTGCTGATTCTCAATATTTTGACAAGTCTGGGCTGTTAAGTCTTCATCCTGGATTCCGCTATATAAACTTTTATAGAAAGGCAGCATGAAGGGCTTAAACGTGGTCGGCAGACAACGCCCAACAAAAGCTGTAAGAACATAATCCGGATTGTTCATAAATAGGACGTTCTGCTTTTGGTACTTATATAGACTGTCTTCATAGACCGAATTCAAAGTCGGCTCTTCATAGTACTGACTGGCTTCTAGGTCCCAAGATCGATATTGATCATTTGCCCATAAAACTGAAGGTAAGAGGCATATAACCAGAACAGGCATCACAAATCTAAACATCACAGTCACTCCATTAACTATAATATGTTTATAAACAATTAACTGTGTTCTGCTGTTTGTTTTAAAGTCAAAGTCGATTTAAAGCGACTCACCAAGTTAGGACCTGCTCAAAATTTGCACTAAATGAGTTTTAACTAAATGTTGTCAGCAAGATAAAAGGCGAAGTCTTTAATAAAATTAGAAGCCTAGAGCATTTAACAAAAAAAAGAAGCTACCCCAATCTGAAGATAGCCTCCGCAAAACAACATTATAAATTTTTCTTCACATTTACTTTAGTGCACGTAGTGAACGTACATCTTGAGATAGAACCCTTCCGGGAACTGCATCAGCGTTGGGTGATCTGCCGCATGGCCCCCGCGCAGAACGCTGCGAAGTTCGGCGTAGTTTCTCAGTGACGCCTTACGAATCGCATCGCGGAATTCTTCTTCTTCCAGCAAACCAGAACAAGAGCATGAAGCCACAAAGCCGTTCTTTTTCACCAGACGGAATGCGTGCGTGTTCATCTTAAGGTAAGCGTGCTTCCCGATAGGGATGTCTTTTTTGGATTTGATAAACGCCGGTGGGTCCGCAATCACGATGTCATAGTGAGTGCTTGGCAAAGCCGCCAAACCTTCAGACACGTCCATTTCGTGAACGACGACTTCCGCCCCTTCACGTTCGGCATTCTTTTTCGCGAAAGCCAAAGCGGTCTTGGAGATGTCCGCCAAAGACACCTCGACCTCAAAGCCCAAAGACTTCAAAGCACGTGTGATCTGCGTGGACCAGTGACCGACATAGCAGCACAGATCCAATACACGGATCTTGCGCGGCTGTTGGGTTTTGGCCCAGTTCTTAAATAACCCCACTGCCAGGAAGATGTTGTGAGTCTGATCCAGGAAAAAGCCCGTTTTTTGGCCTTCAACCAGATCACAGCTCATCGTGATCGTGCCGTCATCACCTGCGGCGTTTAGCACGATTTCAACATCACGAAGGTTCATGTCCGGCAGATCCTTGATGAGGCGCGGTTCTTCAACCTGCAAGCCCTCAAGCTTGCGCACACCCACGTCATTACGAATCACCACCGCCGTTTGATCCCAGCCAAACTCGGAAAGACCTTGCGCATGAGCTTTTTCAGCCAAACCTTTGAAGAAGCCTTCGGCATCCTTCAGGGCTTCATTCATTCCCGCCGTCACCAACTGGGCAGCAAAGAGCTGAGCACGTTTGCCGTTTTGTACGATCACATAGTAATCCAGAACCAAACCTGGGATGAAATCAGATTCGCCAAACGCCAGGCGGAAGCTGCCACGGAAGCCCGCAGCCTTTCTTACGCGCCAAGAGTTGAAGATCTTTTCATGAAGGAAGTCAAAACTGGTTGGATCCTTATCCTGACTGTTGAAGCTCAACGCACGGAAAGAAATCAGGGAATGAGGATTGCCGTAACCGCGGGCCAGAAACTGCCCTTTGGAATCCTGAAGCTCTACCGCCGCACCTGCGGGATGACCCTTAGGGCTTACCAGCAGCTCGTTGGAAAACACCCACGGGTGTCCACTGCGAATTCTTTTATCGGCTCCCTGACGAAGACGCCACACTGTCATCATAAACTATTCACCCTCAACTGCGAAAACAACCAACTCGGTGATTTCTTTTTTTGAAAAATTATTATCACTCATTATCAGCAAACTGCGCCGGCCATCCGGAAGTTTCGGCCCCCAGGCCAAAGCTTCAAAGTTCTGCACACGTTTGTCGCCACGGTTTTTACCAAGATCAGATTCAAAATCCACCAGCTTTGTTTTTTCAACACCCGTGAACTTCGCACCTTCCAACTTACTCACACCCGAAACGTCCGTGCCCTTGGCAAGATCCACCAGATACAAAGTAATCGTATTGGCCCAGATCTTTTTCGGCAGCAGGCGCACTCCGCGTTCTAGCACAATCAGTTTGGTTTCACTGACGACCAGAATTTCCGAAGCCCCGCGGAAGACTTCTTTTCCCCCGTGCCCGTCTTTCAACGGATCCAGGCGATAGGCGTATTCCGCCACCGGCTGATAGCCTTTTTCAGGCTTGTCTTCGTACTTGAGAATTCGCAGCCAGTCGCCTTTTTCCTCTTCTCCGGCGACATAATCCTGGAAAAGGGAAGTTTCTACACTCGCAAACAGCACCTTCCCGTCCACGGAACTTGAGAGTCCCTCAAACGAAAGGTTGTTCTGCACGCCCTGCTTTTGCTGGCCAATGGGTTCAGGTAAAAACTTGGCCGGAACGGACAGGTCGGACTTCCACACCCCTTGCGGGTTTATACGGAAGATCCGGGGCATTTCGCGGGGTTTGGAATCGTTGCTGCCTTCAGAGGAAACCAAGAAATCCCCGGACGGCAACAGCGCCAGCCCTTCAGGATCCAAAATCGCGGCCCGCTCCCCGGTTTTGGGAAGGCCCGAAATAAAACTGACGGATTTGGGGTTTAAAGAAACAGACTTCCCCGAAATCTTCAGGTCAAAACCGTAAAAGCGGGGCTCCCCGAACTTTCCACGATCATCAGAAAGCGCCCACAGAGTGTCGCCACTGAAGGCCATGCCGGAAAGACCACCGATGGTGGTCTTTTTGAACTCAGTTCCGGTCTTGATCGCGGTTTCACCGAAATATTCCAAACTCAAAGCCCGTGCTTTGAGCGAAAACAGCAAAACCAGGCAAATTCCGGTTCCTCGAAGCATCTTAACTTCTCCAGCGAAGCTCAGTTTCTTTCACAGGGTGATTGAATTCACGTTTGCCCTCAAGGTGGTCATGGTACTCGGTTTTCAAAGCATAGTACCACTTGGCTTGAGTGTCGGCGTCCTTGATCAGCATCAGACTTGGATCATAACGTAGACCATCTTGCTGTTTGGTTACCGCATCCATGTCCTGACCCAGGAACTTTTTAGAGAATTGATGAATCGCCGGCTTCAAAAGCGTCAACCAAGGGATGTCCCAGTACGCCAATTGAGTCACACGCGTGTTGTTTTCATCCACCGGAGTCAGCGCCGTGTAAGAATAGAAATTACGAGGCCCGACTTCGATATGCTCGACACGCACGCAAGGAAGCGTGAAGGTGATCTCGGTCGTCGGAGTGCCGCCAAGGATCTTATAAGCCTTGGAATTTTTCGAAGGCTGGTGACGAACCATCTGGAAGCCATAGTTCACCGGAGCAAATTTCTTTTTCTTTTCCAGCATGGTTTTTTCAGAACGCCAGAACCAGCTTTTGTGCACGTAAGGACCATGCGCCGGGTCCATCAGACCGATCACCGCGTGATCGACGTGACATGGGAAGTTCACCACGTAAGTCAAATTCGGTTTCACATCCGCCGGGAACGCTTTCATCACCGGGATCGCTGGCGCTTTGGAAACATCATAGTCCTTGTCACCCACAAAGACCCAGATCAGGCCTTGAGCTTCGTGAACAGGATAAGAGCGCACTTTGATTTTATTCGGATTCAGTTCCTGATCCGGGCACAGTGAAGGAATCTCAGTACACATGCCGGTGCCGTCAAACTTCCAGCCGTGATAAGGGCATTCGATCTGATCATTTACCACACGGCCATAGCTCAGAGGAATTCCTCGGTGGGGACAGATATCACGCATCGCCGACACTTTGCCTTTGGAGTCACGATAGAACACGATGGGCTCACCCAAGATCTTGCGGGCCGTGGCTTTATTCACCGCCAGCTCTGCACTTGGAAGTCCCACATACCAAACATTTTTCAAAAATCCGCTGTACATAAAATCCTCTGAACTAGAATTGAGGGTCGCGGGCGCGTTGTTCCGCCAACTGGCAGGTGTTCTTCAAAAGCATGGCAATGGTCATCGGACCCACCCCACCGGGAACCGGAGTCGCTGCCTTCGCCCAGCCATCAAGCTCTTCAAAGCGAACATCTCCACAGAGTTTTCCGCCCTGACCTGAGCCATGCATACCCACATCAATCACGATCGCATCTTTTTTAAAATCTTCTTTACCCAAGAGTCGGGCCTTGCCAGCCGCGACGACAACCAAATCCGCCTGCTTTGTGAGCTCTGACATATTGGAAGTTTTGGAGTGGCACAATGTGACTGTGGCGTTGGCTTCAGTCAAGAGCAGAGCCATGGGTTTCCCCACAATATTGCTGCGACCAACGACCACGGCCCTTTTTCCCTCCACCGGGATTCGATAATGCTTCAGAATCTCCATCACTCCCGCCGGAGTGCACGGGCTGACCAGAGGTTTTCCGGCAAAGAAATAACCCAAGGATTCGTAAGTTAGACCATCAGCATCTTTTTCGGCGGAAACAAGCTTCAGAACCTCGTCCGCGCTGAGATGTTTTGGCAACGGGAACTGAACCAGAATGCCGTCCACGCCATTGTCGTTGTTCAGCTTGCTTAGAATCTGATTCAACTCGCTTTGTGTG
The DNA here is from genome assembly GCF_000317895.1 of Bdellovibrio bacteriovorus str. Tiberius. Taxonomy (NCBI): domain Bacteria; kingdom Pseudomonadati; phylum Bdellovibrionota; class Bdellovibrionia; order Bdellovibrionales; family Pseudobdellovibrionaceae; genus Bdellovibrio; species Bdellovibrio bacteriovorus. The sequence continues at coordinate 3,427,876 of NC_019567.1, forward strand.
GTTTCGGCCGGCAGAGTGTGAATTGTGGAAGTCATCCCGATTTTTTCGCAGGCGATCTTTTTGTTTTTAACGTAAACGTGGCTCGCCTTATCGTCGCCGACAATGACGACCGACAGATGAGGAGCCCGGCCGTAAGTTTCTTTAAACTTCGCCACTCGGGGAACAAGGGACGCACGCACCTCTTTCGCGACTTCTTTTCCGTCAAGAATCAGCACCATGACCTCCCCTGTTTTTTGAGCCTTAAATTTGCGTCATTTCTTAACAAAATTCAATACTTATTCCAACTTCGTCCCATTCCGCCAAGGCCTTCTTGCGGGACCTTTTCACCCCTGCGAACCCTGTTTTTGCTTGATTCCTAAACCCCTATCAAGGTACAAACCCTTTAAAAGATTAGGGGATTTTCGAATGGCTGAAAAAGTTAAGCTCTCAAAAGATGGTAGTTCTATTGACTTCGTTCAATCTGACAGCCTTCCTACGTCCCTGAAGAAGTTCCGTCAAAGCCCGGAAATCGAAGGTTTCTACCGCTTTATCTTCGAAAACGACCTGCAAAAAGAAGCTTACGACATTTTGGATCGCATTATTATCCAGCGTAAGGCTAAAAAAGCCGGCGCGAAAAAAGAAGCTGCTGCTGCTGCCAAAGAAGAAAAGGCCGCTGCAAAAAAAGCCGAAATTTCAAAGGCTAAAAAGAAGTAGTTCTCCAAAAGTCCGGACCTCCGGACTTTTTTTTTGCTTTAATCGCATCCCGCCCCTGTCCGATCTTTGCTTCCACCTCCTAACCACTGGAGGATTCATGAAAGCTCAAACCATCATCAAAAACAAAAAAGGCCAGGGACTTGTTGAGTACCTGATCATTGTGGCAATCGTTGCTGTCGGCAGCATTTCCGTTATCAAAGTTGTCGGCGCCAACATCGACGTGCAGTTCGCCAACGTGGCGCAGGCCCTGGGCGGAACGGACAGCCGCAAGAAAGAAGCCCACAAAGTCACGGACACTATGTACAAGAAACGCGACTTCAGCGATTTCTTCGAGGGTTCCGTTAACTCCAAATCAGACAGCAAATAGTCATGAAAATCCTGAATCAAAAAGGACAAGCTTTGTTAGAGGCGGCCTTCGTGCTGCCGCTGCTGCTAGCCACCGGCACAGCGCTGGCTTTTCTATTCTATCGCACGCTGGTTTTCTATTATGCCGACCACCAACTGCATGAAGCCCTGATCTGTGCGGAATCCGTTCAAGTTTCCACATGTAAAACCCATCTGGAAAGGAATCTGCAAAAGCTGATGCTTAAAAACACCCGTTTGAATGTCCGCCTGAACAAATCCCTTTCCGGCAGCACAGGGCGCATCGAGATTGCGCTGCAACCGGAAATCCAGATTTCTAAAGAACTGCGCCTGTAAGAAGGCCGCATATGCGCAACCAGCAGGGCTTTGCCGCTATTCTAATTCTGGCGTTACTGCCGATCCTGGTGTCCGGACTGTTTCTGGTTGCGGCCATGATGGGATTTCTGCAATTGGATCTGGCGATGAAACACACCTGCCGCAGCGAAGGCTTGCAGGGACAGGAAAAGGTCCGTCCCCATCTGGAAAAACTGCTGTCGTTGAATTCCAAAGCCGTAAAATTAAAAGCCCAATTGATTTCTGCACAGGCCAAAGCCAAAGCAGCAGAGGCCGCCGGAAATATCCCTGTAGCAACTGCTGCTGAATTAGAGGTCTTGAGAATTGAAGGACTGCGACTAGCTCTGGACGCACAACAAAAGCAACTGATCCAACAAAGCAACCTGCAGCTTCAGCGCAGCCACAGTTCCACCCGCACCCGGCTTTACCGTGCCCACAGGGAAAACCAGACACGTCTGAATTTCCTGACGATCAAAACCCAGATTGAAAATGAGCCCATTCCGCGCCTGGCGGTCCGTCCGGACTTCCCGGACACGGCGCCGACATACAGCCCTGAACCTGACTTTGAAGTTCGTCAGGCTTTGGCGCAACGCTGGCAGTACCGGATCGCGCTGCGCCCGCCTCTTTCTAATTTTCTGAAGGCGGATTTCGGCTTTGAAAAAGCCTGCGCCGTCACTTTGACCAAAGGACCCTTGCGATGGAAAACCCAAATAACAAAGGGCAGATACTCATTGAAGTCTGTCTGGTGATGGCCTTGGTGCTGCTGATTTTCTTCGCGGCCTTTTCCCATCTTTCAAAGCTAAAAACAGCACAACAACGCCACCAATTCACAAAAGAGAAGTCTTATGTTTCAAAAGACCGTTTCAAATCTAAAAAGTAACTGGCCACTGGCGGGTTTTCTGATCATCGGCCTGATAGCCTTTATCAGCAGCCCTTCCAAATCAGACCAAGATCCGCTGGAAACCGTGGCGGCCCCCGCGTCGGTTGACACCTACATCCCCGCAGGCCACGTGCTGGTGCCAATTGAAATTGCCAATGCCGAATCGCTTGCATCACTTGTGGGTGACATGGGTGGCGTCGTCGATCTTTACCTTGCCAGCAACGACACTCAAAAAGGCGGTCTTAAAGTTGGCAGCAAGTTGAAACTGCTGCGCGCCCCGCTCAATCCGCAGCAGTATGCCGTTCTGGTGAAAGACAGTGAAAGTCCCAGATTGCTAAGCTTTAGCGGTCCCTTCATTGCCGTCGTTCAAAACCCTGAAGCTCGCGGTAATAGTGTCACCCCCGCTTCCTCTCCACGCAAAGCCGTGCGCATCGACTATCAAAACTAGGAGTTCCAATGAAAACCCCAATTGCAATTCTATTATTTCTATTGGCGACGGCTGCGCAGGCTCAGGTACTGATTCAGGCACCTTCGGCATCCCCCGCTGAATTCAAAAAATATTTGCAGGAAAACCCTTCCGCACGATCCTACAGCGATGTGCAAACTGAAAAGTTGCAACAGGCCCCCCAACAAGAACAGCAGCTGTTTCAGCTGGCAGATCTTTCCCCAAGTGAAATTCCGCAAGGACTTGAAACCCTCAATCGACTGAATCAGCAGTCTGCTCTGTCATCTTTAAGTCTGCAGTTTTTGCAGGATCTGACTTCGAAATGGCAAAGTGGAAAGCTCTCTCCACAAGCACAAAGCTCCGTGCGCAATCTGCACTGCAAATTCAGCCTGTTGCAGGACGAATCCAGCCTCACCATCTGCGCAGTTGAAACAGTGTCTTTGGAAAATCTAAGAAAGCTCAATCCGTGGATGAAGGCTTTGGCGGTGGAAAGTCAGCCGATCCCGCTGGAAGAAAGCAGTCGGTTAAAGATCGTGACCGAGGCCCCATATCACTTCACGCTGATTTCTGATTCCCATGCCAGCATCAGTTTCTATGGAACCTTTGCGCAGCTATTGCAACAGACCAACCATCCGCAAGCCTTGGTCGAAGGCGGCTGTGGCGGCTTCCAGTCCCAGATTGACGACATCAATCTGTCCCTGCAAGCGCGCGTGTTTTTCACCGCCAGTTGTGTGCAGGCAACAAATCAAGCCGATGAAGAAACAGAAAAAAGCTGGGTGCAAAGAAATAAAAAGTGGCTGATCCCGACCGCCGCGATTTTAGTAGGCGGCGGCATCTATGCATTGAAAGACAAAAAGGTCATCATCGACAAGCCGTCGTTTAAATAATCCTCTTGCCGTTAAAGACGACTTCTTTCACCACACCGTCTTCAATCACCGAATGACAGTCCGGTGCAAAAGTTTTATCCGGGTGCGCATGCACCACCGTAATGTCGCCATTAAATTTGCGAATGCGCGCCTGAGGACTTTCCTCCAACGCCAGATAGTTGCGCCAGAAAGAAGAAGGCTCCACCGGGCTGTCACAACCAAAAGAAATCGGGATCTGCGCCAGGCGCAAGGCTTCCCATGGGAAGACATACGGGTAAAGCTCTCTCAGTTTTTCCATCAGCCACACACGGTCGCTCAGCCAGTGACAAGGCTGCATATGACAGCGCACATGCAAAGGCTTCATCATCTGAATGGTCTCCGGGCGCAGAATTTGCGCGTGTTCCAGATTCAAGCGGCCCACGGCCCCTTGCGCTGAAATTTTGCGGGCGGCCTGCACGATGTGATGAGCAGCCTCATCCCCGATTGTGTGAACTGAAAACTCCAAGCCTGCGGCCCAGGTGCGTTTCATCATTGTTTCGATATCCGCAATATCCCACAGAATGCGCCCCTGATTGCCAGAGCGCTCGCCGTTGTAAGGACGACTGAGCAAAGCCGTCTCAGATCCCAATGAACCATCATAGAAAACCTTGATGCCTTTGGAGCGAAGCAAGGGACGATCCTGTTTTTTCGCGGCCAGTGCCGCAGTCAGCATCGAATCAAAGTCATTCATGTCGTGGGAGGTGAAATTTTCCTCGATCGCCAAAGTCAGGTCTCCGGCATCGGCGACCTCACACAGCATATTCCACAGGGATTCAGTGCAGCTCAGGTCGCGCACGTGAGTAAATCCAGCGGCATTGAAGGTGCGGCAGGCTTGCAGAATATTGGCTCGTTGCTGGGATTTAGAGAATGACGGCAAGTGATCCCAGGCGCGCAGATGGTCTTTTTCGGTCAGAATGCCCGTGGCGGAATCCAAGTCCATTTCTTTAAGGGCTGCGGAATTCAACCAGCTGCTGTGTCCGTCCATGCGGGCAAAGTAAACCGGAATATCCGGAAAGACTTTATCCAGAAGATCCTTGTGCGGCTGTTCGTGCACCGGCCACTGGCGTTCGTCCCAGCCAAACCCCACCAGCCAGTGCTGACGATAGTATCCCGGCTTGGTGCGATCCAGATTCTGCAAATCCTGCAGGGATCTGATCGATTCAAAACGAAGCCCCGAAGCGAATTCGCCCGTTGCGATAAAGTGCGTGTGACTGTCGTAAAGACGCGGGATTTTAAAAAGCATAAGGCCCTCTGTTTTAGCAGAAGGCCTTAATTAATTTAACTGTTTAATTTGCTATTTAGCGTGCAGAAGGGATTGGAGCCGGGCCTGTTGTCCCGCCGCCTGTACCCGGAACCGGAATTGGCTGAGGACCACCGATGCCACCACCAATTGGTGTTGGACCACCGATGCCTGTGCCGATGCCAATACCACCACCGATACCGATAGAGCCACCCACGCCGCCTACACCGTATTGAACCTGCTGGATTCTATACAACAATCCATAAAGTTCCTGTTGCAAGCTGGATACAACCTGCTGTCTTTGAACCTGCTGTTGCATGTAAGACTGCTGTTGTTGGATATACTGTTGATACTGCTGCATTTGCATCTGCATCATCTGCTGCTGCATCTGCATCATGCCAAGGCTTCCCGCCATGCCACCGGCCATGCCGCCCATACCAGCCATACCGCCGGCCATTGCGCCCATGCCCATCATGCCACCAGGATATGCGCCCATCATTCCGGCCATACCACCCATGCCGCCCATCAAAGCGCCAGGGTAAGCACCCATCATGCCGCCAGCCATACCGCCGACCATCGCACCTGGATACGCGCCCATCATACCGGCCATACCGCCAGCCATCGCGCCCATACCCATCATACCGCCTGGATAAGCTCCCATCATGCCAGCCATACCGCCCATCATGGCACCTGGGTATGCACCCATGATACCACCGCCGATACCGCCAACCATTGCGCCAGGATATGCGCCCATCATGCCGGCCATGCCGCCCATCATAGAGCCAGGGTAAGCACCCATCATACCGCCACCCATCATAGCACCTGGGTAAGCTCCGATAATTCCACTAGCCAATGCGCCCATGCCCATCATGCCACCCGGATACGCGCCCATCATGCCGGCCATACCGCCTGCCATCGCGCCCATACCCATCATGCCACCTGGATAAGCTCCCATCATTCCGGCCATACCACCCATCATAGAACCAGGGTAAGCACCCATCATGCCGCCGGCCATACCGCCGATCATGGCACCCATGCCGCCGTATGGACCACCCATGCCCCATGGACCGGCCATACCCCAAGGACCCATCCCTGGCATATAGATACCGCCACCCATGCCGCCCATACCAAGGCCGGCCATCGCATATGGGTTACCCCACATGCCATTACCGTTCATGCCGCCGTAAGGACCCATCATACCGTAAGCACCACCGTTATTGCCGGCACAACCAAATGCACCTGCACCGATACCACCACCGATAGAACCATAGATACCACTGCCGCCACCGACCATCTGGCCGATACCAGTACCGATCGCGCCCAAACCGTAACCGTAACCCGTGGAAGCCCAAGGGTCTGTCGGCCAACCGATGTTGGAGTTCGCGTCAGCAATCATTTGATTTGTTTTGTAACCAGCAAGGATGGACAAACCACCCAATGCAACGTTCCCGATCACAGAACCCCAGTTGGTTTCTGGTTTCTGATACTGGTAACCGGAACCGGAAGCGATACAGTCAACGCACACGCCACCTTCCGAGATCTCACGACGACGTTCACGCTGTTCATCAGCGTAATCTTCTTTCGCGATCTTGATGTCTTCTTTTCTGTTGTCGATCAGGTTTTTCAAAGCATCAATTTCACGAGTGACTTTGTTTCTTTGAGAGTAACCCTTCTTGTAATCAGAAAGACCTTTTTTACAATCTTCAGTCGTTGCACGACCTTTTTCACTTTGACGGAATTTTGGAGTGGAACAAACCGTGCCGGAAACAGAACCGTTTTTATTCGGATCACAAACGCGCGCCCATTCCTGGATGCTGAAGCCGTGAACTTCACGAGTGCCGCCAGCCTGAACGGAAGCATCACCTTCCTGCCCCTGCGCGATAAACTCATCACTCGCGCCCATGCCTTTGTACTCTTTACAGCTGACGTTGTTCTCGATGTGCTCGAACATCAGCTCTGAATAGTCTTCAGAAACCACGTCTTCAACATCTTTACGGGAACGAGTCAGGGATCTGTCGATCTTCTTCAATTCAGATTGTTTTGCACGAAGCTGCTTTTGTGCTTCGCTGATTTCAGCCTGAGCTTCTTTGATTTCATCTAGATAGCTGGAGGAACCGGCACCAGCAGAGTAATCATACGGGCAGGCTTGCATCCCACCGTACATACCTGTGCCCCACATTTGGGCTTGGGCACCAGCTGCATAGCTCATCACCAAGGTGAAAAGAGCTGCAATGCGCATCCAAAACTTCATACACGATCTCCTGAAAAGGAATAAAAAAACTTCTATCGTTCCACTCTTCGTCAGAATAGCGCTTCAACTTGATGCATTCCCGGTCTAAATGTTGAAAGATTATGAATCTAGACTGTCGACCAGCATATTTCTCACATTTAGCAGGACTCGACCCGGACGGTACGATGGACCAGCTGGAAATCCTTTGCACTGGCTATTTCCAGCTCCTACACTACCTCATATGATTAAAAGCACAATTTTGTGTGTCGACGATGAAGTGGATAATGTTGACGCCCTGGAACGCCTCTTCCGAAAGAAATACAACGTCTTAAAGGCCACCTCGGGCAAAGAGGCACTGGCGGTGCTGGACGAACATCCGGGCCCCGTAGCTTTGATCATCACCGATCAGCGCATGCCGGAAATGACCGGCGTGGAATTCCTGGAAAAAACTCTGGCGTCTCATCCTGAGACTGTGCGAATTTTACTGACCGGTTACACCGATCTGGAGTCCGTGATCAGTGCCGTGAATAAAGGTCAGATCTTCCGCTATCTGACCAAGCCCTGGGACCCGGTGGATCTGACCAATACTGTGGAACACGCGATCGACCGCTATGTTCTGGGCCAGGAATTGAAAACAAAAAACACGGAACTGGCGCGTGCCTTGGAAGAACTTAAAAGCCTGGACGTCGCCAAATCCAATTTCATGATTCTGATCAACCATGAACTGAAAACCCCGCTGACTTCGATCTTAAGTTTTTCTTCCCTGCTGGCGGAATCCAAACTGAACGACGAAGACAAGCTGATGGTGAACCGTATCACCCGCAGTGCCGAGCGCCTGAAAACCCTGGTGGAAGATGTTCTGCTGGTGGTGCGCGCGGAAACCAATCAACTTAAAATAGACATGCAGCAGGTGGCCTTCACCCAATTTGACGAAGCCATCAGTAAAGAGGTGCAGGATCTGCTGAATAAAAAGCAGCAGAAGCTGGTCAGCAAGCTGGAACCATTGGCCGTTTCAGCCGACGTTCGCCTGATCAAACAAGTCATGCTGCGACTGATTCATAATGCCGCAAAATTCGGAACCGACGGCAGCGAGATTCACCTGGAAAGCCTGAAAAGCGGGAACAATCTGCGTTTTGTCGTTTCCAATATCGGCCCTCACCTGCCCACGTCTGTAGTGGACAAAATCATGAAGCCCTTCTTTATTGACGAGGACGTCATGCACCACTCCACCGGAACAGGCTTGGGTCTGACCATCTGCCAGTCTATTTTAAAGTCACACCAGTCCCACCTGCAGTTTAAAAACACGGCTCAGGGTGTGATGGTGTTCTTTGAACTGCCACTGGCCTAGGGTGTCCGGCTCGCGGCCCTGACCCCGCACTATCCTGCCGACAACTCTGCACGGGCTTTGCTTTAAAACCCGCTCATGAAAACTTTACTGTTTTTCCTGATGCTTATTTCTTTTCCTGCTTATTCCCAAACCGCGCTGGTGTTGGGACTGGGTGAACAAAAATCCGTGCCTTTACAGGGACAGGATCGAGTATGGATTCAAGACCGCGAAATCCTGACCGCCGAAGGCCAGGGTGGCAAACTGAATCTGGTCGGCCGCCGCGAAGGCGTCACCACAGTCAAAGTGGGATCGGCCCTTTACAGCGTGCAGGTTTTGCATCCGTCCAAGAAAGATTCTTTTCAGGATCTGACAACTTACCTGAAATCGCGCGTGGGTTTGCGGGCGTCGTTAAACGAAGGTGATCTTTTAATCGAAGGCCAGTTGTATCGTCTACAGGACTGGATTCATCTGGCGGACTATATGCGCGCGCGAAATCTAAGCTATCAAATGCGGGCACGGATGACCGCTTCTTTACAGCAACAAGCTCAGGAACATTTCAGCGACTTGTTTTACAAATCCCATCTGCCGCCCCAGACATTGATCTTTGAACCCGCTTTGGAAGTCCGAGTCAGCGGCACCGATCAGACCTTCCGAAAATACAGCAAGCTTCTGACATCCTTCGGAGTCAGCCTGCTAAAGGACGAAACCAGTTTGGACGTTGCACCGACCATCAAGGTGCAAATCACCGTGGCTGAAATCAAAAAAGACTTTTCCCTGAAGTACGGCCTACGCCCACCCGCGGGTTATTCCGCGAAGCTTATGCCCGACGGAGTTTGGGAAAGAGATGAACTTCCTTTCAACCTGACCGCCCTTGAAGCTCAAGGCCAGGGTAAAATTCTGGCAAGCCCGAACATCCTTTGCCGCAGTGGCAAAGAGGCCGAGTTCCTGGCCGGCGGCGAATTCCCGATCAAGATCATGAACTATAAAATGCAGGACATCGTGTGGAAGCGCTACGGGATCTTACTGCGCGTAAAACCCAAAGCGGACGCCGCCGGACGCATGAGCATCTCGATTGAAACCGAAGTTTCCACCGTCGATGATTCGCGCAAGGTCGATGACGTGCCGGGAATTTTGACCAACCGGGTTTCCAGTCATTTTGATCTGACCAGACCGCAGACCATTGCGCTGTCCGGCTTATTAAAAAGCGAAGACGGAAAAAGTTCCGAGGGCCTTCCCCTGCTTTCACGCCTTCCTGTTGTGGGCGCGCTGTTTGCCAGCAAGGACTTCAAAGAAAATCGTTCCGAACTTGTCATCTTCGTGCGTCCCTCCATTTTACGGGAAGGTGAAGAAAACCCTGCTCCCCAGCACCTAAACACCCTGCAGGGCCGTCGCCTATGATCAGCGAAGCCAAACATATCTATGACCGCATTCACGATGACATTCTGAAACTTCCTTTGAATGAGTTTTTACTCAGCTCAGAAGAACAGCACAAATTGCGCTCTCAGCGCATTGAGCAAATCCTGGATCTGCACACCGCCTCAGTCACGGCCGAAGCCCGCTTGCGGGTGCAAAATGAAATGCATGCGTGGGGGCCGATTGAAAGCCTGCTAAACGATGAAAGTATCACAGAGATTCTGATCAACGGGCCTTCCGCGATCTGGCTTGAACGTGCGGGCCATTTGCAAAAGCATCCGGATTATTTTTTCTCTGACACCAGCTATCGCAATTTCCTGGATCGCCTCAGCCACGCAGCTCATGCCCATATCACCACGGAATTTCCCTGCGCCGACGGACGATTTGGCGACTTTCGTTTAAGCCTGATTGGCGCAGAACTGACACAGACTCATCCTCACGTGACTTTGCGCCGTCATCCCAAAAACCCGTGGAGCTTTTCCCGATTGGCCGAACATCAGTGGTGCCCGCCTGATTGCCTGCCGTTTTTTGAAGACATCGTAAAGCGGCGGAAAAATTTTCTGGTGGTGGGCCCTACCGGCTCTGGCAAAACCTCGGTGCTGAATTCATTTTTGAATCTGATGCCGGAAAACGAGCGGATGGTCGTCATCGAAGACACATCCGAAATTTCCCTTCCCAACAAAGCCAGCTTAAAACTTTTAACCCGCGAAGATCCGCAAGGGGTTTTGCCTTCTGTGGACCAGGCGCAACTGGTGCGAAGGTCACTGCGTCTGCGGCCCGATCGCATGGTCATGGGTGAAGTGCGTGGCGCAGAGGCCAAGGACTTTTTAATGGCCTTAGCGACAGGTCACAGCGGCAGCTTTGGCACTTTGCATGCGCAGGATGCGGGTCAGGCATTGATACGTCTTGAGATGCTGATTCAGATGGGGGCTCCGCAATGGAGTCTTTCCGCCATTCGCAGACTGATTCAAATGTCTTTGGATTATGTGATCGTGGCTGAAAGAAAGGCCGATGGATCCCGCCGCATGAAAGGCGTCTATCGCATCACTTCATTGGAAGAAACCGGGTTTCTGCTGGAGCAGGAAAAGTAAAAACCCGGAAAGCGAGGGGCGCCGTCCGGGTTTTCAAATTTAAGCTACTACTTTGGTACTATCAGTCTGCGGTTTCAGGGGCGCTTGCTCCTGTGCGCGCAGATCTTTTTCAACAAAGAACAATCCTTCATTCTCGGTTGCTTTGGTGAAGGTTTCTTCCGACTTCGTCTGGTCGCCTTCGCGTGCCACCGATTTCGGATTATTGAAGAACTTCTGATTCAGGTCTTCAATCACCTTCAACTTGTTCGTTTCACCCGCCGGTCTTTTATATACGGGAGAGGCCTCCGGCTGCAGTTGTTGTTCAGGAAGGTTTCCGGTTGCCCGCATTTCTTCCATTTGTTTGCTCAACGTGATGCGATCACCCAGAGAGTTCTTCCCCATCGGTCGCCCCAGGGCCAAAGCTCCGGGACGGGCTGGCTGGGATGCCGAAGTGTCTATCGCTCGAGTCCTTGCCGTTGCTGGCAGGATTCCGCTGATTTTTTCCATCTCACACCTCCGTGTGTGTATCTATGAAGTCCATCCTGGTCTTCACTTGATAGAAAACGTATCGGAATCGAACGTATAAACTTGAGACGGAATTGGAAGATCTGGACCTAAGACCAGCTGATAAACTGCCATGGACTTGCCGGGTGCCCCAGCAGCTTTTCACAGATGGCTTTCACGCGAGGATCATCCGACCCTGACCAGAACGTGCGCCCGATCAGGAAGCTCTGGGAAAAATCCATCCAGTTGGAAAAACGGCCTTCAATTAACGGAGCCAGCTTCAGGATCTCGGACCAGGCCTGAATGTCTGAAAGGTGCCCGGCCACGAAGCTCAGTCGCACCAGATGAACATAGCGGGAAGCATCCCAGGCCAGGATGCCGGGTTCTTTCAGATATTTATTCGTGCGCTGAACCCACAAAGCAAGCTTGCTGTAATCTGCGTCGCTCATTTGAAGCTCCTGCCCTTCTTCCAGATCAAAACGGAAGATCTGACGAAACTTTTCCATGGAAACAGCATCAATGCTGCCATCAGAAGGCAAAGCGGATCTTAGAACATTGAATTTCGTGCGGTGACCCTGCGTGCGGATATTTTCTAAAGTTTTCTGGCAGGTTTCACGGTCAGCCACGCCCCAGAACTCTTCCAGAATCGCCAGACAATCCAGCTTGATGTCCGGGCCATAGTTCATATCCAGGCGGAAGAAATACTCACCGATTTCATCCATGACCTGTTCGCGGATTTCGGGCGAAAGCTCTTTGCCTTCTTCCAAATCAGACCCGACAACTTGAAACAGCTCATCAAGAACTTGATTTTCCTCGATAAACGGCGCACCCAAAGACATCAATTTTTTTTCAAGATCTGTTTCTGGCAAAATGCGCTGCATGGAAACCCCTTTCACCGGCCTTCCTCAATTCAAATACGTTTCAATTGCTTTTTCAATGTGTTAGTTTCTTCGCATGTTAAAGAAGCTCCTGCTTGCCGCTGCGGCATTATTTTTTATTCTTGCTGGCTCTTTGATGTTGTTGATGGGTTACGTCTTCAATAACCCCGGAACTGTCTTTAACGCCTTCAATTCCGTCGCGGACCGTTTTCTGCAAGGTCAGACTCATGAAGAAAACGAGGAATTTTTCCTGCAGGGTATGGACGAGATTTTGATCTCTTCCCGCCGTGTGGATGTTGAACTGCGCACCTACAATGGCAGCACCCTGAAAGTGCGCCTGTCCGGCAAAGTGCCCCGCTTTGAAGAAGGCCGCTACATCCTGCAAACCGCCGAAAAAACCCGCCTGCATCTTGAATTTCAGGAACCACTGGCCAGCCATTGGATTCAGATGAACGTGAACGGTCAGGAACTGAGCAAGACCACCGACTCGCACCTAAAAGCTGAAGTTTACGTACCCGAGACTTTCAAAAAACAGATTCGCATTGAAACTCGCGAAGGACATGTGACCCTGCGCCTGCCACCAGCGGCACTATACGAACTGGATCTGCAATCGGTGTCTGGCCCCATTGATAATTCTTTGAAGCAGGAACCGGTGGCCGGGGTTGAGTCGGCAGAAGTCGGTCGCATTCAGGTGCAGACGATCGAAGGCCCGATCACTGTTGAATCCGCACTGGAATAAATTGAAATCATTTTAGAAATAAAAAAAGCCCGGAATGTTTCCATCCCGGGCTTTTTTGTTTTTTATCTTTTAGCTCTTCTTCAGATCTTCCAGATGCTTTTCAGCCAGTGTGCTTAGACGAACACCGACTTCCGCCAGCTGATCGCGGTTCACCTCGCTTGGGCAGTCAGACATCAAGTCTGTTGCCTTCGCAGTTTTCGGGAACGCAATCACTTCACGGATCGCATCTGTTTCACACAGAAGCATCACAAGACGGTCCATACCCCAGGCGATACCACCGTGCGGAGGAGTTCCGTATTTCAAAGCCTCCAGGAAGAAGCCGAACTTGTGTTGGGTTTCCTCTTCGCTCATGCCCAACAGACGGAACATCGCCTGCTGAATTTCGTTGCGATAGATACGGATACTTCCGCCACCCATTTCGTAACCGTTGCACACAAGGTCGTAGGCTTTCGCCAGCATCTTGCCGTAAGCAGCTTCATTGTTATTAACCAGATCCTGCGCGAACTCATCCTTTGGAGATGTGAACGGATGGTGACGAGCCACCCAGCGCTTTTCGTCCGGAGAGTACTCAAGCAATGGGAAGTCCACCACCCAAAGGAATTTGTATTTGCTGTTGTCGATCAGATTCAACTCACGGCCCAGGTGCAAACGCAACGTGGACAATGCCGCACAAGCGGTGTCGTAATCATCCGCAACAACCAAAGCACAGTCACCGGCTTCACCGCCGCAGGCTTTGAACATTTCAGCCAGTTTTTCAGGGCTGAAGAATTTGGAAACAGAAGAAGACAGCGTGCCGTCCGCTTCTAATTTGATCCACACAAGACCTTTTGCGCCCGCGCGTTTCGCCATGTCAGTCAGTTTATCCAGCTGACCACGGGAATAGCTGCCGCCTTTCGGAGCTGCGATACCACGAACGATCCCGCCACGAGCCAGAACATCGTCAAAGACCTTAAAACCTGAACCCGTCACGATGGATTTAAGATCCTTGATCTCAACCCCGAAACGCGTGTCCGGTTTATCGATACCGTATCTGTCCATCGCTTCCTGGTAAGTCATGCGCGGGATTGCGCCCACGTCGATGCCCTTGATCTCTTTCCAGATCGTGCGCAGAAGCTTTTCGTTCATCTCCATGATGTCTTCCTGATCGATGTAGGACATTTCCATATCGATCTGGGAGAATTCCGGCTGACGGTCTGCACGCAAATCTTCGTCACGGAAGCAGCGGGCGATCTGGAAGTATCTGTCGTAACCGGAGATCATCAAAAGCTGCTTCAACGTCTGCGGAGACTGAGGCAGCGCATAGAAATGACCCGGATTGACACGGGAAGGAACAAGATAGTCACGCGCGCCTTCCGGAGTGGACTTGTAAAGAATCGGAGTTTCAACTTCCAGAAAACCGTTGTCCGAAAGGAAACGACGAACCAGCTGGGCTACTTTATGACGAGTGATCAGATGGCTGGACAGACGCGAGCTGCGCAGATCCAGGTAACGGTATTTCAAACGCAGCATTTCGTTCACATTCGTGTCGCTGACCTGGAATGGCGGGACCGCGGATTCATTCAGAATTTCGCAGCGGATCGCTTCAACTTCAACTTCACCGGTTTTGATTTTCGCATTCTTCATGCCGTCTGGACGTGCACGAACCACACCCTCAACCGCCAGAACAAATTCACCGCGCAGATTTTTTGAGGAAGCGGTCTCGGCTTTATTTGGATCCAAAACAACCTGAACGATGCCTTCACGGTCGCGCAAATCGATGAATACCAAGCTGCCATGGTCACGTCGCACATCGACCCAACCCATCAATACAACTTTTTGACCTGCCTGGGAAACGCCCAGACTTCCGCAATAATGTGTTCTTTTTAGCTCTTTAACAAACTTCATATGTCTACCTTGTTCGTGGGCCCCAGATTTACATATTGTGCCATTGCAGTCAAAAACCATATTCTTATACTCTCCATAACAGAACCTTAAGAGAGTCCCCCAGACCCAGCCATTCTGCTTCATTTACCAAGCATTTCCCCCTATAATTTCAAAACAGAAATAAGGAGATATCCGATGCCTAAGTTTACGATTGATCACTCTAGTAGCCATTCCGCGGAAGAAGCCTACAAGAAGATCAAAGAATTCCTCTCGAATGATCAGGATATTCGACGCTTTGACCCAAAAATTCAGTGCTCTTTTGATGACGGCACCAAGTGCGCCAACCTCAAGGGATCCCAGTTTAAAGCGGATATGACCGTGGCTACGGCTGGCGCAGGGAGCAAAGTCTCTGTCACCGTGGATCTGCCATTGATGCTGACCCCCTTCAAAGGTAAAGTCACCGAGACTCTGCAAAGGAAACTGGCTAAATACCTTGGCTAGTTGAGCTTATGGCGAAAACGAAAGCAAAAAGCCCCTCCACCCCTAAGACCAAGTCCCCGTCCAAGACGGCTTCTGCCAAGAAGCCCGCGGGCAAGGCTGCGTCTGGGAAGAACACAAAGCCCGCCCCCACTGAATCAAAAACAGTTGTGGCCGAGCTGGTGGAAGACGCTCACAGCGACGAACTTCGCTCGCATGAAGAGGCCGAAAAAGCCTACGCCGTCCCAAGTGTCGAGGACGACCTTCCTGAAGTGGAGGAAGACACCAAAACTCTTGCTGTCGCCGACACCTCCAAGGCCATTACTTCCGCTGATCCTTTGGTGATGTATCTGAACGAGATCCGTCGCTACAAAGTTCTGACCCGCGAAGAAGAAATGGCCCTGGCCAAAAAATACTTTGAAAGCAAAGACCCTGAAGCGGCCCAGGCCCTGGTGAAAGCCAACCTGCGTTTCGTGGTGAAAGTCGCTGCTGAATATTCCAAATTCGGTTCAAAAATGATCGACTTGATCCAAGAGGGCAACGTCGGTCTGATGCACGCCGTGCGCGAGTTCAACCCGTACAAAGGCGCCCGTCTGATCACCTATGCGGTGTGGTGGATTCGCGGTTATATCCAGGAATTCCTGATGCGTCAGTATTCTTTGGTGCGCATCGGAACCACTCAGAACCAGCGCAAACTGTTCTATCAGCTGCAAAAAGAAAAAGAAGCACTGGATGCCATGGGCATTGAACCCAATATCGGATTGATCAGCAGCCGCCTGGGTATTCCCGAAGACGAAGTGCGCGACATGACCATGCGTATGTCCGGTCGCGATGTCAGTCTGGATCGTCCGGTGGACGATGATTCCGGCACCACTCTGGGGGATTTGCAGCGCGGTCCTTCCGACCAGCCACTGGATGAAGCCATGGCCCACAGTGAACAGCTGGAAATTCTGAAACAAAAGATTGAAGAAATCCGTCCGGAACTTTCTGAGCGGGAAAAGATCATTCTGGATGAACGTATTCTGAATGACGATCCGCTGACCCTGCAGGAGATCGGCGAAAAGCACGGCATCACCCGCGAGGCCGTCCGTCAGATGGAGGCCCGCCTGATGAAAAAAATCAAAGCCAAGATGGAAGAAGACGCCTCAGAGTAGGCGTCTTTGTCTTTTAGTAGTTCAAGACACCGCGCCCACGCAAATTCAGTACGACGTCTTCCTGAGGAGTCAGCTCAATTTCCAGTTCCGCGCGATGCTGTCCCAAACGACGAGGTTCAAAGAACACACGAATACGGCACTGCTGGCCTCTGAAAAGAATCTGAGGGCAGTTTTCAGCGTAATCAAAAGAATTGTCGCCGCTCATATCAAAATCATTAATGTACATGGGAAGTCCGCTGTTGTTGCGCAGATAAAATGTTGCCCGTTTATCCTGGAACAAACGTGTGCGCCCGAAATTGTAATAGTAATCCCGGTCCAGCGTTGTCGTGTCGTCCGTCACATTGATCACGTACACTTCATTGATATCGCTTTCGTTGAAATCCTCGTATGCCAAAACGGGTGAAGCGAGGAGTAGACCCAGAAAAAGACCTGTTAAGATTTTCATAAGCACCTCCTTAAAATCCATTTCATTCCCATCGCGATGATGGCGCAAAATGAATTTCTTCGATGGTGGGAATTTCATAGAAGGGCGCGTCTGCTGTCATTAACCACAGGTCATCCCGCCCCGCTTGAACGGGCACTTTGCCCCGATTAATGAACTGTTGGAAGGGAAAATAAAAAAGGGACCTTCCGTTTTAAGGAAGGCCCCTTCTCGCTCGAAGACAAAAGGAGAACGGCTATCTGCTGTTTCTTCTGTCGGATCTATCTTGTTGAGGTCTTTGGGATGTTTGAGAACCTCTCTCGGAAGAACGCTCTCTCTCCAAACGGCTGCTTTCTTCTCTTTGAGATCTGTCTTTGTTCAAATCACCCTGTTGTGGCCTGTTTGTTCTTTCTGTTCCCACGGTTTCCTCCTTGTGGTTTTCATAAGCATTCATGCTTATAAAGAACCCTTAAGCAAAGACCCTGCCACTTTGTGATATGCCCGATAACAAAAAACTCCCGGGATTTCTCTCCGGGAGTCTCAAATTTTTTCTTATTCTCGTTTGCTGACTATCAGGCGATTTCGAGTTCGCCAGCGCCGATGGTTGCTGCCAGTTTCGCACGCAGACGGGCGACGGCTTGAGCATGCAATTGGGACACGCGGGATTCTGTCACGCGCAGAACCTGACCGATCTCTTTCAAGTTCAGATCTTCGTAGTAATACAAAGACAGAACCAGGCGCTGACGCTCTGGCAATTCTTCAATCGCCTGCGCCACAACTTCTTTGATGTTTTTAACATTCAATTGATTGAACGGGCTGTTGGTGCGGGAACCTTCAAGAATATCCATGATGGATTTCTTGTCGGTATTGCTGAAGCTTGTCGCCTGATCGATTGGCAACAAACTGACCGGGCGAACCTGATTCACCAGATCGTGGAATTCATCAATATTTACATTCAGTGCCTTAGCCACTTCTTCGTCGGAGGGAGTACGACCAAGATCAGCTTCCAGTTGCACCATGGTTTTATCCAAAAGCTTGGCTTTGTCACGGATAGAGCGGGGAACCCAGTCCTGTGCACGAAGTTCATCCAGGATTGCTCCACGGATGCGGAATTCAGCATAGGTTTTGAATTTATTGTCACGAGTGGAGTCGTACTTTTCAATCGCATCCATCAAACCGATGACACCTGCAGAAATAAGGTCATCCAGCTCGATATTGGAGGGAAGTCGTACCGCAATCTTCTGAGCGATGAACTTAATCAACGGAGCGTACTCTCTGATAAGGTCATCTTTTTGCGTCGGAGCGAGCTTGCGTGGCTCTTCCTTGTACTTCTTCAACAATGCCGCATTTTTCCCCATATTTTCCCTCTTGAAGTCTATGTTATCAAACAGGTCCATGCCCTAAAAGTCCAATTCTCACATAACTGTGGAGTTGGACCTAAGCGCTCCCCACGACCTGATCCCAGAACATCTGCATGCCACCGGTGCTCTCGATTTGTTTGGAGGATTTCTCCACCTGATTACAAATTTGACGAATCGCCTTGGAAGATTCAGCACTGATATCGTGTCTCACAATGAGACGTTGCATTTGGTTTGCTTTTCGCAAAACCACATCATTGGGAACTGAGCCCCAATAATCCAGACCAATGTAGAGGAACTTGTTCACCACATCGTTGAAGCGCTGGTAAAGACCCAGACCTTCCTGTTCATCTCGCACTTGATTGCAAATAATAGAGAAGTGATTCACCTTGTACTGCTTGTGCAGAACCTTGATCAGCGCATAAGCATCCGCAAAACTTGCCGGATCCGGAGTGATCACCACAGATACCGTCTGAGCCGCCGAGTTCAGGAACAAAACGTTTTCAGCAATCCCCGGGGCGGTATCAATCAGCAGATAGTCAAAACCCAGAGGCAAAGCACTGACGGCTTCCACCATGGCTCTTCTTTCGAAATGATTCAGATGATTGAATTCAACCACCCCACTGCCACCTGGAATCAGGAAGACGTCCTTGGACACTTCCATCAGGATGTCGCGCATTTCCTTGCGACCGGCGATAATGTCATGCATGTTTCCGGAAGGACGAACACCGAACAAAATGTCCACGTTCGCCATCCCCAGGTCCCCGTCCAGGATCAGCACTTTCTTCCCTTTTTGAGCCAAAGACAAAGCCAGGTTCGCCACCAGAGTGGTCTTCCCCACCCCGCCTTTGCCGGAAGTGATGCTGATCGTGCGTGTGCGCTGCATATCAAAAGCGTTCATATTTCTCATACAGCTTCAGAGTCCTGTTGTTTGAATTTAGTGATTCTGAAAATCAGATCCAAAAGACGCTCTTTGGTTGCGAACTCGAAGTCCTCTGGCACACGCGGACCGATACCGAAGGAATGCAATGGCACATCAAAGCGTTTCATAAAGTTGTAAATAGTCCCGTGCTGGGTGGATTCATCCAAAGACGTGAAGATCACATCTTTATAACCCAGAACAGAATATCTGCGGCCCAGCTCAGTCGCATCGCTGTCTTTGGCGTTGGTTGACAACGTCAGATGAATATTTGGATTCAATGCCGCCGGAGGAAGTAGGCTTTTCAGCATATGAATCTCGTCGTTGCTTTTCAGGCTCAGGCCCGTGTAATCCACAAGCACACAATCCACATTCGCCAGATAGCGCATCAGATTCGTCCAGTCATTCTGGGTGCGAATCACCGAGAATGGCACATTCAGAATCTGCGCATAGATCTTCATCTGATCAGCCGCGCCCACTTTGAAAGTGTCTGTTGTGAACAGAGCAATCTTTTTGCCTTCACGAACCACCATCTGGCTGGCCATTTTGATCAAAGCAGAAGTCTTGCCGCTGCCCGCTGGGCCCACAAAGCAGTGGATCTTCCCTTGAGTCGGATTCTGGGCAATCTTGGTGTTATCCAAAACATGGCGGGCCACATAGGCTTCAACCAAAGATTTATTTTTCAATTTCAAAGCCGGAAGAGTCTCCTGAGCTGTAGTCAGGATCTCTGCCGCGATTTCCGGAGCCATGCCCGCTTTCGTCAGCTTTTCAAAAACGAAACTCAGGTCATAGTTGATGCCATAGTCTGCACCCGGGTGAGAACCCGTGAACGTCTGAGGCATCTGCTGGAACTGCGTGATCACCTGTTTCAGGCTGGCGATTTCATTTTTCAATGCAATCACTTCCGGGCTTTCCGCTGCAACCACCGGTCTTGCCACTGGTGCCGCTTTTACTGGCGCCGGAGCTGGGGCAGCCGCCTTGCGTGGAGCCGAGTTACCACTGCGGGAGAAAATTTCATCCTGCTCCTGGAAGGCATTCAAAGCTCTTTGAGCGGCGTTGCGAACCCGTGTTTCGGATTCATCTTCAATGTCGATATAACGACGCTGAGTGATCGGAGTTGGTGCCGTGTTCTTTTGCACATGCTTTTCCACCATTTTGTGGATCAGCTCTTTCTGCTGGCGGGCTGTGCTGTTCTGGAAACGGGCACGATCCTGCTCGCGCAGGCGAGATTCAGCAAACTTCTTTTTCTGCAGGGTTTCCTCAGAGACTGCTGCGGTGATTTCCACGCTGCCTTCCCCGACAAGACCGAAGCTCTTGTTGTTGTCACGAGCCGACAGAATGATGGCATCAGGACCCAGCTGGGTCTTGACCATCTCGAGGGCTTCTTTCATGGTACGCGCTTCAAATTTCTTAACCTGCATGGCTCATCTCCACGAGTGCAACCGATTTCACATCCGCATCCGAAGACAACTCATTGTGTGAAAGCACCACAAGCTGCGGGATAAAACGGGAAGTTAACTTATACAAATGACGGCGCGATGTCGGGCTGGTCAGCAGGATCGGCTGACCGGCCACTTCCGGATGGTGTTCCACCGTCCGCGCGATTTCGTTGATCAGACGATGGGCCGTCGTTGGATCCATAACCAGCTGAACCCCCTGCTCTGTCTGCAACAGGGAATTGGCAATCAGCTCTTCAATGTGCGGGTGCAATGTCATCACCGGGATATTGCCCATATCCGTGGTGTACTTCGCAGTGATACCGCGAGCCAGACCACGACGAACCTGTTCAGTCAGAACCTCGATGTCCTTAGTGCGAGGCGCATCGTCGGCCAAAGTTTCAAAGATTGTCAGAAGATCACGGATGGAAACCTGTTCTTTCAACAGGTTCTGCAACACGCGAACCACAGATCCCAGTGGCAGAAGATCCGGCACCAGCTCTTCAACCACTTTTGGATGAGACTTCTTGAAGTTCTCAATAAGAGTGGACGCTTCCTGACGACCCAGAAGTTCATGCGCATGAGTACGGATAATCTCGGTAAGGTGAGTGGCCATAACCGTCGGCAGATCCACCACGGTGTAACCGGCAACTTCAGCGTCTTCTTTACGCACAGGCGATATCCACAAAGCATCCAGGCCAAACGCCGGTTCTTTGGTTGGAATCCCCTCGATACGCTCGGCCACATTGCCCGGATCCATTGCCAGAAGTGCTTCCGGACGAAGGGTGCCACCACCCACGCGGTTGCCCTTGATCATCAGGCGGTATTCGCCCGGGGCCAACTGCAGGTTGTCGCGGATGTGGATACTTGGAACCACAATCCCCAGATCCAAAGCAAACTGCTTGCGGATACTGACGATACGCTCCAGCAGGTCACCGCTGTGATCGGACTCAACAATATTGATAAGGCCATAACCCACTTCCAGCTCGACCATGTCCAGCGGAAGCATCGTTTCGATATTTTCTTTTTTCGGAGCAGTCAGCGCCGCTTCGGATTGTTTCTTGGCGACTTCAGCCTGTTCGGCGCGGGCTTTTTTGATAACCCAGGAAGTTCCGCACAACAAACCACCCATCAGCAGGAACGGCAATGTCGGCAGCCCCGGCACCAGACCCATAAGAACCAGAACCGCGCCCGAAATCATCACAGCACGAGGCTTCACAAACAACTGACCTGTGACCTCTTCACCAACGTCTTTGTCAGAGTTGGAAGTACGAGTCACGATGATACCGGCCGCGGTGGAGATCACAAGCGCCGGAATCTGGGACAACAGACCATCACCGATAGTCAGCATGGTGTAGTATTTGGCAGCCGTTCCGACATCCAGACCTTTTTGGATCACACCAATACCCAAACCACCGATCACGTTGATCAGGGTGATGATGATACCGGCAATGGCATCACCACGGACGAACTTGGAGGCACCATCCATCGCTCCATAGAAGTCCGCTTCACCTTCCACCTGCTTACGGCGTTTGCGCGCTTCGGCTTCGGTGATGTGACCGGAGTTCAACTCTGCATCGATGGACATCTGTTTACCAGGCATTGCATCCAAGGTGAATCGGGCTGCAACTTCCGCCACGCGCCCGGAACCCTTGGTGATAACCATGAAGTTGATGATCATCAGAATCAGGAACATCACAAAACCGATGACGTAGTTACCACCAACCACAAAGTTGGCGAAAGACGCGATCACGTGACCTGCCGCCTGTTCACCTTCGTGACCGTGGGTCAGGATCAAACGGGTGGTCGCCACGTTCAGGGCCAGACGGAACAAAGTCGTCATCAGAAGCAATGACGGGAAGGATGTGAAATCCAGAGCGCGATCGGTATAGATACTTACCAGCAGGATCAGGATGCTGATCGCCAACGAGAAAGTCAGTGCCAGATCCAGCATCATCGGCGGAAGCGGGATGATCATCACGGCCAATACGGCAAGCAAGCCCACGGCAATGAACAAGTCCGTGTTCTTGGTGATCTTGTCAAATCGTTTTAAGAACTGAAACAACTGATCCATTATCTTTTCTTCCTACGCAAACGGTAAACGTATGAAAGCACTTCAGCCACAGCCACGAAGAGCTCCCGGGGAATAACCTGTCCAATTTTCAAAGTCTTGAAGATCGTGCGCGCCAGTGGTTTGTTTTCCACGATCGGCACATTGTTTTCGCGCGCGATTTCCTTGATCTTTTCCGCCACGTGATCCGCACCCATCGCCACGATTTGCGGTGCCGGCAGATTGTCCGAATACTTCAGAACCACTGCAATGTGGGTCGGATTGGTGATGACGACGTCCGCCTTCGGAATCTCGGACATCATGCGCTTGCTCGCCATTTCGCGCTGAATGCGGCGAATGCGCGACTTGATCATCGGATCACCCTCGCGCTGCTTGTGTTCTTCCTTGACCTCTTGCTTGGTCATCATCATTTTCTTTTCAAGATCAAATCGCTGATAGAAATAGTCAGCACCGGCAATCACCAGCATCACGGCACCGACACCACCCAGAAGCTTCACCACGATCACACCAATGTAGGCGATGATCTGATCGATGGAATAAGTCAGCATGTATGGCACCTGCGTGACTTCACTGCGCAGCAGGAAGTAAAGCACCATGGCCACGGCACCCATTTTCAAAATGGACTTCAAAGCTTCGACCAGGGCACGCATGCTGAAAACACGCTTGAAGCCCTCAACCGGATTTACTTTTTCAAAATTAGGGGAAACAGCGTCTTCGACCTGCAGAAAGCCGATTTGCACAATTGAAGAGGCGGCGCCGATGATACCGGCAAACAAAAGAACCGGTGCAATCAGGATCATGGCTTTCACACCGCAGTACTGGGCCGCTTCGGTAAAGTTACCTTCACGCACCATTTTCACCATGTCGTCGCCGAAAGAGTGCTGGAAAACCTCGTACATTTCCTTGAAGAAAAAACGGCCCAAAGCATACACGCCACCAGCCGCCGCAAGTAACATTACTGCGGACGCCAGCTCCTTTGTATGTGCAACGTTCCCTCGTTTGCGAAACTCTTCCCGTCTCGCGTCCGTTGCTTCTTCGGACTTTTCGCCGTTATCTTCAGCCATCTCGTTCCTTCCTAGAACTTAAAAGCCTTACCCTATAAGTGTTTCATCACATCAAACAGTTTGCTAGCTGTGATTTCAACAACCCCATTCATTTCCATAATCAAAAGCGGAAGGCAGATAAACACCACTGCCATACCCAGCATGATCGTCACCGGCATACTTGTTACCAGGACGTTGATCTGGGGGACCGCTCTTCCCAGAATACCCATTGCCAGATTGGCAATCAGGATCGCCACCAGTACCGGGGCACACATCTTGATCGCCATTACAAATGCAACTTGTCCGAATACGGCGATTTCCGCAAACGGACCAAAATTCAAAGCCAAAGAACTGACCGGCACAAGCTCATAGCTTTGCGCGATCGCACTGATCAGCATGTGATGGCCATTGATGGCCAAAAACACCAAAGTCGCCATGGCAGAATAGAACTGCTCGATCACCCCACCCTGGGAACCCATCATCGGGTTATAAAGCTGAGCCGCGCTCAGACCCACGCTCATGGAAACCAGGTCCCCTGTCATACTGACCACAAAGAAGAACAACCGGGTTAAAAAACCAAGAGCCAATCCGACAATCAATTCGCGGACTGCCAAGCCAATGATTTCATTGGAAATTACGAGATAGTCGACGTTGCCGACTTTGACCACCGGGTAAAGCACCATACTCAATACCAGAGAAAGCAGGATCTTAACCGGCGTATTCACCAACGGAGAGCCAAAAACCGCGGAAGAGATCACATACGCCAGCATGCGCAGCAGAACCAGCGCAAACAGCAGAATCTGAGCCTCGGTCATCGCACTCCAGTTCAGCACTATTCCCTCACCATCACGGCAATATTTTCAAAAAGATTCACAGTGTAAGAGCTCATTACGTCCATCATCCATGGCCCGGCCAGAACGAACACCGCCGCCACCACAATCATCTTTGGAATGAAGGTCAACGTCGCCTCATTGATCTGAGTCAGAGCCTGGAAGATACTGACTGCCAAACCCACGACCAGCGTGCTGATCAAAAGTGGCGCCGCCAGCATGGCTGTCGTGCGAAGAGCGTCTTGTCCCAGTCTGATTACCAATTCATCTGTCATTATTCACCTCACCCGAAACTCTTGACCATGGAACCGATGAGCAAACCCCATCCATCCACCAGGACAAAAAGCATGATCTTAAAGGGCAACGAAATCACAACTGGAGGAAGCATCATCATACCCATCGCCATCAAAACGCTGGCAGCGACGATGTCGATCACCAGGAATGGCAGGAAGATGATAAAGCCGATCTGGAAGGCCGTTTTCAATTCGGACACCACAAAGGCCGGAACCAGAACCATTGTCGGAACATCGGCACGGGTTTTTGGTTTTTCAACTTTGGAAAGTTTAATGAACAATGCCAGATCCGAATCACGGGTCTGATTGAACATGAACTTGCGCAAAGGCGCGAAAGTTCTTTCAATCGCCTGATCCTGGGAAATCGTGCCAGCCATATATGGCTGGATGCCGTTGGTGTTCATTTCGTTGAACGCCGGCTGCATCACGAAGAAAGTCAAAAACAAAGCCAGTCCGACCAGAAGCTGATTCGGTGGCATCTGCTGCACACCCATCGCCTGACGCAGGAAGGACAGCACAATAATAATACGGGTGAAACCGGTCATCATGATCAGGATCGCCGGTGCCAAAGTCAGCACCGTCATAACCATGATCAACTTCACCGCGTTCACAACCTCATTTGGGTTGTCGGTTGTCTTGAAACCCAGGTTCATTGTTGGCAATGTCACTTGGGCAAACGCACTGGAACCGAAGAAGAATACCAGAGGCAAAAGAAGCAGACTCCAAAGAGCCCATTTATTTCTGATCACTGAAAAGACCTCATGCCTTTAAGACGTTTGGAAACGATATCCTTGATTCCACTGATCGCAAATTCCTCGTCCAGATCCAGATCCTTGGCGCTGCGTTTGCGCGAAGGCGGAGTTTCCTCTTCAGCCGCCGTGTCGTCGAAGTCCACATTTTTGGAATTGGACTGACCCAGAACTTTGCCGAAGCTTTGTGGCGCTTCTTCAGGCACTTCGTCATCCAGAAGGGACAGGGACTTGATCATGGAGATATTATGATCCGTCACACCGATCAGGATGGACTCGCCCGCCACGCGCACGATTGCCAGACTTTTCTTCGGACCCAGGTAGTGCTGCTGCAAAACCTTGATCTGCGTCTGATGTTTCATCGCTTTGGGAACTTTATACTTGCGCAGGAAGAAGAACGCGCCCGTACCCACAACACCCAGCATGGACAGGGTGAAAAGAATACGGAAAAGTCCGCCGCCTTCAGAGGCTGCTTTCTTATTGGATTCCAGATTCAGAAGAATCTCGGATTCTTTGCGGTTGTCATTTTTAGTGACATCCTTTGACTCTGTCTTTGGCAGATCATTTGGCTCTGCTGTCGCGGCCGCGGAAAGCTCCTGGGATTCAGACGCTGCCGCCGTTGGCGTGGACGCCTGCTCCGCATGGGCAGAAACTGAAACTACAAAGATCAAAGAAAGCAACCAACGCATCTTCATACCTCTTATCTGAGCTGCTCTACGCGCTCAGCAGGTGAAATAATATCCGTCAAACACACGCCGAACTTTTCGTTCACCACCACGGCTTCGCCGCGGGCGATCAACTTGTCATTCACGTAAACTTCCATCGGCTCACCCGCCAGCTTGCTCAGCTCGATCACGGAACCCTGAGTCAGGTTCAGCAGTTCGTTCACCGGCATTTTGGTACGGCCCAATTCCACTGACACTTTCAAAGGGATGTCGAGGATCAGGCTCAGGTTTCTGTCTTTATGTGTTGGCATCTCGCTGGAAGCTTTTCTTCCGCTGGATTCAGCCATACCGGCAGCTTCCGCCACCAGCTGATCCGCCAGATTATCCAATGTATCGTCGCTCATTCATCCCCCTACTTTTCCACCGGTCTGGTCACTTGCACAGCCACGGTTCCATGATGTATTCCGTAATAACCTTTAAACTTTCTGACACCTTCGACCGCCACGTCGAATTCACCCGAAGCATCCTGATCCAGCGGAATCACATCGCCGACTTTCAGGTTCATGAGATCTTTCAGCTTGATCTCGGTTTCGCCCAGGTTCACTTTGATCTCCATGTCTGTTTCCAGAAGCTGTTCCTGGATGATCGCAGTCCAAAGCTTTTTGTCTGTCTGATCGGTTTCAACCTGGAAACCGGTCTGCAGTTTTTGTTTGATCGGCTCGATGGTCGCGTAAGGAATCACGATAGAGATCGTGCCCGTCGCGTTTTCAAGCTCCACGTCAAACGTGGAGGCAATAACCACGTCCGTCGGAGGCACGATACCCACGAACTGCGGGTTCACCTCGGTACGAACAAAAGAACAGCCGATCTTTTCAATGGAGGCCCACGCCATTTCCATATCGTTGATCGCCAGACCCACCACCTTTTGGACAATGGAAAGCTCAATTGGGGTGAAGTCCTTGCCGTCGATTTTTGTATAAGGACGGTCAGCACCGCCAAAGAAACTGTCAACCAGTGCGTAAGCCAGCTTGCTTTCGATCACGAACAGTGCGGAACCACGCAGGTTTCCGAAACGCAGCACCGACATGCACGTCGGCATTGGCAATGTATTGATGAACTCCCCGAATTTCAGGAATTCAGTGGAAGTCAGTGTGATGGAAGCGATTTTACGCAAAGCAGATGACAAAGAAACGCGGAAGGCACGCATGAATTTCTCGTAGATAACTTCCAGTTGAGGAAGGCGGCCACGAATAATACGGTCCTGGCTGGTAAGGTCATAAGAAACGATCTTGCGCTCGTCGACTTTACCGACGTTCTGCGCTTCGGGCTTGGACGCCTCTGGCGAGCCCACGTCCCCGTCAGAGACCGCGGCTAACAGAGCATCCACTTCACTTTGTGAAAGAACCTGATTCATAGTCCTGCCTTAGTTATAAATAAACTCGGTGAAGAACACGTTGGAAATCTTTCCCTGAACCAGGAAAGAGTTGATGGTGTCCTTGATTTCACTGCGAAGACTGTCTTTGCCTTCCCTGGAGGAAACATCCTCATAGGTCTTGCTGGATAGAATAATAATAATGATGTCGCGGATCTGGGCTTTGCGCTTTTCCAGCTCTTCCATGACGTGGCTGCCGGTCACTTCCAGCTCCATGTTCACTTTTGCGACTTTACGGCCTTTAGAGCCCGCCAGATTCACAATAAAGGTTTCCAGAGGAACGACTTTACCGATGACCTCTTTTTCTTCAGTGGCCTCTTTGTGCTGAGCTTCTGCTTCGCCTTTGATCACTTGTTCAATTTTAGATTCTGCCGCTTCTTTCTTGCGGTTGGAATAGAGCATGAATCCAACACCTGCAACGACGAGCATATTAACGACCGCCAAGGCAATAAGTAGAATAGGCTTTTGTCCAGATCCCCCGCTCGGAGCTGACGATACATCCGATGCTGCCGCTTTTTCTTCAGCCACTTCATCCTCCATGATGAATGACCACATAGTGGTCCTATCAAGATTGAAAGCAACACGGATGCCAACAGGACCTTCGCCGAGGGCCAGTGACTGCGGGACAACATATTTGAATTGGGGCAATTTTTGCCCCTGTGGTGAATGTTTGCCGGGTAGTAATTCTATGACAGGCGCCAAAGTTTTGGCGCGAAAATTTGACTATTTCGCCAAACAGGCGCCCCATAAAGGTAGCAACTATGACTAAGGAGGTTCTTATGAACAAGGATATCTTCCAAGGCAAAATCAAGGAAATATCGGGCGAGCTTCGCAAAAAATGGGGAGCCCTGACCGATGATGACATTCAAAAAACCAAAGGCAACATGGAAGCCTTAAGCGGATTGGTTCAGCAGAAAATCGGACTTTCCAAAGAAGAAGCGTCAAAACAAGTTTCTGAGTTCATGACCAACATGGACAGAAAGTTCGAAGGCAAAGCCGAATCAGCTTCCGACAAGGTGAATTCAAAAATCGACGACATCAAAAACAAGCTGTCTCACTAAGCCCCCGACTGTGGTCGAGGGAAGGAGAAGTTATGGACAAGCAGGTATTTGAAAACAAATTTGGCGATTTCTCTAACGCCTTGAAACAGAAGTTCGCCGGTCTGAACCTGACCGACGAAGAAATAAAAAAAGCGATGAAAAATCCCGATGAACTGATCACCCTGGTTTCTGCAAAAACAGGAATCTCCAGAGAAGAAGCTGATAAGCGTGTGCATCAGGCCATGAGCACCGTGGGCATTGATGACACTCAAGTCAAAGGCTTCATGGAAAAGTGGGGCGACAAGGTCGGTGATAAGATAGCTGAAATCAAAAACAAATTCAGCCATTGACGAATAAAAAAGGGAGGCACCACCTCCCTTTTTTATTTATCTGACTTTCAGCTTTCCAGTGCGTTGATTCATTGTGCTGTTGAGCACCACTCGCAACACGAAAGATTCCAAATGATGTCTGAGTTCACTTGAATCAGGAGTGACTTTGTAAACGGAAAAATAGGTGACCATTTCCTTGAACTTGGGCTGTCGATACGTGGCCTTGTTAGACGCCAGAGCCCACAGCTGTTTTGGTGCAGCTCTATTCAGGGTTTGGTTCATCTCTACTTTAAGACGACTTGCTTTACCGAAATACAAAAGCTTTTTGGAGGAATCATAAAGAGCATACAGACCAGAGTCATTGGGAACGCTCTTGGCGCTTGCTAAGGGCGCCAGCTCAAACAAGGGGTCAATGTGTTCATTCCCGAAGTATTTTTCCAGATACTTTTTAAGTGTCTTTTCACTAACGGCACTTTTCCCGTTGAGATAGTTTGCAAGACCCGAGGATTTAATAATGAGCTTCACGCTCCAGGCGCGCTTGTGAAATTGGTTTAGCACCCCTTAGGTAATCTGAAATGCCCTCCAGGCCTCTCTCTTCGGTAAAAAATAGCCGATTGTTTACACCCCCCGTTAATAAAAACTGTGGCTCCCCCATCACGGGGACTTGAAATGCCCGCCAGTCTGGTGGTATCTAGTGGATCACTTTTAAGGAGATACCCATGGCTCGTCTGATCTTTTCTGTCCTATCCATGATCCTGGCTTCTGGCGCGGCTCACGCTGACATCACTTTGAACAAGGTTATTGATGGCTCTGTTGCTTATTGTGATTCTTCCCGTGGCACCCCGGAAGCAAAAGCCAAAGTTGTTCAGTTGTCCCTGATCAACGCTTCTTCCAGCGATGAAGAACAACAAACCACCCTCCGCGTGGCTATGGTGAAATGCCAAAACTCCCAGTGGGTTCTTGATTCTGCTCCGACTCGTGAATCCTATGTTGCACCTAACGGCGCCAACGTTGAAATCACTTACAGCAACTATGAAATGCTTCTGGTGAACAAGCATTCTGAAGTTCTGCTGCAGACCGACCTTGAACACTTGAATCAAGGTGGCGTACAGGAGCAATCCGTGTCCTTCTTTAAAACCAGAGAAGTACCTCAGGACGTTGACGTTCTGATCCGCACCCGTAAGCACGTGAAAGCTGACAACGGTGTTGAATACTCTGAAACTGTGACCTTCGGTTCTTTCCGTATCCGTTTGAATTAAACGGCTTTTGAGCGCCCTTTTTGTGTTTTATACCTGTCAAAAATCCTGACAGTTTCTTTCCTGAAAAGGGCGTACTATAAGGTCTCTTATTTACAAGGGGACCTTGATGAAAAATGCCTTGCCATACATTCTGGGGACAGCGCTTTTCTGCACTGCCTTTTCTGCCTCTGCAGCCCAGCAGGACAACATCAATCGTAAAATCATTTCTCAGGGAGTGCCTGCCGATGCGGTCAATCGCCTGAGCAAATTCATGTATGAAAACCGCGGCCGCAGCTTCCAGCAGGACACCTACACCTGTGAAGGCAAAGACCCGGCCAGTGTGCGCCCTTGCGAAGAAGTCAAACGCAACCGCAGCAGCAAGTACGTCACCCTGAACAGCCCACAGTATGTGGTCATCGTGGATTATTCTGCGCCGTCCACCGAAAGACGTTTTTATTTTATCAACCTTCGCAACGGCGCGGTTGAGAAATACTACACCTCTCACGGCATTGGCAGTGGTGATGGCAACTATGCTTATCGCTTTAGTAACACCAAAGATTCCCGCCAGACGTCACTGGGAATTTATCTGACCGGAGAAGTGTATACCGGATCTTACGGAAAAACCCTGCGCATGTACGGCCTGCAAAGATCCAACGATCAGGCTTACAACCGCGATATCGTTGTGCATGGAGCCTGGTATGTCGGCGAGGATTTCATTAATATGATCAATAAAAAAACCGGACAGCCTTACGGCCGCCTGGGTTTAAGCTGGGGTTGCCCGGCGTTGTCTTTGTCGATGGCGGAAAAGCTGATTCCGCTGTTGAAGGGTGGCAGCGTGATCTATCACTACCACCCAGCGTTGGTGGATGAGGCCCAGTCGGGCCGTCTGGTTTCCACCAAGAAAAAGAATTAGTCTGTGCCCTCGCTCAGGCGAGGCACAAGGACCTTTTGAATCTCTGTGACCATATCGGCATTTCCCGCCACGATCGAATTCTTATAGGGCGTGTAGGCTTCACCGCGGTAAGTCTGCACGACGCCACCAGCTTCCTCGACAAGAAGAATTCCTGCAGCTGCATCCCATGGTTGAATATTGCGTTCCCAATAACCATCAAAAACACCGCGCGCCACTTGCGCCAGATCATAAGCCGCAGCGCCAGGACGGCGAACACCACGGCATTTGCGAACCATGTCGTCAAAGATTCTCAGCTGTTCAGAAATCACGTGTTCATGCTCTGACACAAAACCCGTGGCCAGCAGGCCTTTCTTCAGTTCGGTGTTCTTGCTGACTCGCAAAGGCTTGCCGTTGACGAATGCACCCTGCCCGCGAATCGCGGTGTATGTTTCATTCAACATCGGTACATCAATCACGGCGAGCTGAATTTGACCGTCGATTTCCAAACCCAAGCTGATGCAGAAAATCGGAAAACGATGAACATAGTTTGTGGTCCCATCCAGTGGATCCAAGATCCAGCGCCCATTTGCGCCTGCCTTGCTCCACGCGACCTTTGTCCCGGTTCCGTGAGATGCGGCGAAGGTTTCCTCGCCCAGGAACTCGATTTCCGGAAAATTTTTCCTAAGATGCTCTGCAATGACTCTTTCTGATTCTTTGTCGGCTTCGCTGACAAGGCCCGCTTGGAACTTTTCCTCGACGTGCTCTAAGTTACCGAAATAATTGAGAAGCACCTGTCGGCCCAGGTTCACAGCTTCAATAGCTTGACCTAAGACCTGCTTCCAATCCCTTGATTTTACGCTGTTTTCCACGCTTTCCCCTTCGGGCAGGACCCTTGGATGATTGACCAGTTCAGAGGATTAACGCTAACATGTTTGCAGGGCCAAAGGAAGGGCCCGAAACTTAAGCATTCAAGCGGGTTTAAAAATTATGAGGATTGAAAAAATGAGTTCTAAAACGGATGTGATGGTGAAACTAGCTTTAGTTTTCTTTATTTCTTTGCTGTCTTTCTCTATCGGTACATTTGTAGGCAAGAAGTACAGTGACAACCAACATCAGCTGGCTGCTTTGGAACCTCAAAAATCCTCTCACACCCAAGAGCGTGAAGTGGCTTCTGTTTCTGAACACGGGACCTCAGAAGGCAAAGTGGGCGCGATGACTGATGAAGAGATCGCGAAACTTGCTGAAGAATTCGTGGCGGATGAAACGACTCCTGTAACAACTGAAAACGAAGCAACACCAGCTCACGGTGAACACGCGGCTCCTGCCAGTCACCACGGTGAAATCGCTGAAACAAAAGTTGAATCCAAAGAACCTAAAGTTGAGACTCACAAACCGAACCCAACCAAAGGTGACAAAACTCCTGTAACCCAGCACAACGAACCATCTGAAGCTGCGAAAAACGTAGCGGCAGGCAAAGCTCCAACAACTTTGGAAGCAGCAGAAAAGAAAGTAACGGCGAAAGAAGACCGTCTGCCTTCTTCCCTTCCTAAAGATGTGGCTCAGTTCGCAGTGGGCAAATTCACTGTGCAAGTGGCGTCTTATGCTGATGAAGCAGAAGCTCAGAAAATGGCTTCTGACCTGAAAAACAAAGGTTATAGCGCGTTCTATATCCCGGCAAATATCAAAGGCAAAACCTGGTTCCGCGTAAGTGTTGGCCAGTTTGCGACTCAGAAAGAAGCTCAAGCTTACCGCACAGAGCTTGTGACTAAAGCGAAAGTCGGCTCTGCGATCGTTCAAAAGATCACTGAGTAATTGTTCACCCGCTTTTAATTAAATTCCTAAGGAAGCCTCGTTCGAAAGAACGGGGCTTTTTTTATAGCGGAACCACCAGGCCCGCACGCAGAACAGCACCCAAAGTCGGATTCGGATCAAAATCAGACCCCAGCAATGCCCGGCCTTCCATCCCCACGGTCACACCATACTGACTGGTGCTTAAGATAAACAGCTCAAGCCCTGCAGACAATCCACCCATCACCTTCATTCCGGTTTTATCAGAACGACTGTCGGTCATGAATCGGGTGATGACTTCTTCCTCGTAACCACCAACGCCGGCACCGAAATAAATCACTCCGCGCATGCCGCCTTCTTTGCCGCTTAAGACATTGTACCGGCCCCACAGGGTCATATCCTGATGACGGCGCTCGATGCTGGAGGTGCTGTTGCCGGTGGTGTCCGTGAAGCTTGCGTATTCCACCAGAAGGCTGTAGCGATTGCGATGATAGCCGATGGAAAAGTTCCGTGGCTGACGGGCTTCCAGATCACCGGAATTGCCGCGCTCATAGCGCATTTCATAGCCAAACGGATAAGCCGCCAGCAAGGACACCGGCGCCTCCGTGGGCGTCTTCATTCGCGACTCTTGGGCAAAAGCACTTACGGACAACAAGAATAACAACAATCCCGCGACGAATTTCATTTACTTCACTTCCCGTGCTTCAGGATTTTCGGCCGTCGCTGATTTAATCACCCAGCCAGTTTCTTCCACACAGGAATAAACCATCGGAGTTTCTGCAGAAGTTTCCAGAACCTCAGCCAGGAATTCGCATTCTTTCTTTTTCATTTCGCCCAGTTCTTTAACCAGGCTTTGAACGAACTGATCATGCGTATAGTAAGTGTCTTTCTTTTCAGCCAGATCGACCTTCAAAGACGGCAGCATCTTGATAACCAGCTTTGCCACTTCTTTGCGGGCGGCAAGATCTTCAAGGCCGCGTTCTTTGGAATAGATGTCCGTGAACTTTTTCAGCACGCGGGAAAACTGCGTTCCCACCGTGTAAGCATAACCCGTGACATAGTCGCGGAACTTCGTGCGTTCACCGGAAGCATGGAACAGCTCCAGGTTATTACGCACGACTGTTTTATTCGGAAGCTCATAGATACCAAACAGATCACTGACCTCAAGGGAACGAACGCGTTTCTGGCTTGGCAGGGACTGAGCGATGAAATCAGGATTCCCGGTGTACATCCAGCCCCAGAAATCAGCCAGGCCTTCATTCAGACCGCGCATCATCGCCAAACGGTGGAATTTCAAAAGAGTTGCTTCATCCAATTCATCACCGATCAGCACCGGCTTTTCGCGACGACCACGACCGGACAAGTCTTCTTGTACGATACTGGCGTCATCCATAAAGGAATCGCGGCTGTGTACACCGGCATCGTCATCGACGACGTCCTTCAAAACCAGTTTAAAGAACAGAGAATGGAAATGCTCATGCGCCAGAATCCCGCCGTTGATTGCGATTGCCAGACCGTCTTGCGTGTAAGGCACCACCAGCATGGAATCGGTGGCTCCGTCATAAAATGCGTTATTGGCTCCGGAAGAACCTTTCACTCTGACACCCACGCCCACATCACGCGGCCACTGATTCACACCACCAGCGCCCAGCTCTTCATCAAGCAGCGCCAGTTTCTGTGTGTGAGCATAAATGGTGACCAGTTGCTGGGTCATTTCGTTGGCCGGGATAAAATCACCGGATTTATTTTTGATAAAGCGAGCCACGGCAGGACGGCCGTGCAGGGAGTTATTGGTAATGCGCGGGCTGAGGAAAAAACGAACGAATTTACCGGTGACGGTCTGAAGGTCTTCAATTCCAAGCAGCTCTACCGTCTGCAGGGAATAACCCGCCTTGGAATTGCTTTGTGGTGCCAGTACGCGGACATTGCCGGACTGATCAGCACTCTCAGACTGCGGGGCACAAGCGCCCAAGGCGCCTGCGACTAGAATTGCTGCTGTGATCCGGCTAAAAACGCGCTTCACAAAGTCCTCTCTAAGTTCTATAAACGGAGGGGTTCTCTCGCTCACTTGACTTATTGCGTTATAGTTATAGTGGAAAATGGCGAAAACCTCAATGAAAACTTAGGGATAGACAAACTTTGTCAGTCTCACCAGAAGTTCGACAGCCCCTGCAAACGCACATTAAGGAAGCCGCCATGGATGTACTTGATTTTGTTACGAAAAATCTGAACCCCGCGCAGAAGGATGCCGTCGAAACCCTGGAAGGGCCTTTGCTTATCCTTGCCGGCGCCGGATCTGGCAAAACCCGCGTCCTTACCCACCGCATGGCCAATATGATCGGCCAAGGGGTCGCGGCTTCCGATGAAATCCTGTGTGTGACCTTTACCAATAAGGCCGCCAAAGAGATGGAACATCGTATTTACAAGATCCTGGCGGACATGGGTGCCATTGTTCACACCCAGCTTTGGATCAATACCTTCCACAGCTTCTGTGTTCGCGTTCTGCGCCAGCACATCACACTTCTGGATTACAAGCCCTTCTTCGGAATCTATGATTCTTCCGATCAGCTAAGCCAGATCAAGAAAGTCATGACCGCTCTGGATATCAACGACAAGATGTATCCGGCAAAAAACTTCCAAAGCCGTATCAGCAGCGCCAAGATGATGGGCCTTTCCCCGGAAGGTTTGGAAAAGTCCTCGAAACGTCTGATGGATCAAAAGACTGTTGAAGTTTACAAAGCCTATGAGCGCGAAATGAAAAAGGCCAACAGCCTTGATTTCGATGATCTGCTTTTGAAAACCTATGATCTGTTCCGCATGTACCCTGATGTTCTGCAGATGTATCAGAAAAAATTCCGCTACATCATGGTGGACGAGTATCAGGATACCAATCACATTCAGTATCTGCTGGTGCAGATGCTGGCTTCCGCTCACCGCAACCTGTGCGTGGTGGGTGACGAGGATCAGTCCATCTACAGCTGGCGCGGAGCCGACATCAAAAACATCCTGGATTTTGAAAAAGACTTCCGCGACGCGAAGGTGATCAAGCTTGAGGAAAATTACCGATCCAGCGCCAACATCGTAAATGGCGCCACGGCCGTGATCAAAAACAATTCCCAGCGCAAAGACAAAACCCTGTTCACCTCCAATGAACCCGGCGATCTGATTCACGTGCGTGAGGAAAAGAACGAATACGAAGAAGGCCGCTTCGTTGCAAAGACCATCCAGTCGATGATCAACGAAGGCGAAGGCTCGCACAACGACTATGCGATCTTCTATCGCACCAATGCCCAGTCGCGTGTTCTGGAAGAACAGCTGCGCACCATGGGTATTCCGTATCGCTTGGTTGGCGGCGTGCGCTTCTATGAGCGTATGGAGATCAAGGACATGATTTCCTACATGAAGCTGTCCATCAACCCTGCAGATGATATCGCCCTGAAGCGCATCATCAATGTTCCAGCACGCGGTATCGGAAAAACCACGATTGAAAAAATCGAAGAATACGCAGCTCACAAAAACCTGAGCATGTTCGAAGCAGCTGAAAAATCCTGCGACGAGCGTCTGTTCAATGCCGGCACCACCGGCAAGATCCGCCGCTTTGTTGATCTGATGAAAGACCTTCAGCAAAATGCCCAGCATTTGAAACTGCTGGAATTCTTTGCTGTGGTTCTGGATCGCACCGAATATCTGGCAGCTTTGAAAAAAGATGAATCCCCGGAATCCCAGGCGCGCATCGAAAACTTGGAGGAACTGGACAACGCCATTGCCCAGTTCGTGCAAGAGCGTGGTGAAGAATCGACATTGATCAGCTTCCTGGAAGAAATGGCTCTGGTGAACGACGTGGATTCTTTGAATCAGGAACAGAACTCGGTCACCATGATGACTCTGCACATCTCCAAGGGTCTTGAATATCCTTACGTGTTTGTTGTGGGTCTTGAGGAAAATCTTTTCCCAAGTGCTCGCAGTGCGGAAAGTGACAGCGAAGAAGATGTCGAGGAAGAACGCCGTCTGGCTTACGTGGGCATGACCCGCGCTCGCCAGAAACTGTGGTTGACCTACGCGAAAATGAGACGCGTGTGGGGCCAGGAGCAATTCAATCCGCCTTCCCGATTCATCAAGGAAATCCCGCAGAACCTGATCGACTTTAAAACATCGGCCGAAGCGCCGCGCTTTATGGCCCGCTATGGTTCCAGCTCTTATGACTCTGACTTTGGCGGCACGCCGAAATGGGGCGCCACCAGCTCTGACCGCAATCGTGCGCGCACGCAGAGTTACGATGATGCTCAAGACTTCCCGGATTACGACAATGAAGGGAGCGGATCTGCGCCATTCTCTAAAGGTATGCGCGTAAGACACCCGACATTTGGGGTCGGCACTGTGTACGCAACCGAAGGCACCGGCGAAAACTTCAAGGTCAGCGTGATGTTCACGGATAAAACTGTGAAGAAATTCGTGGTGAAGTACGCCCGCTTGGAGCGCGTGTAGTCATATTTTTTTTGTTGCCAAAATGAGGATAACTGACAAACTTCTTCGGGTTACTAACAAGGAGTAATTAATGAAAAAGTTGATCGTTGTCCTTTGTGTTCTGTCCTCTTCTGTTTCCTTCGCAGCTAGAAATGTTGCTTCCAACGGCGGCAACAAAACTGCCAGCATCAATCTGGGTATGACCAGTTCTGCATTGAACATCGGTGGTCGTATGGAATTTGACGATGCCCAAGGCGCGCTGGGTGCTTACGTGTTCATGCAAACTGAAAAGAAAGACGCTGGCATCCCTCAGGTATTGAGCTTTGGTGCACACTCTTTCGTAAGACTTGTTGAAGCTTCCAACGTGACTGCGTTCCTGGCTCCAGGCGTGGGCATCTCCATGATCAAAATGGATGGCGCTGATGACAAGACTGTTGTTGGTCCAAGCTTCCGCTACGGTGCTCAGTACAAACTTGCTAACGGCGCTGGCGCTATCGGCATTGAGCGCTTCGAAGTATGGAACTGGTTCGACGAAGACACGGCGTCTTCTGTGGATTTCACTTCCGCAGTTTATTCTTTCAACTTCTAGTTTTAAGAGCTGACAGCACGTTGATAAAGCCCGGCACCGTCCGGGCTTTTTTTATTCAACTAAACATGCCAGGCTGTCGTCCAAAAGGATGATTCCAGCCACGAAACACATTTGGCCCCCGAATATTTACGCGAATATCATTCGTAGTAAGGCCATTTTCTCACCCAAACGTCAGATCGAAAATTTCAAAAACACCTCTTCTTTCATCTTTTTACTCAACTTTGGTTGATTGCCGCCGATTAAATTTCTGTCATCAAATTTTTTTTACAGAGTTTTATGTGAGGTCGTTGATGAAATCCTGGAGTTTGAAAGCAAAGTTAACGGTGATGGGTCTTTCGGTAGCCCTGCTTTCCGCAACCAGCGGCGCGCTGGGATTTTACTTCCTGAACAAAGTCAGTGGTGAGTACAGCATCGTCGCACAGGAAAACCTGCCCTCCTTAAAAGAACTAGCCGACCTTCGCGCCACCATACGCGAATTGCGCATCCATGTTCGCAGCATCGGCCTTGCGGGCAACACCCAGGAAGATGTGAATCACTATGTTGAAAAAGCCAAAGAGCAAGTCGTCCTTTTTGAAAAGCATATTGATGC
The DNA here is from genome assembly GCF_000317895.1 of Bdellovibrio bacteriovorus str. Tiberius. Taxonomy (NCBI): domain Bacteria; kingdom Pseudomonadati; phylum Bdellovibrionota; class Bdellovibrionia; order Bdellovibrionales; family Pseudobdellovibrionaceae; genus Bdellovibrio; species Bdellovibrio bacteriovorus. Next base: position 3,466,536 of record NC_019567.1, read on the forward strand.
CTATGAAAAGATCGACCCTTCTGCCAAAGAACGCAAAAGCTATAAAGAGTTCATCGCAGGGTGGACTGAGTTCAAAAACTTCGGCGGCGAGATTCTGGCTTTAAGTGCGCACTACAAAGAGAACGAAGACAAAGTTGTCGCATTGATTCGCGATGTATGTCCCACAAAAGCACAAAAAGTCTACGAACCCCTGCTGAATGAAACAACCTATCAGGTGCAGTACGCGGATCAGTCCGCGCATGAGGCAGTGAACGCCGAAGAACAAGCGCGCTTCTGGGTGACTGTCTTTGCTGCTATTTCAATTGTCCTGGCGGGACTGGTGTCGTTCTTTGCTTCCTCGTCTGTTGCCAAGACGGTCAAACAAATCTGCGACGCTCTGGCCGACAATTCCCAGGAAGTGCATAAAGCCGCCAGCTATCTTTCCGAAGCCAGCGTGACCGTTCAAAATGGTGCTAGCAAAGCTTCCTCCATGCTGGAAGCCAGCACCGCCTCGATCAGTCAGATTGAAGCCATCGTTAAAATCAGCAGCGACCGCGCCCGTCAGGCCAAGGTGGCTTCTGAAGACTCCCGAACTTCTGCTGAAGACGGCTCGGGCGCGATCAAACAACTGATGAACTCAATGACCAAGATCAGTGACAGTTCCAGAAAAATGCAGGACATCATCAATATCATTGAAGACATTTCCTTCCAGACAAATCTGCTGGCCCTGAATGCCGCCGTGGAAGCCGCCCGCGCCGGAGAAGCCGGTCGTGGGTTTGCCGTGGTGGCTGAAGCAGTTCGTTCCTTGGCACAAAGAAGTTCCGTGTCAGCGAAAGAGATCTCTGAATTGATCTCTCAAAGTGCCAGCTACATTAATGAAGGTGTTGCCAAGGCCGGCCAAAGCCAGGATGTTCTGACTCGCATCCATAAAGACATTGAAAAGGTGTCGTCTTATAATCAGGACATTGCTTCGTCCAGTGAAGAACAGCGCGTGGGCATCCAGCAGGTTTCCGGGGCCCTGGTCAGTCTGGACACGACATCGCAAAGCAACACCAAGGCTTCAGAACAGGTTTCTTCCATTGCAAAAGAACTGAATGAAAAAACCGAGGCCGTGGATTCCCTGATTTCGGATCTGCGTGGATTGATCGAAGGCCGCAAGGCCTCTTAAGAGCAAAAAAAAAGGGGCCCGGGAATGGGCCCCCTCACGGAGTGCTTGCTAACCGATCAGCTTTAACGCCAACTGGTTTGCTTGATTTGCCTGAGCCAGAATCGAAGTTCCTGCCTGCAGTAAAATATTATTTCTGACCATTTCACTGGATGCTGTTGCAACATCAGTATCACGGATACGGCTGTTGGCCGCGGACAGGTTTTCCTGAGTCACACCCAGGTTGTCCACTGTCGAAGTCAGACGATTCTGCAAAGCCCCCAGATAAGCCCGGGTGCCGCTGACATTCGTCTGCGCATCGTCCAGTCGTTTCAGTGCTGTCTGTGCCCCTTCTTTCGAAGAGAAATCCAGCCCCTCCAGACCCAAAGCATCCAGCGTCGCCGCGTGCTCGCCCGCATTAAAACTGATGCGATCCGCGAAATCGTCGTTGCCGATGCCCACCTGGAAATCAAACTTCGGCGCCGAGCCATCCAGCAACTTCGTCGTACCCCACGTCGTGGACTTGGCAATACGCTGCATTTCGCTGGTCAGCTGAGTCACCTCTTTATTAAGCATGCCGCGCTCGGTTTCCCCGACTGTGTCGGAAGCACCCTGGATTGCCAGTTCGCGCAGGCGCACGATGATATTACCGACTTCGTTCAGACCGCCTTCTGCCGTCTGGATCATTGAAATACCATCGTTGGCATTTCTTTGAGCCTGGGCTGCAGAACGAATCTGGGCCTTCAACCCTTCTGATATCGCCAAACCCGCAGCATCATCTGCCGCTTTGTTGATTCGACTGCCCGAAGCGAGTTTGGCCATAGAATCATTTACGATTCTTTGCGAACCCGCCAGATTTCTTTGGGCATTCAGGGCTGCAATATTGGTTGTTACTCTCATTCCCATTTATTTCCTCGCTACTTCGTCATAACCATGGCTTAGCCTCCTTGAATAGTGGACCGCCTACATCCGAGTTTGCGGTTGTGTCTGCTGAACTATTCGGGTGATTCTGATGGTACTTCACAAGACTATGGATTGAATTTTCACCGGACATTAACAACTGGCCAAAACGCAACTGTACTGACGGCTAAGAAAATCCACGAAAACTTGTTTTCTTTAAGCCAAAAATCGATCACGCTGTCTCATAGCGAGAAGGAGCTCTTAATGAAAACATCCCTGATGACCCTGCTGGTTTCGCTGCTGATGATCGGCTGCACCAGCGCCCCGAAAAAGAATGAATCGGCTAAAACCGCCGGGGATTTCGTAAGTACTTTCATTCAAAAACACAACATACCTGGTGCTTCTGTCGCAATCCTTAAAGACGGCGAGATCATTCACACTGCCAATTATGGCTTGGCGGATGTCGAAAACAAAACAGCGCCCACCGACACCACTTTATGGCGCATTGCCAGCGCCAGCAAACCCATCACGGCCATCGCCATGTTCAAAGTACTGGAAGATTCCGGTGTCGATCTGGAAAAAGCTCTGAACAAACCTGTCTTCGGCCCGCGTGGTTATCTGCCAAAGTACCGCCAGATCCGCGATCACCGCGTTTACAAAATCACCCTGCGTGATTTGCTTCAGCATTCCGGCGGTTGGGATCTGAGCGTCAGCGGTGACCCGCAATATGAAGTCTACACCATTGCAAAAAAAATGAAGACCGCGGTTCCGGCAAGTGCTGAGACTGTGATTTCTTATGTTTTGAAATATCAGAAGCTGGATGTGGCTCCGGGGAAAGAATTCCACTATTCCAATCTGGGCTTCAACATTCTGGCTCGTATTATCGAGTCCCTGTCTAAAATGCCTTACGAACAGTATGTGCAGCAGAAAGTCCTGCAACCGCTGGGCATCACCGATATGAAGATTGCCGGGAACACGTTGCAAGACCTTCTGCCAAACGAAGCGCGCTATTATGATGATCCCCGCTCTGCACCCAACAAGTCTGTTTTCGACAATAAAACCATGGGACCGCAGTCCTACAATGGTTATGTCTTCCATACCATGGATGGGCACGGTGGTTGGCTGGCGACACCATCAGATCTGGTGAAGATTGCCAATGCCGTAACCCCTTGGAACAAAGGTGTACAAATTCTAAAACCTGAAACTGTCGCGGTGATGACAGCACCCGTGACCACCATCGGAAATCCGAATGCGTGCTTGGGCTGGGTGTGCATGGAAGGCGGGAAAAACATCGGACACGCCGGGGCTTTGGAAACCGGAACGCTTTCCTATTTCACCCGTCACGGTGATGGTTATGCCTGGGCTGTGACTTTCAACCGTCTGCCAGTGCAGAAGCTGGAAGAAATCGGCCTTCTGGGCAAAGAGCTTTTGGATGGCGTGAACGGAAAACTAAAGTAAGTTCTTGCTGTTTTTCAGGTGAGCCCACTCGGCCTCGTACATCGAGGCATCGGGCTTGCGAATCTTTTCCGGTGCAGGGCTGACGTATTCAGCCTTCACCCCGTCCCAACCGACATAGTGACGAGTACGGCCTTCCTGGCCGACTTCAAAGTTCGGTACCAGATAAGTTTTCCCCCCGCCATTGGGAATATCCAAAGACAGATTCGGCATCGCAAGACCGGACAGGTGACCCCACAGCTCTTTTTGAATTTCCAGTGAATCTTCCACAGATGTGCGCAAGTGATCAGTACCCAATGAAGGGTCGCACTGGAACATGTAGTAAGGCTTCACACGCAGGAACAACAGGCGGCGGTTCAAGGCCTGCACCAATGCCGGATGATTGTTGATGCCGTTTAATAGCACCATCTGATTCATCACCGGCACACCGTTGTCCACCAGTCTTTCCAAAGCCTCCACAGCTTCGGCTGTCAGCTCGTCCGGATGGTTAAAGTGCGACATCAAAAACACCGGTTTGTGCTTTTTCAGAATCTGCACAAGCTCTTCAGTCACGCGCATCGGGCACACCACCGGCATGCGGGAACCGATACGGATGATCTCGACATGCTCGATCGCACGCAAGTCCCCCAGCACCCGGTCCAGTTGCTTGTCACTGACCGTCAGCGGATCGCCGCCGGACAGAATCACTTCACGAATCCCGGTGTGGGACTTGATATAGGCCAGAGCCTGTTCGTATTCTTCGTTGCGGATGAAGGCCTGCTCTTGCCCGGTGAAATGTTTGCGGGTGCAGAAGCGGCAGTAAACACTGCAGATGTCTGTGATCAGGAACAACACACGATCTGAATAGCGGTGGATCAAGCGAGGGGCTGCCTTGTTCTGACGTTCCCCCAAAGGATCGAGCATCTGCTGATCACCTTCTTCGATTTCATAGCGATGAGGCATCAGGATCTGGCGGATGGACTGGCCCGCAGCACCTTGTGCAAGGCTTGCGTAGTACGGCGTTGTGCGCACGTTGAAAAGTTCTTTCCCACCCACGAACGCCGCTTTTTCATCCGCACTTAATTCAAAATGCTGGGCGAAATCGTCTTGTGACTTGAGGGAATGACGAAGCTGCCAGGTCCAATTATTCCAATCGGATTCGGCGACATGTTCAGGCCTTTTGCTTCGCGGGAAATGAAACTTCATGGCAGTCTTATAGCCTAAAAGTGACCGAAAGGGGCGCTTTTTCACGCTTTGCCTTTCGCCCCCTTAAACAGCGCTAAGCTATTGAAATTCGGTATTTTTTGAGGGTTCTCGCATCGAGACACCAGAAGTTCTACAACCTCTAGGGGCCGTGCAATGAATCTCAACATGAGAACTCTTAGCTATTTCCTGTGTTTAGGGCCGATGGCACGAACCTCGGGTTTTGGCCCGGCCTTCGCTTTACATAAGTGTAGATAAAAGGGACTGGATGTTCCCTTCATATAGGAGGACTTATGAAATTCACTTACCCGCAAAAGAAATGGGTTCTGACATCAGCTCTGCTGGCTGTCTTGGGATTCAATGTATCGTTCAACACTCATAATGACGGAATTGCTTCCGCAGACTTCGCTTCCACAAGCGGCGATCTGACTGAAAGCAAGGTTTACACCGCTGAAGGTGTGATGCCCGTTAAATACATTGATAACGGTGATGAAGAAGTCCTGGCTTTGGTTCCAAAAAGAACAACTGAAGGCAAAGTCTGCGAAGGCAAGTGTGGTTACGACACCATCGTCCTGAGCGCAAAAAACAAATCTGATATCGATGCCCTGAATGTGGAGCTGATGAAAAAATTGGCTGAACAGCCAGCTGCACCTAAAAAGAAAGTGGCTAAAAAAGAAGAAGTGGCGGAAGCGGATGCTGAGGCTACGGGTGAAGAAGTTGTTGAAAAGAAGGCTGTAGACCACTTCGAGAAGCTGCGTAAAGAGTGCAAGCGCCATAAAGAGATTGCAGACGCTCTTTCCTGCCTAGCTCCAGGATTCACAGACATATTGAATGACGAAAAGAAAGATGTAACTTCGTCCGAAGCATCCAAGTTCTTCTCCGAAGCAATTCAGCCGCTTTTGGTTGAACAGCTTACCACTATCAGATCCTCACTTAACCTGCAGGACCGAGTAAAAGCAGGTCTGATTTCCTATGACGACAACATCTCATTCCAATGGGCCAAAGAAGATGCAGACACTCTGAAAGAGAAGACTCTACTTCTAACAAGAAATTTACTTGCTGAAATACCAAGAAAGCATGAAATGGTTCGCTCAAAGCTATTGTCTGCGCAGTCAAACCTGTTGAAATACGAAGCCGAGCAAGCAGCAGCACTAACTGCACTGTCTCTGAAAACTACAAATCAACAAGAATTCGCATATTTGACCACCGAAGCTGAAATTCGCAAAGGCGAAACTAGCGCATTGGCTTCTATCCTTGAGAGAAACAGTCTTGTTGGTATTCAATCAGCGAGTTCAATTGGCAACATCACCGAAATGCAGAAAGCATCTTATAGAACTTTCTTAACTGAATCCTACCTCGCTCTTTTGAACGCCTTCGCCGGAAAAACGACTGGTACCGTTAAAGACCCAGGTATCGACCTGTCCGGTAGACTTCAAAACCCGGGTCGCGGCACCATCGGCACTATTCAGAGCCAGGTTCCAACTACTTCCATCGGAACTTTGCCAACCACGCCAGGGACAATTCCATCAGGAGTTTCCTCCAGAACAGGTGGTACGGCGCTGAGCACTCAGACGCAAACGCAACTGAATGTTCACCCAAACAGCAGCGGTGTGACTTTCGGAACCCCACGCGATGCGACGGCCGAAGCTTTGCAGCAAAGAGCACTGATCCGCGGTCGTCAATAAAAGCTAACTGATTCAATCCTCCCAAGGGTCCACGAAGGACCCTTGTCCTATTGAGAAAGGAGAACAAAACATGAAAAAAGTCATTCTTGCGCAAACAATCATAATGACTGTTTTGATGGGTTGTTCTTTCTCGAAAGATCAAAACAAACCAGCCGCGCCGTCTGAAACGCCGTTGGCCCAGTCAGCCAAAACCCCTGAGAACGCCTTCCAAAAACTTATTCTTGAAGCTGAACTTCATGACCTGAAGGACGCCATTCAAACCAAGTCCCAAGCCGATCTAAATCAGAATTTTCCAGATGGCAGCACGCCATTGGAAAATGCAGCCTTGCGTGGTGACGTTGAAGTCATCCGGCACCTGGCTCAGTTGGGCGCCTCACCATTCGTGGCCAATACCACAACCAAGAAGTCTTTGTATCAGGAAGTCGGCACTCTAAAATTAGAACAAAAGAAACCAAGCTCCTTAGAGCTGTTTAAGTACCACGCTCTCAGGGCGGGCATATCACGGTCCAAATCGCAAATTCGAAGTCTTCTTAAGAGCAGGTCCTTTGAAGAGCTGCTGACTTTTGTCATCACCAATCAGACTCCGGCCTCCGAGGTGATACCCGCAATCACGCGTGGATATCGCGACCATGAAATTCCTTTGGCCATAATAGAAAAGCTTATTAAAGCTCCCTCCATGCAAAATGACGAGCTATTTGAAAGGCTGGTCAAAGATGCTTCTTATATTCTGCTTGACGAGCTTGATACCCAGCTAAATAAGGCTCTTCCGCACTTCGCTTTGGCAGAGTTTATATCTGGCAAAATGCCGAATAAATTCCATGGATATTGGCACTATAGCGATAAAGAAGACCGCACCTACTTTGTAAATCCATCGCTTTTGCTCTGGTGGCGAAATATCAAGTATCCAGCCAGACACGAGAACTTCAGCACTTATCTGCAAAAAATCACACGTTTTCCGGAGGCACTGGCCACAATCTATTGCCCGGGAAAGTGTAAAACTATCGACGAAGCAAAATTCTCGATTACTATCGATGAACTCCGCAACGACGAAAACTTTTGGGGCAACACCATCCTCAATGATTCATTGGCAGAGGCCAGCGGAGACTTCTGGAACCCGGAGGAAGAGGAATGAAAAGTCTGCTTATTTCAAGCCTCCTCGTCTTCTTCGTTGTGGGTTGCGCATTTCAGAAAGACCAGGCTGAAGAAAAATACGTCACTACAAGGTCGGTAGAATCTCCGGCTCAATCAATCTTTCAGGCCGTGAAGTACGCTTCCTTCGAAGAAGTTCAATCACTTATCGAATCCCGGCCCATGCCGGATTTGGCAACAATTGAAGAAAACGGACAAACCCTTTTAGAGGTTGCTCTCCAGCGGGGAAACCATCCTATCGTCAGTCTTCTGATTGCGAAGGGAGCTTCTGCCTTTATCAAAGGTTCCAGTTTTCACAAAAAACCATACCTGCTCGTTCGGGAATATAGCCAAGAATCCGGAAATGCCATTGGAATGTGGGCGATGCTCCAATATCAAAACTTGTCGACCTATGGCACTTTGGAAAAGGCGTGGGCTCACTTTCAAAAGATCAATCTGGGCTGCTCAGATCTATTAAACGTTCACTCGTTCATGAGTGTCTTTTCAAACACTTTCAGCAATACCGTCCTGGGGTTGGCAGAAACCTATTGCCAGGATAATTTGGACAATCAGAATTTCAAAATTTGGCTGTTAGGAGAAATCATCTCTCAGTCCCGCCATCCCAGTGGAAATCTAAATTATCTTAAGTATCTCTTAAGCCGTAAGAAAGTCGAAAACATGGAAATAGAACTTCCCGTTGCCGGCGGCAAACTGGTTGGAACTCCGTTTGCCTTTATTAAGTTGGCTTTGCTGTCTAAAGACCTTGCTCCGCAACATGCCCAGCTAACAGCGGCTGCCGAAATTCTTCCGCAGACTAGGAGCTATATTACGTTTAAGGCAAGCGAGGACATTCCCCTTATTTCCAGAACCTTTTTTGATTTGGATCACATGACCGAACAGGAAGCTGAAGATCTAAAGAACAAATATGTCATGGCAACAGGAATGATGGGCGTAAAGAATATGCCCCTGTGTCTTATGGGCTGCCACTACACTTCACCTATAATGGAAGATTCCCTCTAGCGCATCATCACGCGCAGACGAACCGGTTCACCCGGACGAAGAGTCGTCAGATAGGTACGGAAGTATCTGATTTTAGCTTTTTGAAAAACGTCGGATCGCTGCATGCCGAAGCGGTAGTCGCCTTCAAGTCTCCAGACCGGTTTGGACCAGCCCTGTTCGGTGATAATTTCGGCTCTTTGAATGCGGGCCCCATTGGGGTTCATGACCTGAACCATGACTTCCTGATATTCGGCTTTGCTATTACGCAAAATAATCTGCTGGAAGGTCGGCTGATTAGCAAAGATAGTTTCGTAGGCCACTTCGGTCCAGGCTTGGGCGGCAGGAGCTGCCAACAACAAAACAGTCGCGATGGATCCAAAGAACGCTTTCATAGAACCTCCGATTTCGGTTGCAGACCTGATATTACAAATCCCCGGAGCGTTGTCTATGATGTTTTAAGGCAAAAAAAATCCCGGGGGACTTTCGCCCCCCGGGCCCTGCTCACCACCAAACAAGATGTTTCAAGTAGTCATCAAGCTGTCGTACAAGTTGCAATCGTGCTGTAATCAAAAGCTGATGGCGGCTTTAGATGCAAATCCAAATGTAAACCCGTTATCCAGGTTTCCGTCTGCTCCAGACCCGTTTTTCCAAGCTTCGCCTGGGAACAGAAGACCGACCTGATTCACCCACTGAATTTTATCACTGTGTTTGTAAACCACGTCGATATCCCATTCTAGGCCCAGATCTTTTGTAGAATCAACAGAAGAATTCTGGGTCTGCATCAATTGTGCATAAACCAGAGTGTTGCGAAGGTCGACTCTTTCGGACCAAGCATAGTTCACGGATGGAGCAAGGTAAATTGCGTTGCTCACGTATTCATCATCCGCAGAATTTCCAACAGTCAGGTTCGGATTGGAACGATAAGCGTTGGTATTCAGGAAGTCTTTCATGCCCAAACGATGATTGAACAACAACATCGCCACATCATAGTTCTGATTGAAGGCATAACCACCGAAACCGGAAGAACCACCGTCTTCACCCGTCGCCATACCGGCACGAACTCTGTAATCCCATTTGGATTCTTTAGCTGGAACTTCGAATTCCAAAGCCACACCGAAACCATTCAAGGACACAGAATCACCACCTGCGGTCAAAACACCTGTTTCACCGCTCTGGAAACCGGCTTCCAATTTGAAACCAAAGGAATCAAAACCGCGTCCAAACACCACGTTGGTGCGCTGAACGTTCATGCTTTCACCAACAGTCGCGCCTGCTCCACCGATAGCTTCAACCTGATCCGGAGTTTGGTAACCCAAAGCCTCTTTCACACCTTTGGAAGTTTCCTGATAAACGCCCAAAGTGGTTTTGTTTTCTGCATTTTCATACTGAAGGTGCAAACCCATTGTGGAGATAGAACCACCCTGACCGTAGCCAGTGGACTGTTTGCGGCCCAAGGACGGCATGAAGAACCAGTCACCCACCACGATTTTGTAACCCACGATATCGCGAGTGTCATACCAGTGGTCGAACAGACCTTTGCCGGCATTGTAAGTCATACCCAAACCGAACTCAAACGGAGCACGACCCACAACCAAAGCGCCGTATTCCTGGTTCACAGTCAGATAAAGCTGGCTGACACGAACATTGGTGGAACCTTGGTTCGTGGAAGAAGCCGCAGCCGTGTTGGAGTTCAAACCCCAGATTTCACCCAGCTGAGAATTTGGATAATCCGCGCTGTTCAGGATATCAAAACGGGAAACAACGTTCACACCGTCTGCCGCGATCACAGTCGGGCTCAGATAAAGATAGTTGGTGCCGTAAGCTTTTCTTTCCGTCGGAGAACCCAAAGACGGACGATCAATCTCAGTCCATTCAAAACGGTAACCACCGCTCCAATCCAAAGACAGGGCGTGAGCCGCCGGAGTCGCCAATGCGACAGAAAGACCCAATGCTTTCAAAAAGTTCTTTTTCAACATCTTTATTCCTTTACTTGGAAACCACGCCCATCACATCCGCTTCACGCAGAATAATGAGGTCTTCATTTTGAATTTTGATTTTAGAACCGGCATATTCAGAGAACACAACTTTGTCCCCGACTTGCACATCCATCGGACGCACATGGCCTTTTTTATTCATGTGCCCGCGTCCAACAGCCACAACGAAACCTTGCATGTTCCCGGAAGTGTCAGCCACAGAGTCAGGAATATACAAACCACCCGCGGTCATTTTTTCGGCACCAGAAACCTGAACCATCAGACGGTCGTCCAATGGAGTGACAAAGCCACTCAAATCCAGTTTTTTAACAGGGGCAGATTCACGCACCAAGTGAGCGGTCGGCATAGCAACCTTTGGAGCTGCTGCTTTAGCTGGTTTCGCTGCCGCCTTTTTTGCCGCAGGTTTGCCAGCTTTCACAGCCTTTTTAGCGACCGGCTTTTTGGCAACGGCCTTTTTCACAGCCGGCTTCTTCACAGCAGCTTTTTTTGCTGGTGCTTTAGCAGCCGTTTTCTTGGCAGGAGCTTTCTTTTTTGCGGGAGCTGGTTTTTTAGCGGCTTTTGCAGGAGATTTTTTTACACCGCTTTTTTTGACGGCCTTTTTAACGACCTTTTTTACACTGGCTTTTTTAGCAGAAGATTTCTTCTTAGCCACAAACAATCCTTTCACAAAGGCAACTTATGAAAAACATTTTCAAAGGTTGTTCACCGAGTGAGTTTCGTACTACTCTGTCATCTATGATTCGACCACGATTAAAGACTATTTTATTGGCTTTTACAATCCTTCTGACGCTTGTAATCATCTGCGGGCTTGGCATTGGCGCTTATTCGTACTTTGCGCTCGAGAAAGAACTGACTGCCAAACTGGAATCGAAAAAGTTCATCGTTCCGACTGAATTTTACGCAGCTCCACCGACTTTCCAGACACACAGTCTGATCCAGATCTCTGACATCGAGAAACAGCTTCTGCGTCAGAACTATCGCCGTCGCGAGTTCGATCAACGACTGCTGTCCGGAGATTACTTTATTGCCACACGCGAGCAGTGCGCCGCCCGTCTGCAGGTGGGTTTGGATGAAAATCAGGACGCTTGCATCGGCTGGGTCACGCAAGACACCCGCACTCAGGACGTGGACAGCTCCATTCAGATTCTGGTGGTGCAAAAAGACCGTTTGATTTCCCGCATCTTCAAGGGCGCCCCCTTTGAAGAAGTGCAAGAGGCCGTCAGCGAGGCTCCCCTTCTTGCTCAATATATCGGCAACGAACCGCTGATGCAAAAAACTGTCACTCTGGGTGAAGTACCACCGATGTGTTCCAATGCAGTGATGTCCATCGAAGACGCCCAGTTCCTGGAACATGGCGGAGTCAGCTTCAAAGGCATCTTCCGCGCCCTGGTAAAAAACGTCACTTCCGGTCGCCGGGCCCAAGGGGGCAGCACCATCACTCAGCAACTGGTGAAGAACTATTTCCTGACCAGCGAAAGAACCCTGAAAAGAAAGTATCAGGAATTCATCATGTCCGTGCTGCTGGAGTCCCGCTTCAGCAAAGACCAGATTCTGGAAACTTATCTGAACGTGATCTATCTGGGCCAAAACGGCGCCTTCCAAGTGCGGGGTTACGGTGCGGCCGCTCGCTACTATTTTGGCAAAGAACTGACCGATCTGAATATCAGCGAATGCGCGCTGATGGCGGCGATCGTGAACAGCCCGGGTCTTTACAATCCATTCAAAAAGCCTGAAAACGCCGAGCGCCGCCGCAATCTGGTGCTCACGAAAATGAAGGGCCTGGATTACATCTCTCAGGCACAGTTTGACGAAGCCGATCGCCAGCCACTTCCGGGCGCCCCGCGAACGATTGCTTCCGAAACAGCACCGTACTATCTGGATGCAGTTCGCAAGCAACTGACGACTCAGGGACTAAGCCCCGATGGATTGAAAATCTATACCGGTCTTGATCTGGAAGCACAGGAAACCGCGCAGAATTCTTTGCGTGGCCATCTGGAAAACCTGGAGAAAAACAACAAACACATCTCGGGCCTGAAAGCCAAAGGTCATTCCCTGGAAGGCACCGTTCTGGTCGGCAACAATCAGACAGGCTTGGTCAGCGTGGTTGTCGGCGGCCGAAACTTCCGCATGACCCAGTTTAATCGCGCCATCGATGGTCACCGCCAGATCGGCTCGATCATGAAGCCCTTCGTTTACCTGACGGCCCTGCTGAACAAAACCGAAACCGGCGAGCCTTATACCCCGGTGACTTTGCTGAACGATGAAAAGTTCACTTACAAGTATGAAGGTCAGGCCTGGTCCCCGGAAAACTATGGCAAGAAATTTTTCGGCACAGTTCCGATGTTCTATGCATTGAAAAATTCCCTGAACGCTGCCACTGCCAGCCTGGGACTGGCGGTAGGCTTGGGGAACGTCATTGATGTGACCCATGAAATGGGTGTGACTTCGCAGCTTAAATCTTTCCCGGCGATGACTTTGGGTGCGTTTGAAATGTATCCGAAAGAGGTTTTGCAAAGCTATATGACCCTGGCAGCTATGGGGCAAAAGCCAGCACTGTCCTTTATCAGACGCGCTTTAAATTCGGACAACGTGGAAGTCTTCGTGCACGATCCCCGTCCGACAGCGACCGTCGATCCTGCCGCAGTGGCGAGTCTGGTCAGCATGATGAAACAAACCATTTTGTCAGGCACGGCTCGTTCGATCACTCTGAATGGATTCTTCAATCCGGCAGCGGGCAAAACCGGCACCACCAGTGACAACAAGGATGCGTGGTTTGCGGGCTTTACTCCTTATCTGACCACCGTAGTGTGGGTCGGTTATGACAACAATCTTCCGCACAAGCTGACTGGTTCTAACGGAGCGGTCCCGGTGTGGACTCAGTTCATGAAAAAGATCGGCACCCGGTTCCCGGCAGATGACTTCCCATGGCCGGAAAACACGGAAAAAGTGATGCTGGATCAAAAGACTCTTGAGGCTTTAAATGCCTACAAGGAAGGTGACCCAACTCAAGTGGAACTCGTGTTTGACAAGGCGAAATCCCCCGACCTTTGATCTGAAAACCGCTCCCAGCGCGGCTAACACGGCTTCGTCTGATAGAATTGATGAATGAACAAATTTCTTTTCATCATTCTGTCTGCCGGATCTGCAACCCTGACGGGTTGCAATCATTTTGGTATCGCATTCAAGTGGGCTGACACCTACATTGCTTCAAAGGTTGATGACTATTTTGATATTTCAAGTTCACAAAGCCGGGACCTTAAAAACGGCGTGCAGAAGGATCTTGGTGAAATCAAATCCGAGGTTCTGCCCCAATGGATCGCACGACTCAAAGGACTTCAGAAAGAGGTGCAAAAAGGGACTTTAGATTCATCCCGCACCAGCTTCTATTTTGATCTTTTCCTGAGGGATGTTGAACAGATCAACGCCCGCTTTGCCGGCACCGCCGGACGCTTCCTTTCCTCGACAGAACCCAGGCAGTTAGCCACCTTCGCGCGGGAATTTGAAAAGAAAACCCAAGCCGATCTGGATAAGTTCCATCAGACTTCCAAATACCGCAAAGAAATGCGCAACAAGTACACCGAATACTTTGAAATGTTCCTGGGTTCACTGACCTCAGAACAAGAAGACATGATCAATGCCCACCTGGATTCATCACCCTTTCCCGGTGAACTAAAGGCGCGAAACAAAGCCCACATCCTGACCCGTTATCAGCAGCTGATGACCACCCCTGAAGCCAAAAGAGAGTTCTTAAAAACCTATTACAACAACCCAGCCGCCATGGATCTGCCCGAATATCAAACGGCCTTCAGCGAATATAAACAGCAGCTGCAAAAGCTGGTGATCGCGGTTCTGGGGTCGATGGACCTGAAACAGAAAAAGAATCTGATTGAAAATCTGAATGAGAAAACAGCACAGTTGGAAAAAATAGCAAAGGCGGGTTGAACCCCGCCTTTTTTAATTAAAGTTTGATTTCCATGCCTTCGTGGGCAAAGTCCCACTCCACCGGCGGAAGTGAGTTCTGGTTCGCCGAGGCGAAACGCTGCCGGGATTCATAGTATTCCCGCGTCTGACGTTTCAGCTCCTGAACATGTTCAATGCGTGCCCCCGGATCATGGTGGGCAAACATGACTTTCTGAATGCCTTCACGAATGGCGATATCCAAACCCACCTGTGCGGCACTATGCCCCCAGTTGGCTTTTTCCGCCAGTTCTGGCAGCGTGTATTGCGCATCGAAGTACATCAGGTTCACGTTCTGATAAAGCGGCAGATCTTCACCCAGCTCTTCGCGGGTGATACGCGTGCCCTCGGTATCCACACAGTGAGCATAAGCCTTGCCACCACATTCCACTTTCAGGCCCCAGCAAGGATCCGGATGATCCAGCTTGTACGGCGTGATCGTCATGTCATCCAACTGATACGGCTTGCGCGGTTCCATCACATGGAAGTGGATCTTGGCTTTCAAAGCTTCAAACGGCACCGGGAAATACGGACGCTGGAAGATCCCGCGGATCAGCTTTTCCAGTTCCGGTTGCACGGCATAGTAATGCACTTCACAGCCCGGGATAAAGTTCGGCGTAAAGAAGGGCAGACCGATCACATGATCCCAGTGGAAGTGAGTCATGAAGATATGGAACGGGCCCTTACCGCGACCGGTGGTGCCGGTCATGATACGTTCGCTCAAGTTGCGAATACCGCTGCCACCATCAAGGATCAATTGTCCTTTGGGGCTTTGGATTTCCACGCAGGTCGTGGCAGCACCATAGCCGCCCACCTGAGGCACATCCAAACTTTGAATATAGCGGGAAATCTGGGATGGATCGCGATAGCCAGCCGAGAAGAAGTTCCTTAGAACCCCTTCAACATGATAAGTCCAATCCGTGGGTGGAGGTGCAGATGGCAAAGAGCCTCGGACTCCCCAAAATTTTACCGTGAGCGACATATATGGAACAGGATGAACTGTTTAGAAACACGAATCAATCTACATATTATTGGGTCGGGCTTTTGTCATAATTCACAATCACAAATTCAGACGATGGTACAGCCTGACAGGTGCGAACAACTCGACTTACCTCTTTATTTTCAGAGGTGAACCCCTGTTCAATCAGAGCTTCGCAGGTCCCGCAGTTCCCTTCCATACAGGAGTACGGTGGATTCAAACGGGCGATCAAAGCCACATCCAGAAGTGTGCGTCCAGATTCTGCTTCGACTTCATATTCGCGACCATTGAGGATGTATTTAACCTTCATTCTGTCATCACATCATCGCGGGGGCTGTACCGCCAAATACTTTCTACTGCTAAGCGGTATTTACCGGTAATTAGGCCCATTAGAGTTTTTACTTTGTGTTTTGAAAGATTCTTTACTACCACTCTTGCCGGGTTGTAACGTGCCCCGAAGTTACGGAACTCGCAGAGCGGCATAGATGACCGCTGTTTAATTCAAGGATGTATGTAAGGAGAGCTTATGATGCTCAAAAAACGTGTTGTGACTGCCGCTTTGGCCGCAGCCCTTTCACTGATGATCGCTTCCCCAGCTCAAGCTGGTTGGGAAGTTCTTAAACCTGCCAATGCCTGGGAAAAAATCAAAAAACAGGTCGCAAAACAGGAAATCAGCGGCAGCCTGACCCTGGTCAATGCAGATATCATCGACGGTATCTCCACTTCCCTGCGCTACAAAATCGAATCTGAACCGTCCTATGTTGACGGCTACTACACTCGTATCGACAAATATATCATGGATTTCGGCGTCGACATCGGCGACCTGATCAATGATATGGACAGCCCGGTCAGCTTTGGTATCAACAAAGGCACTGAAATCATCTTTGCCCGTCAGTTCAAAAACCAAAAAGACTCTTTGCTGACTTTGCCATACACAATGAGAAACCTGCCTTTGACAGCAGAAAAAGCCATCACCCGACTGGTGCCTGGCGATTTCGTGGCATTTGAAGGCAAAATCAGTCTGATCCTTTCTTTGGGCTACGACACCCTGAAAGGTTCTTTCGAGGCGGGCGCATCCACTCACGCATACCTGTCCGGCAACTTCATGGTTCATCTGTTCCGTATGGCCGACAATAAAATGCGCGTGAAGCTGATCGCCGTTCGCGGCGAAGGCGTCGGTGCCAATGCCGGTGTTGAAGTGGAAGACCTGGAAGTTCTGGGTGTGAACCTGATCGACAACCGCATCGAAAAATGGCTGAACTTCGTTCCATTGAAAGCCAGCGCTGGTTTGGGGAAAAACGACGTGATCATGCTGGATTACGTGTTTGACCTGGACAACGCGCAAGCGGCTCAGGCCTACGACGGTCTGATGCAGAACAAAGTGATGTTCAAGGATGTTAAAATCCTGAATCCTCTGGCATCCCGCAAAGATCTTCAGAATCAGCTGTTGGCTGACCTGACGGATGTTGAAGCCATCACGATGGAAGACGCACAAGCTCCGGCTCAGCAGCGTCGTATCGACCGCGTATTCAAAGGTTCTTCTGAAGGCGTGTTCCGCGATGCGAAGACCAAGTTTTCTTTGAGCCTGCTGAAGTTCGAGGCCGGCCGTGCTTACGGTGAAAACAAGGTTCTTTCCTTCGACAAGAAAGATCAGGAAAGACATTTCCTGCTGGATACTTTCTCCAAATACAAAAAGTCCAAAATTCTGTTTGGCCTGTTCGGTGAAGAAACTTTGGCAACTTCCAACTTGCTGTTCACTTCCAACAGCAGATGGGCGCCTCAGCGTTTCGTGACCCTGACTTCCAGCAACGAAATGAAAATGCGTGACGTTTCCCCTCGTGATTTCCGCGAGATCCAAAAGATCGTTCAGGAAACCATCGGCCTGCAGGAATACAACAAAGTTCCTTGGCACCTGTGGACCTTTGAAAACGGCAAGATCGTGAATGGTTACTTCAAACAGGAAGTCTTCTTCAATCCGGATGCTTTGGCTTACCTGCCATACATGACGAAAGAAGCCTTTGTAGCGAAGTTCAAAGCATACATCGCTACCAAAAGCCGTCCTCGTTCCACACCGATCATCGGTGGCCTGATCCCGCCTAAAGGTGCGATTGGCAACTGGATGGCAGCGTTCACGGGCGACATCAAGCGCATCGCAGAGCGCCTGCAGATCATCATCAATCCGGCGACCACAGTTGAAAAACGCTTCGAGGCGTTTGAAGACCTGCAGGAAATCGGCATCTGGCGCGAACGTGGCGTGGGCTTCCTGATGTCCCTGGTCCCAGAGACTTCCCAGCACCAGTTGATGCGTTATGAAATGGTGTTGTCTGCAAAAGGCACCACACCAATCCAGTACAGCTTCGGCACATTTGCGGAAGAAAGCCTGTACCGTTCACTGATGTACATCCAGAACATCATCCACAACCGCAGCTTCGACCTGCGTTTGTTCTCTGACGACGCTGGTGAGTACCGCACTCACACCAAACCAGCTCCATTGATGTAGTTGATTGGTAAAACCAGAATTTCAAGAGTCCCGGGTTGTGAAAGCAATCCGGGATTTTTTTTAGAATGTATCGACGAAGACTTCCAGAGTCTGGGAATTGTAGGCGTCACTGGTGAACAGAACCCGGTTGGAGGTCGCCATGACGCTGTTCCAGACCCCGGTATTCCCCTGCAGCCCCGGCATGTGATTCTTCAATCCCGTACCATCACCTTTGACTGAATAAAGACTCAGAACCCCGTCCTTGTCGTTGTCCGCGCGGAAGAACACACGGTCTGCCAACGCTGACACAAAGGTGTCATAGATATCCGCAAAGGTGTTCAGGGTGACAAGTTTTCTGCTTTCCGTCCCGTCCCATTTCACAGCATACAGATCCCACTTGCCCACAGTTTCAATCAAGCCCGTGTACACAATGGTTTTATTGGCGTCGTTCAGGAATTTCACCGATGTCCCGTTGTTCGCATTCACCTGCCCACCAGCAATTGGATTCTGACTGATTTTACGAATGTCCGAGCCATCCAGGTTCATACTGTACAGTTCGTAAATATCCGGTGAGGACTCACTCAGGGCAATCAGACGCTTATTCGCCCCTTCGGTCAGAGTCTGATACAAGGACGTGTGCGACGTCGCAGGAAGCCCCGGATTCATGTCAAACTGCGCCTGATCAGAAATACGGAAAGTCTTCAGCGTCGTGCGACCGTTGGTCACAAAGTCACCAGGGATGACGGCATATTCGGAATCCTCTGAGAACCTGCAGCCAGATCCCATGCGTACCGCATCCACCCCTTGAGCCGCCATATAGTTAACACCCGCGGGATTCGCCGCTGATGCGACTT
This sequence comes from Bdellovibrio bacteriovorus str. Tiberius, assembly GCF_000317895.1. Classification (NCBI taxonomy): domain Bacteria; kingdom Pseudomonadati; phylum Bdellovibrionota; class Bdellovibrionia; order Bdellovibrionales; family Pseudobdellovibrionaceae; genus Bdellovibrio; species Bdellovibrio bacteriovorus. The sequence continues at coordinate 3,485,271 of NC_019567.1, forward strand.
TAACATCATAAACACTGTTAACTGATGTAATTCCCCAATAACAAACCCATTGCGAATCCGGGGAAATCACAAAACTCGCCAGATCGTAACCCGCAGCAATCACGCTGTTGATGCGAGTCACAGTGCCGCTTCCATCCACGGCCACTTTACCGATCTCCCATTTCGCATCAATGTCATAGTCCATGCGGATCACGATATAGCTGCCATCAGGCGCAACATCCCAGTCCGAATAAATGACCGGATGAGCAAAGTCCGGAGTGATCTTCAGCGCACCGGTTCCATCCAGATTCACGCGGTGAATCTCCGGGATTGTGTCCACAGTGATGTCACCAATATAATAAAGTTTCTGAGTCGCCTCATTGAAATTAAAGGCCGTGATCGCGCCATTGGGATTAGTGATGGGAATACTCACCTTAACGGGCGCAGCTCCATTGCTGTCACCCACATAAAGTTCCTGCACGCCAGGAGTGTCCTGATCCGCCAGATAAATGATCTTGGTTCCATCGTCCGTAAATGCAAAAGTCGTCAGCTTGCCGCCCCCTGCAGGATACGCTTTTGTCACTCGGACCAGATTGCTGCCACTGGGGTCTGAAGCATACAGATGCATTTCCGCATCCACGTCCGGATTCCCACGGAAAGCGACTTTGGTTCCGCTGGCTGGCGGAGTCACAAAGAAATAATCCCCGGAGCGAATCAACGGCATGTTGATTTTCGCAGAAGCACTGACCACAAGACTCAAGCTCGCACGGTACAGACCATTCACGGCTTCGATGTTGTCATCAGCCAGCATCATCACTGTATTCAGATCCCAGTCAAAGAAGTACTGCAGGTTGCCGGAAAGAACATCTCCATCAAGATTGCTGATCAAGGGGCTCAATTTGCGATTGGAACTGCCGTCCACCGCGGAAAGATACATCTCGTATTTTCCGTCGACTTCCAGATCCGCAATATAAGCGACACGATCCCCGGAAGGACTGACTTCAACCACCGGATAGTTTCGTACCACCGAAGCTTGCGCCTGCGGAGTCAAAACCACCGGCGTCCCGCTGCCATCAGTATTAATAGCAATCAGATCAAATTTCATTTCACCCACGGCTGGTGGTGAAATTCCGCTGACATCGGCCTGCCAGATAATTTTTTTCCCGTTGGGCGAGAAGTTGATCGTATTTTTCTCAATCCCCTGGTGTCCCCCGTTGCGCACGACGGACGTCGTAGTCAGACGCAACAAACCTGTTCCATCGGGGTTGGCAATGTGCAGATCAAAGCGATAGGAACTGATTGCCTGAGTAAAGGCGATTTTTGTTGAATCCGGTGACCAGACAAACGATCCGACGTCCATTGTGGTGGAGGCACAAGCCACAGTCACACGGTTGTCTGCTCGGGTCTGAAGGTCATAAACCCACATCTCCAGACATGTCGACATTCCACGATCAATTCGATAAGCCACATAACGGGAGTTCGGACTGATTTCAGCAATGGCCGTCACACCATTGAATGATGTCGCCGAAACATCAATCACTTCACCCGTCACCAATGACACAGCCCCCAGGGCCATACCGCCATTGTTGAAGGTCTTGTTCTCGCGATAGACAACCCATTTGCTATCGGCGCTGATAACATAATCCGACTGAACTGCTTCGTTAAGTGCCATTTCCGGCCCCAGACGACGCAGATTCGTTCCATTCACATTCACCGCATACAGATCAATAGCTTCGTCGATGTCCTTGTCCATGCGGAAAACAACCGTCGATCCGTCCGGAGTGATTCTGAATTCACGAACGTCACCGCCGGCCACCATCGAGCCATTCAGTTTCGTCTGCGCCCCGGTCAAAACATTGATTGCATACAGATTGAACTCGTTATCCGTCGGGCCCACGTCCCCCATGGCAATGACCGTATTCTGATCCGGCGTCAAAGCATAAGAGGTCACACCACCCGTTGGATTGACGGACGTTGGCCCCATTAAAACACGATCACCACTGCCGTCGATTTTAACAGAATGCAGTTCTTTCAATTGCACACGTCCAATTGCGAATCGCACATAAAGGGCTCGGCTGTGCTTCGGAACAGGAGTGATCACCGAGGTCTGATCCAGGCCCCACTGCCCCGACATCGGATTGATTCTGGTCAAACCCGTGCCATCAAAGTTCACCAGCCCCAGATCCACCATATCATCGTTGCGCAATGGTGACGACAACAGTACCCGCCCGGAATCGCCATACTGAACGATCTGACGGACGGCAGGATAACCAGTGGAAGTCACATCCGGGCTGATCTTCTGCCACTGCGGATAACGAATCGTCACAGATTTGGTTTCAGAAATATTTCCAGCCGTATCAAAATGCTGAATATAAAAATCAATGGAGCTTGCCGTCTGTGTGGAAAGATCCATACGCATCTCCCACTGGTGCAAAGCCGAACACACCAGGAAATGTTCAGACGGCAGCGACGTCACGACCTTGACCAGATTCAAAGCATCAGAACATGCGCCGGTGATCGGATAGTTCGCGCGCAATGAAGACACCGGATAGTTGTCGGCATTGTCCGGAGCATTCACCGTCACCGTCGGCGGGGTCAGATCCACGATGATGGTTTTTGTATCCAGTGATGTTTTTTTAAGTTCAGTTTCATTTTGTGAAACTGTCATCTGGATCTGGCCCTCCAGCAGTCCGTCCAGATCCAGAACAACTTCAAAAGTTTTTGAAGCATCGCAAAGACCTTCGAAAGTGCCACGGCCTTCCAGCGTGATCTGCACAGGTTCACCCACATGCTGGCAGGAACCTTTGATGGCATAGGAGCGAATATTTGAAGAATTGATGGCCTTGTTGCTTTCATCCAAAACGATGAAAAGCTGATTACGACTGGTCAGGTCCTCAAGATTCGCCTCGAGGGAACAACCGGTGAAAATGAATATCGCCACAAGGACGTACAGGACACGCAATACCATACAGGATTTATCGGAACCCTTAGGCTCCCGCTGAAGACTTTTCCCCTCTGAAAATCACCCGATTTCCGTATTAAGTTGGTTCTTCGGGTTGATTTGAGAATATGGAATCTTCCTCTCGTAAAAGTGCGAACTTTTCTTTGAAAAATGGAGGTTGTTTAAGAGTTTCCTCGCCTTTCCCGCGAGCCCTCGGACGTAGGGACCTTTTAGACACCCCCTGAAATAGTTTCCTTTTGCTCCCAGCCCCTCGAAAAGAGGCCAAAAATACACCACCTTACGCATTCCTAACTATATGAAATTACTTAATTAAGTTAAGGCCTTGCCGTGTCTCATTATGGAACGCTTATTGCAATACCTTGGACTGACTATGGAACAAAGACGATTTAAAGACATTGTGGCATTCAAATGGAACCAAGGAGCTCCCTTGGCTTTCCACGCCCGCAATCTTGAAATCGCCGAAATTTCTGAGGACACCTGGAACCAGATGAACCAGGAATCCCTGGGTGCTGACGACGCCGCCATGGCGCTGAAAAACTGGGAGCTGGAAAACAGCCCTGACGTTAAATCCGGCCGCCTTTCAGTGGGCATTCGCAGCCTGACCATCAACGTGACTCAGATCTGCAACTTGAAATGCACTTATTGTGCAGCCGGTGGTGACGGAACCTATGGTTCCGCACAAACCAAAATCAACGTTGAAAAAACGTTGCCGCAATTGAAGTTCTTCCTGGAGCGTGTTCCTGCTGGTGGCCGATTCAACATCACCTTCCTGGGCGGCGAACCTTTGCTTTACCCGGATGGCATTCAGGAAATCGGCAACTATGTTCGCCTGATGACCGCAGGTCAAAACATTCACGCTTCTTTTTCGATTGTGACCAACGGCACTTTGATCAATGAAAGAACTTTGAAAGTTCTGACTTCCTTGAAAACCAATGTCACCGTCAGCTTGGACGGCCCGGCTGAAACCAACGACAAGGCCCGCCCCTCCAAAGACGGCCGCGGCAGCACTTCGTTGGTGGTTGAAGGTCTAAAGCAGCTTTCTGCTGTTCGCGAATCCCTGGGTCGTTTGACTTTGCACGGTGTTTTCAACCGCGAAAACCTGGAGCTGGTGAAAGCCTATGAGTTCTATAAAACCCTGAATGCGGACCGCTACGAGTTCACTTATTCAGTGGAGGAAAATGACGACGCCAGCAACAAGCTGTTCGTCGATCAGATGAATCAAATCGCTGAAATGGCCTTCAAAGCCGGCGGCGAAGAAGAGCTTCGCAAAGTGGGCATCTTCGACCAGTACTTCAATGCTCTGGACAATCAGCAGCAGATGGAAAACTTCTGCGGCTCTGGCAAATCCTTCCTGATGATGGATGCCAAAAACAACCTGTTCACCTGCCCATGGGAAGTGGGGAACAAGGAAGAACAAGTCGGACAAGGCACTGACGTTGACTTTGCCCGCATGGAGGCCGAACAGGCGCCATTGATTGAAAAAAACAACTGCCAAAGCTGCTGGGCTCGATTCCTGTGCGGTGGCGGCTGCATGTTCATCCACAAGAAAGGCACGGGCAGCAAGCACCAAAAGGACGGTCAGTTCTGCTTCCGCACGCGCAGCTTGATTGGAACCACTTTTATGTACTATAAATTAAGCAGGGCAACCTGCTAGAGGAAACCATGACACAGCAAACACATATCAAAAAAATCAAACCTCTGAAGCCCAAACCTTCATCCACTACCAAGCTGGCCGGTCCTGGCGGCGGTAATGGCGAAGGCTGCATCCCGGTTCGCTAATCAGAAACTGATTAAACTTTAAAGACAGGTTGTATGACTCTTCCTCCCTCCCTTAAAGAGAAATCCGGAGCCTCCAAAAGACGCTCCTATCAGGCGCTTGCGCTGCGAATGTTGTTCGCAGTGGGGATTTCTTTTTTCATCGGCCAGACCAACCTGGATTATCTTGAGTCCTACCTTTACGATCTGCGCGTTCGCACCAAAATCATCAATTCCACTTCCGGCAATGTCGAGCTGATCTATATCACTCCCCAGACGGTACAGTTCTATAAGGGCTATCCCTCTGCCCCGGAACAAATCGCCCTTTTAAAGGCCCTGAATGACAGTGGTGCCAAAGCCATTGCCTATGATTTTGCCTTTGATGAAGTTCCGGGTACCACGGACGAAAAGAACGCGTGGGAATCCGCGATTGTTTCTTCTCCGCATGTCTTTGTTGCCGGTCGCACGACGCCAATGAAGGGCGAAGAAAATCAGATGTTCCTGCAAGAGCCTCTGGAACAAGTCTCTATTTCTCCGGCCCCAAAAACCACGGACCTTGTGAACTTTGCCAAAGACGGCGTCACCCGTCGTATGATTCTGACTTATCAGGACCGTCCGATGCTGCCCGTGCGTCTGGCAAGCCTGGTGAATCCCCAGACCATGCAGATTGAAAGCATCCGCGGTCAGTTTGATTTCTATGGAACCGATCAGGCGTACATTGATTTCCACCCGGCGCGCTCTTATCCGGCGACTTCGTTTGAATCCATTCTAAAGGGCGAAGCGGACTTGTCCCGCTTCAAAGACAAGATCGTTCTGATCGGGACGGATCTGGGCTTGAACGAAGCTGAATACATCATGACTCCGTTCAGCCGCGAAGTGACGGCCATGACCCGCATCGAAATGCAGGCCAACGTCATCGACACATTGATCAAAAACTCCGGTCCAGTGAAAGTCTCCGGCTATTTAAGCTGGTTGTTCATTTTGGCGGCGTCCATTCTGACCACTCAAGTGGTGCTGACAATGAAGCCCACACGCGGTCTGATCGTTCTGGGCGCGACCCTGCTGGGGTTTGTTGTTCTGTGTGCGGGGGCTTACTGGGCGTTCGGGCTGTGGTTGCCGATGGCGGCACCTTTGCTGACGATCTTCCTGTGTTATTACTTCTTCATTCCGTACCGTCTGATCGTGGAAAACCGCCGCAGCTGGGAATACTATCAGAAAAATAAACTGCTCAGTCAGGTGGAAGAACTTAAAACGAACTTTATTTCGATGATGTCCCATGACCTGAAAACACCGATTGCGCGCATTCAGGGGATGACGGATGTGATTTTGACGGACTCGGTAGCCCTAAGCAACCAGCAGCGTGAAGCTGTGGACACCATCAAGCATTCCTCGGATGATTTGCTGAAGTTTATCAACGCCATCTTAAGCTACGGTAAAATCGAAAGCCAGGGCGTGCAGCTGAACATGCAAAGCAAGGACATCAATAACCTTTTACAAGAAGTTATCCGCAAGCATGAATTCCTGGCCAAGGTGAAACGCATTCAGATCGTGTCGGAACTGGAGCCTATGTTCCCCGTTCAGGTCGACCCTGAGCTGATGAAACAGGTGTTTTCTAACCTGGTGGAAAACGCCATCAAGTACAGCCCCGAAGACACGAAAATCATGGTCAGCAGCGAAGAAACACCATCCAAGGTGATCGTTCAGGTGGCCGACCAGGGGCCGGGCATCCCGCAGGATGAATTGCAAAATATCTTTATGAAGTTCTTCAGATCGAAAAACGTCAAATCCTCCCCTATCAAGGGATCTGGATTGGGCCTGTATCTGGCGAAATACTTCACGGAATTACATCAGGGAAACATTTTTGTAGAATCTTCCCATGGTAATGGTTCCACATTTACGGTAGAACTACCCATCGAACAAGGGGGCACTCATGCTTAAGGTTTTGGTTGTAGACGATGATCAGGGCTTAAGACTTTCGGTAAAGTCCGCACTTTCTGTCACTCAGCGCTTCGAAGTTGATGAAGCATTCGATGGCGTCAATGCCATGGAAAAAGTGAAGAACGGTGACAAGAAATACGACCTTGTTCTGCTGGATGTCGACATGCCTCGCATGAACGGCCTTGAAGCCCTTCGTCAGATCAAAGAATTCGATCCGGGCATCATCGTAATCATCATGACAGCTCACGCGACCTTTGAATCTGCCATTCAGGCAGTCAAAGACGGCGCTTACAACTATCTGCAAAAACCAGTTGCCGGTGATGACCTGCTGGCTTTGATCGACAAAGCCGTGAACGCCCACAATCTGATTTCCAATATCGCAGCGTCCGCTCCGGTGATGGTGGAAGAAGGCCGCAAAATCATCGGTCACACTTCCCAGATGCAGAAAGTCTTCAATATCATCCATCGTCTGGCTAAAGTTGAAACACCGGTTCTGATCCGTGGCGCTTCCGGTACGGGTAAAGAACTTGTCGCGAAAGCCATCCACTTCAATTCGGCCCGCAAAGACGAAAAATTCGTGGCTATCAACTGCTCTGCCATCCCAGAGAATTTGTTTGAGTCCGAACTGTTCGGTCACGAAAAAGGATCTTTCACCGGAGCTGATCAGCGCAAGATTGGTAAATTCCAGTTTGCTGAAGGCGGCACTCTGTTCCTGGATGAAGTGGGCGACATGCCTCAGTTGATGCAGGTGAAAATCCTGCGCGTGCTTCAGGAAAAACTGTTCACTCCAGTGGGTTCCAACCGCGAATTCCCGACGAACGTGCGTATCATCGCTGCGACCAACCGTCCTTTGGAAGACATGATCAAAGCCGGCACCTTCCGTGAAGATCTGTTCTATCGTCTGAACGTGGTACCTATATTCCTGCCGGCTTTGGCTGAACGCAAAGACGACATGGAACACATGGTGAACATCTTTATCCGCAAGTTCAACCAGGCCCATGGCAAGCGCATCACTGGCATCGCGCCGGATGCCATGGCTGTTTTGAAAAAACACAGCTGGCCGGGAAACATCCGTGAACTTGAAAACGTGATTGAGCACGCTTTCGTGCTTGAGATGTCCAATGTGATCACGATCGCTTCTTTGCCGGAAGCTTTGTTGATCGCAACTGGCACAAATCTGATCGACGTTCCTCCTGTTCAGGAAACCGCTCAGAACGTGGCGGCTGCGGGCATCAGCTCAGCAGTTCAGGCTCACGCTTCTTTGGGTGATGACGAAGACAGCGATGTCGGCGGCATGGATCTGGACGAAGAAGATGGTGAGCTGATCGCTTACTCTGGTGAAAATCTGGATTTCAACGCCCAGAAAGAAGCTTTTGAGAAAGAATTTATCATCAAAGCTCTGAAGACTTTCCGCGGACGCATCAATCAGACAGCATTGCATGCGAATATTCCCAAGAAGACGCTTCTGCGCAAGATCGAAAAATACGGCATCATCGCCAAAGACTATTCGAACTAAAAAAAGGCCGGGACATCCCGGCCTTCTTCGTTAGCACACCGAACTTTCAAATCGCAAACGCGATGATAATGTGAATTCATATATTCGAGCTGAACGAAAAGCGGTTGCGCCAAATCAACCCGCCTCCTAGATCTAAAGATATTGGAGGTTCCTCGAATGGAAAACACATACAGACAACCTCAGTCAGTTCGCCACACTCTTAAGTTCCGACTGCTGCAGGTTAAATACATCACTGATATTTCCCCGCGTATGAAACGCATCACCCTGACTGGTGAAGATCTGGCGGATTTTTACAGCGCGTCCCCAGATGATCACGTCAAAGTCTTCTTCCCCAAGCCCGGGGAAAAAATGCCGGTGGTTCCTGAGGCCGGGCCGCAAGGACCGGTCTTCCCGGAAGGTGAAAAACCGATCATGCGTGATTACACACCACGCCGCTTTGACAATGCCGCCAAAGAACTGGATCTGGAATTCTTCCTGCACGAAGAAGGTCCCGCGGCGGACTGGGCCCGCACAGCCCAGGTCGGAAGCTATCTTGGTGTCGGTGGCCCCCGGGGTTCGACGGTGGTGCCTTATGACTTTGACTGGTACCTGCTGATTGGTGATGAATGTGCGATCCCTTCCTTTGCCCGCCGCTTAAGCGAGCTGCCTGCAAATGCCGAAGCCGTGGTGATTGTGGAAATCGGAAATGAATCTGAAAAACGCGATTTTGAATCCAATGCCCGTGTGACAACTCACTGGGTTTTGCGCGAAAACAACCCACCAGGAACAGCCGTAAAACTGAAAGAAACTGTGCTGAAAGCAACCCTTCCACATGGTGATTATTTCTGCTGGATCGCCACCGAACTGCAAACATCCAAAGAGCTCAAAGAGCTGGTTGAAACTGTTCGCGGTGCAAATTCGAACTGGGTGAAAGCCACCGGATACTGGAAGAAAAGCGAAACTGCTTAATGCCCTTAGCGGCTGGAACTCCCGGAACAACAAGGGTTTCGGGAGTCACCAATAAAATCTCTTCCGCCAAATCAAGAAAAAGTTTTTCATAAAAGAGCCCTTTCTGCGTCGCCTCTAGTTTTGTAATCACCTTAAATCCCCCCTATCTAGAGATGCGTATTTTTTAAGCATTGAATTGTTTGGAAATAGTGAGGTCTCTGCATTGACTCAAAGATTCGAACTCTGTAGTTTCAGTCCCTCACTCCCGGAGATTTTTAGTTAATGACCATGAATCCGTTGCCGCCACAGGCTTACACGAAAGAGACGATGCTCAAAGCCTATCAATGGCTTATGGTGCAGAACAGCTCTATCAAGGAAATGGCAACGACTCCGGACATCCTGGTCAGCCTGTATCTGAAGGCCACCCGTGATGGCGAACACTCTCTTGAAAGACCCAGCATCCAGAACTTCAAAAATGAGCTGAAAAGTCTGGCCGGCATGATGGGCGAATTGGATCGCGCTCCTCAGGCTAGCTCTGTTGTCGTACAAGCAGCTGCGGCAGCCGCTGTGCAGGCACAACCGATGATGGTTCCTCAACAGCCGGTTCATCAGGTTCAACACGTTCAGCACATCCCACCGATGCAACAGCAGGTGCTGCCACCGGTTCAGCCGGTGATAACGATGCCGCCGGCGCCGACCACGCAGACTCAAGTTTCCTACACGGAAAAGACTTTGACGACGACGTCCCGCACTCCGGAAACCCTTGATATGCTTGATTGTGGCTCCAAAGCTATGATTCAGGAAGTCAAAGACGAGTTCAACCTGAGTTCGGATCTGGAAGCCCTCAGAATGCTGATCAAGATCGGCTACAGCCGCTCCAAAGGCCTTCTGAAGTAAACCATATCCCTACGAAATCATTTAATATCTCAATTAAACTAGGCTATACTCCCCCGCATGAAGAAAAAATATATCTGGCTATTGCTTATTTCCGGCCTTCTGGTGGCCATGGACCAATTGGTAAAAGTGTACGTTCACACGCACTTCCACCTGGGTGAATCCGTTATCGTGATTCCGAACTTCTTCAATCTTACATATGTAAGAAACTTCGGCGCGGCGTTCGGATTCCTGGCAGAAAGCCATCCCTCTTTCCGTGAGATCTTCTTCCTGTCCATGCCACCGATCGCTTTGCTGATCATCCTGGGCATCTTGCGTGGAGTGAAGGACGACGACACCAAACAGATCATCGCCCTATCCAGCATCTTTGGTGGTGCTATCGGGAACTATATCGACCGCGTGCGCTTCCGTTACGTGATCGACTTCCTGGATTTCCATCTATACAACCGCTGGAGCTGGCCAGCCTTCAACATCGCCGACATGGCGATCGTGGGCGGCGTAGCCCTGCTGCTGCTGCTGATGTTCCTGGAAAATAAAAAGAATAAAGAAAAAGAAGAAGGCGCCACATAGGCGCCTTTTTTGTGAGTTAAGCCTTCTTGGGAAAGACGGCCTTTTCCAATTTCGCAATCCTCTCTTCAATCGAGCTTCCTTTGGACATGGTTTTCCGCAGATGCCAGTTCAAATATGTCTGATAGCCCATACCCTGCTTTTCCGCTTCTGCCTCAAGCCACTCCAGCACTTCAGGATCCAAACGAATAGTCTTAAGAATCTTGATTTCTTTCACAGGCTTTTTTTTCTTCGCTTTGGAAAAATCGTACTCACTCTTCATGCAAACCTCGCAGATAATATTCTATTTCCCGGGATGTCGCTCTTCTTGCTGAGATTATCCGAACTCGCTCAGGACTCAGCCTCTCGCAATAGACAACCACCAGAACTTTTAAATGAGAGGACCGGCCCAACCTTAACCAACGGTCTTCACTGGCAGAGCTTTCCTGATCCAACATCTCCAAAGCATAAGAATCCCGAAATGTCGTCACGGCTTCAGAAAATCTAATTCCGTGCTTTTTGTAGTTACCCTGGGCTTTCTCATCATCCCATTCGAATTCCATATTACCGTGCTTCCCCAAAAATGTAAATACATCGTAATTACATTATCAATATGCTGATTTTATTGGAGATTTTAAAAAGCAAAACCCACTCCGTCTTTAAAACTGAAGAAGTGGGTTTCTAAGTAAGTATGGATCCGGGAACTGGCTTATTTGCGGGGGATGTTTTTGCGCAGTTTGCGCTGCAGGCTCTGGCGGTGCAGACCCAGCTTTTTGGCGGCTTGGGTGATATTGCCCTCAGAACTTTGCAGGACGTAGTCGATGTATTCACGCTCCATGCGCGCCAGAGAGATTTCTTCTTCCGGCAGCTCCATACTTTCAGCCTGATCGCTGAAGGCTCTCAAAATCATTTCTACGGTCACTGGCTTGGCGATAAAGTTGTGGGCACCCAACTGCATGGCCTTCACTGCGGAAGCCACACTGCCGAAGCCACTCATCATCACGACTTTGACCTGCGGATGACGGGTTTTAAGATCCTTTAAAAGTTCCAGTCCGTTTTCACTGCCCACCCGCAGATCCAAAAGCGCCCAGTCGATTTCTGCAAGCTCGGCCACGGCTGGCATGTCGGCATAGGCTTTCACCTGAAAGCCGCGCTCTTGCAGTTCTTCGGTCAACACTTCACGCAAACCTTGGTCATCTTCAACCAGCAAAAGTCGTTTCCCGTGTTGTTCCATTATTTTTCCTCCAAAGGCAGACGGATGCGGGCGGTGACGCCCTTGCCGCTGACGTTATTGGTGATCACAAAATCTCCGCCACTGGCCTGAGCCATCATCTGCGCAGAATAAATTCCCAGTCCATTGCCAGCTTCTTTGCCGGTCACAAAAGGTTCGCCCAAGCGGGACAGGATCTCTGCCGAAATGCCTGAACCCTTGTCGACCACTTCCAGCACGGCCCAGGTGTCTTCCTGGAACAGGCGCACGTAAAGCGGACTTTGCGCAGGCGAAGCTTCCAAAGCATTGTCCAAAAGATCAAAGAATGTCTGGGAAAAAGCCAGCGTTTGCAGACGGCACCACAAAGAATCAGTGGTCAGATGGGATTCCACCACAATGCCGGAATTTTCCTTTTCCCACACGCCAATCAGATCCTTCACCAGCAAGGGAAGTTCCACACGCTGCAGTTCACTTTGGGACGACCGCGAAAAGACCGAAGCCATGTGTTGGAAAACACGCACGCATTCATCCAGAGAACTTTGGGCTTTTTCAAATTCCTCGCGCGCGCCGGAGCTTTCTTCCGGCAATTTGCGCAAGCCGCGCTCCATACGCAGCTTCAGGGAATTCATCGGCGTTGCCAGCTGATGGGAAAACCCTGCAGTCAAGGCACCCAAAGCTTTCAGACGGTCGGCCTGATGCTGCCGATCCTGCAAAAGACGAATGCGCTTTTCTTTACGCGCCAACAGACTTGAAAAATAATGACTGACAAACCAGCTGGCCGTGATCAGCACCCACTGGGAAAGAAAACGCAAAGACAGTTCTGAAAAATCAATGCCCACGGTTTTTTGCGAATCCATCCAGGTTTCATACTGCAACAACGACAGCAGCACTAAAACGGAGGCTCCGAAAACGTAAGACGCTTTCTTGCGCAAAAGCATCCCGCCCAGGAACGAGTGAATACATAAGATACTAACGAACGGATTATCCGCCGAACCACTTACGAACAACAAACCTGAAGCCGCCAGCAAATCCACCCACAGGTGAACCAGCACTTGTTTTTGTCCGTAGTCTTCCTGCTTCGGCCAGATACTGTGAGCCAGAACATTCAAGATACCCAGCAAGGTCAGCACGGCAATGATGTATGGAAAATGGCGCTTGTCCAAATATCCCCACTTCAAAAGCGGGATGGTTCCAAGCAACAAAGAAACAATAGCGATCCAACGAAAACGAATCAGTCCTGGCATGCGCCCCTTGTAACCCCAGCCCCCCGGGGGCGCAACCGCAGACTTGAAGATGCAACGATTCGCTGCCCCTTATATCGTGATTTCAAGTACTTACGCCTTTTCAAACCCAAATTGATTTCAGCTCTGCAATTTAAATGCAAATATCTTGCAATTAGAAAATGGCCTTGCTAGAAGCAAAAGAATCCAAGGAGTACCTATGAAATTCATCTTCTCTGTTTTGTTGGCCCTGCCCGTATCTGCTTTTGCCCATGAACACGATCACGATCATGGTAACAACATCTTGAACCAATCCCCGGTGACCTTGGCATCGGTGGCAGCATTGGAGCTTTTTGAATCCGGGAACATTGGCAACCTTGTCGGCTTTCAAACTTTCAAAGCCGATGATGAAGCTGCAGTGAAGCTGACCTATATGGATAACTCCGGCACGGCCCGCGCAGTGGGTTATGATTGCCACTTCCACGCTCACGGTGATGCACAGGAAGCCCACTGCCATGATTCTGCTGATTTGGGAGTGATCGACACCCCAGCTAATGATGTCAGCTTCGGTGTTGATGAATTCGCAGATTCCTTGGCTTATTCCGCCGACATCTTCGCCAGAAAAATTGCGCCTTTGTCCCAGATCACGAATGTGAAAATGTGGCAGACCGGTGGCAACATCTGGGCAACACTGGCTCACGATACCGGTGCTGGTGAAGTGAAGTCTCATTTTATGTGTCACATGCACGGCGATCACTTTGACTGCCACCGCAGCAGAAACCCAGGCCCGAACGAACCCCGCTATCAGGAGTAATCCATGAAGACTCTTTTTGCTGTTTTATTCTGCCTGACCCTGGCCGCTTGTGGAGGTGGCCACAATCCCGACAAAGACAACCTGAGCAAGGCCCTGCAGGTCGGTGATTCCTCTTACTATGATCTGGGCGCGGGCAAAGGCTTGATGACCGAAGGTCTTTCGGCTGTTTCATCCGGAGCTAATTTTGAAATCACCTTCACTCTGAATGAGGGTGGATCTTTAAGCCTGCATACATTTGCCAATTCCAACCTGTTAAGCGGTTTCACGGTGACGTTCACGCGCACCGGAACCACCCTGCAGGCGCATGCCGACGCTCAAGGCGAAGTGCAGGACTGGAGTTCTTTGTTTACATTTGTTGATGCTTCGGGAACTTTGACTTTCACCCTGGACATTCACAACAATGAACGTCCCGCACACGTGCTGATCTGGAGTGGTGCCAAGTCCTCGGGCATGGATCACACCAACACAGTTTACAACAGTGCTGAAGACAGCCTGGATCTGAACTATGATGCAGCTCCCGGTAATGGTTCTGGGCGGGCCTGGGGCTTCACGGCCACGAATGCTCAACTTTTGAATGCGCGCCTTTCTTCCCCACAGGATGGACACTGATGAAAAAACTGATTCTAACTGCCGCTTTGATTACCGCCACCGTATCGTCCGCTTCAGCCCAGGTTCTGCAAAACATGCAATCCGCGGCAGCTTTGGATCTGGTGGCACCGCTAAATTTCGAGGACTCGGCTGAAAACAAACTCGATATTCGCGCTGCCGAACTGATGTTCTTTGGCCCGCTGGATCCGACTTTTGATGCCTACTTGAATTTTGCGGCCCACAATGAAGAAGGCGAATTCGTGGCCGAAGTTCACGAAGCCTATGTGGGATCCAGCAAAGTGATTCCCAATTCCCGCTTTCGCGTCGGAAAATTCTTTCTGGGCGTGGGCCGCCTGAATCAATTTCACCAGCACGACTGGGCGTTTGTTTCGGCTCCCCGTGTGCAGGCTGAATTCTTTGATGAAGAAGGCGTTGCTGACACCGGGGCTGAGTTTTCGACTCTGCTTCCGACGGACAGCTATTGGGATATCACCATGGGTGTGACCAATGGTTACACTTATGGCCACAGTCACGATGCAGGCGAAAAACCGCAGGTGCCGACTCACTATATTCACCCGGTGAACTTTGTTGATTTTGGCGAGGCCGGTGCGCTTCAATGGGGCATGAACTACCTGGGTCGCACGGACGCTGCAGAAACCAAAACCCAGCTGTACGGTTTGGACTTTGTGTTTAAAAAAATGGAAGGCAAAACCCTCACTTTCCTGCTCCAGTCTGAAATCTGGTACCGCAACTTAAGCGCCCCCGGAGCGGACACTCAGGAAGACATCGGGGCTTACTTCTATCCGCAGATGTCCTTGTCAGAAAGATTGTTCCTGGGGCTTCGTGTGGATTTGTTCTCGGATCTGTCACGCAGCTTTATCAGTGATGGCTCCCGACAAAAGAATCTGGATTATGGATTTGTCCCGACTTTGACTTTTAAAAACAGCGAGTTCTCTTTGCTGCGTGTGGCTTACACCTATGATAATCAGACTTATCAGGGCGAATCCGACACCATCAGCCAGAAAATCGAACTGCAGTGGGTGGCGATTCTTGGTGCCCACCCGGCCCATTCATTCTAGGAGCCTGTCATGAATAAATTTTTAATGTCCGTTCTGTTCGTGTTCAGTGCTTCTGCTCAGGCCAAGATCAAAGTGGTCACCACCTTGCCGGACATCGCCGAAGTGGTGCGTGCCATCGGACAAGATCAAGTCGAAGTGCAAAGCCTGCTTTCCGGTTCTGAAGATGCGCATTTTGCCGAAGCCCGCCCCGATTACATTCTGAAAGTTAACCGCGCCGACATCGTCTGCTCTATGGGACTTGAGCTGGAGGTCGGCTGGCTTCCTAAAGTTCTTTCCAAATCCGGCAATGCTAAAATTCAAGACGGTGGGACTGGTTCCTGCATCCTGGGCAACAGCATTAAACCATTGGATGTTCCTACCGGCGTTATCAATCGCTCATTGGGCGACGTCCATGCGCACGGAAATCCGCACTTCACTTTAAGTCCTTTAAAGATGGCCGAGGCCGGCCGCGAAGTGGTGCGAGTGCTGTCTTTGGCACTGCCTCAGGAAAGTACTGTGTTCGAGAAAAATTATGATACTTTCAAAGCCGACATGACCCGCCTGCAAGAGCGTCTGGCAAAAACCGTGAAGAAAACCAAAGTGATGGAGTATCATAAGGAATTCACTTATTTCTTCAATGCCTATGGCCTTGAGTCCGCGGGATCCTTGGAAGAAAAGCCGGGCATGCCTCCGTCGGCTGCGCGCATTGCTCAGGCTGCGAAACTTGCCAAAGATAATAAAGTGACTGTGCTTTTTGCGACGGCCTCGGCGCCGCACAAGACTTTGGAGCGCTTCCAGGAACTGTCCGGTGTTCCTGTGGTGATTGTACCTTCTTATGTGCCGCTCAAAGGCGACGCAAATTCCATCTCCAAGTTGCAGGAACTGCTGGTGGGGTCTGTAAAATGAGTTCTGTGCTTTCCGTCCGTGATTTACAGGTTCGAAGCTCGGAAGGCCTTGCCCTTTCACCAGTGGTGAATCTAGAGCTGAATGAAGGCGACGTGCTTTTTCTGCGCGGTGAAAATGGCGCGGGAAAAAGCACGCTGCTAAAAACCCTGCTGGGTCTGCATAAATACTTCGATGGCCGTTTTCAATTTTCAATTCCGCAAAAAGACATCCAGTATCTGCCGCAGCTGGGCACACTGCATTTTCACCTGCCGCTGACGTTGCGTGATCTGCTGGGTGATAATGAAGGATTCCACCCCCTGTTAAAGAATATGGATCTGGATAAAAAGTGGAACACCGCCAGTGGTGGTGAAAGACAAAAAATCCTGCTTTCCGCGGTACTGGCGAAAAAACCGCGCCTGCTGATTCTGGATGAACCGTTTAATCACGTGGATTCCGAGTCTACCCTGCAGCTGGAAGAAGCTCTGGGGAGCTATTTGAAAGAAAATCCGCAAAGTTCATTGGTTTTGGTGTCCCATCGCGCTTTGACCTCCGAATGGAACCGCGTTCGTGTGCTGGAGATCCGATGACATCCTTTATTGAACTGCTGCAAATTTATAAGTGGTCCCTGCCGTCTTCAATCCTGATGGCTGCGGTGCTGGCATTAATCGGATCGCAATGGAGTGCCCGCGAAAAAAGTGCACAGATCTTTGTTCTGGGACAAGGTGCCTCACTGGGTATCGTTCTGGGCCTTGTGATCAATATTCTGCTGGGCACAGACTTTCACGGCATCAGCCTCGTCGCGGGTTTGTCGCTGGGTTGGGTTACTTTGCTATTGATGGATCAGCTGATTCAGACCAAGTCCGATCGCAATCACATCTATCTGACCCTGTTCGTATTCTTCCTGTCACTGACCTATCTGATCAGCTATCTGACCCCGGCTTTGGAAAGCCATATTGCCGCATCTTATTTCGGTGATCTGGCGGTGATGAGCGATACGGGTGCTCAACTATGTCTGCTGGCAGCCGTGGCGTTTGGAATCTTTGTTTTGAAGTTCTGGAGATCTTTGTCTTTGGCTTCTTTTCAAATGGTCAATCACAGCTACATTCATCGCACCTGGCAAAACCGCGCCTTTGACGTGGGAACACTGCTGCTGACAACGATGGCGATTCAAAGCATGGGCTATCTTTTCACCATCGGATCTTTGTTCATTGCAACCAGCTTCACCGCCACGCGCAGCAGAAACCTGCAAAGCTATCTGATCAGAATGCTGGTGATTTCCGTGGGTGGAACTGCTTTGGGGTTTGCGGTCTCGCTCTTATCCACAAATCTGCCCACAGTGCCTTGCGTGCTTCTGGGACAGATGTTGTTGGGACTTATCACTTATACAAAGAAATAGTGGAATGACGGCTGGGCTTCACGCTTTTGGCCGTCGATATTGAACATGCAGATGACTTCAGTGCACACGCCTTTTTTAACGTTGAAAACTGTCAAATCCGCATTTTCGATGATCTGATGAAGGCCGCGCCCCGCGCCGCCTTTATTGGCATTCATGCTTCCTGCCGAACCATTGTAACAGCTGAGCAGATAATCAATGATGATATCTTTGGTCAAAGAACCGAATGGATCCTTCACCCCCACGGCCAGATAAACCCCGTCACTGGCGTAACGAAGCTGGGACTGCTGGTGGGTGTCCAGTTGGATTTCCTCTTTACGGGATACATGATTGAAAATGGATTTACCGCTTGAATCCACCGGCGCATCATAGATCGCATTCATCAGCATTTCTTCAACTACCGTATTCACACGGTCCAAAATGGTGGAGCGAACCCCCATCTTTTTGAAGTAGCCGTACAGATCCTCACGCAGGGATTCACGGTGAGTGGAGTTGGAAACAACTTTTCTTTGAACTTCCACTCCCCAGGTCAGGTATTTTTCGATGCCGAAAAGATCCTTGTTCAGAAGTTTTCCCAGAGCCGTCAAAACATAACGAATGGTGGCGTTGCGGTCTTCCGCATCCCGGGAAATGATATGATCCACATAACGATTGCCTTCCAGAATGCGCAGGTTCCCCTGAACATCTTTACTGGTTAGCAAAATGGAATAAGGCGTTTTTTTGCCTTCGTGGACTTCTTTAAGCACATCCACGCAGCCTTCTTCACACAAAACAACGTCATACTGGTTGTCGCGCAGGAATTCGCGCGCACTTTCGGAGTTATCTGCAATATCCAGCTGAACTCCGGTGCCCCCCAGAGCCATGCGAATCGGAAGTTGTTGTTTCTTTTCCGGTTCAACCAACAAGACCCGGCCACCCACTTTCTGGATTTTCTGCTGGGCTTCGTGAAGTTCGCGGTTCAGGATTTCAAAGAGTCGCGCTTTTTCGTTGGTTTTCATAAGACGTTCTGTAAGGACGTTGCAGTAAATCTGATATAACAAGGCCTGGAAACGGTCCTTGTCCTTGGGATGAACATGGCCAAAATCCTCGGAACGGATCACAAAACATTCCACCGGCGAAAGAGCTTTGACCGTGGTGGATGTCGGGTTTGTGGTGATCACACTCATTTCACCGAACACTTCACCCCGAGTATCCAAAGTGGCAATCACTTCAGAAGCCAGGGAAATTTCGACTTTTCCGGATCTTAAAAAGAACAAAGAGCTGTTTTGTTTGCCCTCTTGAAGAATGAAGGACCCCGCTGCGAATGACTCGCAATGAACCATGGCCGAAGTCTGCAAAAGCAGATCGTCCGCAAAAGACTTGAAGAAAGAAAAGGCCCTAATTTCTTTGGCGATTTCAGCCGGGTGCAACTTCATATTGGCCTTATTATGTCTGTAGTTCCGGGCCCTTGACCAGAATCGTGTTGAATATTCTTGGTAATCAAAGAAAATTAAGTCTATCGTCGGTATAGCGGAGGCCGCTTGTTTCCATTCATTCCCCTGTCGCCCACTCTTAACGTTCCCACTTATTATCTCGTTCTGAGTCTGACGGTTTGCCTTTGCCTTTTCTGGATCAGCCTCCGGGCGGACAAGTTTGAACTTTCCCGCAAAGTCGCGCTGGACCTAAGTCTTATCATCATGGTGACGGGCTTTATCGGTGGGCGCCTGTTTCACGTCTTCTATGAAAACTTCGAGCATTATCAGGAAGACTTCGCCCGCATCTTTTATTTCTGGAATGGTGGCTTTGTCTTTTATGGCGGCGCCATTCTGGCGGGCCTTTGCAGTCTGCTCTATATGGTGTTTGTGGCGCGCGTGCAGTTTGAAGACTATCTGGACCTGTTTGCGCCGGTTCTTTCCTTCGCCTATGTGCTGGGCCGGGTGGCCTGCCTGTTGGCGGGTTGTTGTTATGGCGGAACCTGTGACCTTCCCTGGGCGGTGAATGGCCTGCATCCGACCCAAGCCTATGCTTCGCTGTGGGAACTGGGTGTGCTTTTCATTTTGCTGGGGACTGAAACCACGGCGCATTCGCTGCGCCCGAAATTGCTAAAGAACCCAGGCAGCATCTTTTTCCTGTGGATGGTTTTGCATGGAATGGGCCGTCTGCTGATGGAAGCGTTCCGTGATGATTTCCGCGGGCCTTCATTGGGATTGTCAATTTCAAGCTGGATCAGCCTGACTATTATGGCGCTGGGATTATTCCTGATGATTCGCAAACCAGCACGCCGGAGCTGAACAACGTCCGCCCGTCTGACATAAAGCCCCTGCCAGATAAGTATCCAGACGACACTGATGAGACGGATACACATTTCTTAAAAGCTCCGTCGCCGCAGGAGCTGGTGTCCACAAAGATACATCCGCTGACTTTTGCGAATCATAGCGTTTGAAGAACTGCACCATCTCCACCCCGGTCTGTGCGGTGCGGGCGCAAAGCTCATTGCCACCACAAAGTGCCAGCACTTGCGGGTTGATTTCAGTGACCAGTTCCGGATGTGCTTTCAAAAACTGCGGCAGGCAATCTTTGGCTGCATAAAAGTCCGACTGTCCTTCTGAAGAAGACCACTCAGCACCGGTGAAAGTCTGGCGCGGTTCACCCGCGATCACGTGACCGATTTCATGACAAAGAATTCCCGCAAGCACCGGTAACGAAGCGCCGGGCGCGCGGGCCATACCGCCCCACAAGGAAACTTGCATGTAAGTGTCTTTATTCTGGGCAAACGCTGCAAAGTAAGGACTTTCCCATTCGGCTGGAACCAGCAGAGGTCTTCCCGTGCTGTTAAACACCGGCATGATGTATTTCACCTGAAATTCAGTCAGCAGTGCCCGGTATTGAGCCTCGGTCACATGCGAAACATTCGCGCTGCCGGGAGGCAGAAAGAAATATCCCGCTTCTTGCGCAAAAGACGCCCCTGAAGTGCGTGCCTTCAAAGGTTTCTGCGTCTGAACCATAAAAATGAGTCCCACCAGAAGAAGTGTCGCCAGAATGTAGGGAAGATATTTTTTAGTTTCGCGGCTCATAGGGACAGCACCATACCATACTTCAGGATAAAGTCCCACCTTCAAAAGGTTGCATGAAAGTTTCCACCCACAGTGACAGAAAATGTTCTTGCCACTCAAGCTTGGTCACTGGAATCAAACCAAAGCTCATCTCTGGCAGGCACACATTCTGCTAAGACCCAACAGCGAGATATAATTTTTTGTAACTTCGGAGGATTCCATGCGCGTATCTTTGACTGTTCTGTTGATGTCTTTTGTCTTTGCCAGCCAGGCCTCTGCCTCGGCTTTCGATTCTTTGAATGATCAAAAGCTGCAAGAGCAGGCCCTGACTTTATTGGAACAAAATGCCGGCACCATGCGCATGAGCGGCGAAGTTCATTCCCATGAAAAACTGACTGATATTCTGGCCAAAGTTCAGGCCTACAACGAAGAGATTCTGACCCGTCTTTCTGAAGGACAGGACTTGGAAGATATGAAAAGTGCCGTTTCCCACACCGACACCAAATGTACGATCGACCAGGATGGCAGATCTGCCGTATGCAACCTGCTGATCAGCTACCGTCCCCTTGGTGAAACCAATGTTCGTTTCTATATCGATCTGGATGACGCCGGCAACGCTGTCGGTATTTCCGGCACCGCTGACATCACTCGCGGCGACTAATCCCCCAGTGCTTTCAACGAGTTCAAACCCTGTCTCAGTTTGAGACAGGGTTTTCCCATTCCGTTCAGGCGCTTGCCTTCGTTCGCAGTGACACAAATTGGCTGACCTTATAAATAAGTAAACAGGCTCAGACGTTCCATCTGCGATTAAACGCTCTTTCAACATTCCCGCGCTCTGGCATGACTCATGTATTGCATTGTAAGTGAGGAAAAATATCGAGAGAGAGGTTTATTATGAAAAGGATTATCGTATCGTTTATCGCGATCTATAGCGCGCTGGTTTTAGCGGCGTGTGGAAAAAGTGGTGGTGGCGGTGGAAACACCAATACCGGTGTGATCCCTAACTGTGCTGTGGGCACTGTCTGGAATGGATCATCTTGCGTTGTGGTTAATGGCGGCGGCAACGTCGTAACCGGCCCAACCCAATTCTATGACTATAATTATTATGGTAACAACACGAACTACCGCGGCAGCCTGAGCATTGTGAACAGTGGTGCTTATGCAACCTTCCTGAAAGAAGCGTTGGCAGTGTGTGGTCGTACTATCTGGGGTATCGAAGCTGGCTTGGCCAAGTGTGAAAACTGGACATCCGGTTCCCTGATGGTTTCTTTCTCGATCGACGGTTCCATGAGACCGGTGATCAGATTTGAAGCATACCCGGCTCCAAACTGGTATCAGTACACATTGAACCTGGGAATCAACGCTGGTGGAGTTGCTTTCAACCCGCTGATTCTTTCCAATAACAACACTTTCAGCCTTATCAACAACAGCAAAGGCTTTGAAATCCGCGCTCAGGGTTCTTACCTGAACGGTGGCGGCCTTCGCCTGATCCAAGTCATGGTAAAAGAAGGAACTTTGGCGCAGAACCAGTTCGCGTACGAAGTTTACTTCCCGCACAATGGTGTCGCGACGAAGTTCGCAACAGGTGTTTTCAAGCGTTACTAAGCTCTGCGTCTTGCACTGGGTGCGGGACTTGGAATAAATTCCGACTATGACCGAATCTCAATCTCGACAGGTCAAATGCCCGCAATGCGGGCTTTTGGCTTTGTACTCAAGCGAAAATCCTTTCCGTCCTTTCTGCTCTGAAAGATGCAGACTTATTGATCTTGGCGAGTGGGCTTCTGAGTCCTACAGAATTCCCGTCAAAGATTCTTCAAGTGATGCTTTAACTTCCATGGATGATGATGATTATCCAGGCGAAGACAAACATTAGCATCAGCCGCAAATCCACACTCAGAGACCTTTTCACATTTTGCAGTTGACGAAATTCTGATTATGGATTTTCATGGGGCTGTCATTGGATGACGAAGAGTTATCATCACGATTTTATAATCAACATCGGATACACAAACGTGTCCAACAAGAGGAGTTCAAATGAACAAAGCTCAACTTATCGAAAAAATCGCTACTGAAACAAAAGTTTCCAAAGCTCAAGCAGAAGCAATCCTTGATTGCGCTGTAGAAAACATCAAAAAATCCGTTAAAAAAGGTGACGATGTTAAATTGGTTGGCTTCGGTACTTTCACTAAAGCTAAACGTAAAGCTCGCACTGGTCGCAATCCACAAACTGGTAAAGCGATCAAAATCCCTGCTGCATGGGCTCCGAAGTTCCGCGCAGGTGCTGAATTCAAATCTATGGTTAAGTAATTAACCCCAGTATTTCGATTTCTGAAAAGGCGTCCCGCAAGGACGCCTTTTTTATTTTGTCTCTATGATAATCCCGGGGTAGCCTTTATCCCATGGCTCAGTTTGATAAGAAAATTCAGAAAATTGGTGTGTACACAAGTGGCGGCGATGCGCCGGGCATGAATGCGGCAATCCGCGCAGTTGTCCGCGTGGGGATCTCACAAAAACTTGAAGTGTACGGAATTCACAACGGCTATGTCGGCATGATCGAAAACAAGATCGAGCCATTGCAACTTCGCGACATGGCCAACATCATCCAGCGCGGCGGCACTATGCTTAAAACCGGCCGCTCCACCGATTTCATGCGTCCCGAAGGCCGCGCCCGCGCCGCTCAAAATATCAAAAACCTTGGTTTGGATGCTTTGGTCTGCATCGGCGGTGACGGATCCTTCCGCGGTGCTCATGCACTTTGGGAAGAACATCAGATCCCGGTGGTCGGCGTTCCCGGCACCATCGACAATGACATCTTTGGCAGTGATAAAACCATCGGCTTTGATACGGCTGTGAACACAGCTCTTGAAGCAATTGACCGCATTCGTGACACCGCTGCCTCTCACGATCGCTTGTTCATCGTTGAAGTGATGGGCCGAAATTCTGGTTTCATCGCGTCTCACGTGGGCCTTGCTGGTGGTGCGGAAGAAATCTTCACTCCCGACGCCAACACCACTGTTGAAAAAGCCATCGACCGCATCAACGAAGCCAAGTCCCGCGGCAAAACCAGCAGTATTATCATCACCGCCGAAGGACAGAAGCCAGGCCGCGCGTATGATCTTGCTGATGCCATTCGCAAAAAATCCGGCATGGACGCAAAAGTCTGTATTCTTGGTCACCAACAACGTGGTGGCTCCCCGACTGCGGCCGACCGTATTCTTGCCAGCCGCATGGGTGCTGCCGCTGTGGACGCTTTGTTCAAAGGTTATTGCGACGTTATGATCGGCACTGAAGGTGAACGACTTATTCAGGTGCCTTTGGAACTCGTGTACAAGAACGAAAAGAAAAACCAGCTGGATCTGATCTCGCTGGCGAGTGTTCTGGCAACTTAGACCCGTCCTCACGTTTTTACCTTGACCTCGACTGTAGGAGCTTGAATTCTATGGAGTATTCCATTTAAGCAACCCACAGCGAGGTCCACATGAAAAAACTCCTCTTGGCTCTGATTTTGGTTCTGCCACTTATCAGCGGCTGCACCAAAAAAGAAAATGAAATTGTGATCGGTGAATACGATTCCCTGACTGGAAGCGATGCCACATTCGGACTTAGCTCCAACAAAGGTGTGCGCCTGGCTTTGGATGAAATCAACGCCGCAGGCGGAGTCAAAGGCAAAAAAATCAGCCTGGTGACTTTGGACGATCAGGGTAAAAACGAAGAGGCAGCTTCCGCAGTAACCCGTCTGATCACTCAAAACAACGTCGTAGCTGTCATCGGTGGCGTTGCCAGCGGCAGATCCAAAGCGGCGGCTCCGATTGCCCAGTCCAACAAAGTTCCTTTTGTTTCCCCTGCTTCCACAAATCCCGATGTGACCAAAGCCGGTGATTATGTCTTCCGCGTCTGTTTCATCGACCCATTCCAGGGCATGGTGATGGCAAAGTTCGCGAAAGAAAACCTGAAGATCAAAAAAGCCGCGATCCTGCGTGACGTGAAAAACGACTACAGCGTGGGTCTGGCCGACGTGTTCGCTGCGGAATTCAAAAAAGGCGGCGGCGAAATCGTTGCGGACCTGAGCTATCAGGCCGGCGACATCGACTTCAAAGCCCAGCTGACTCAGATCCGCTCTAAAAATCCGGAAGCGATTTATGTTCCGGGTTATTACACTGAAGTGGGTCTGATTGCCCAACAAGCCCGCCAATTGGGTGTGAAAGTGCCTTTGATGGGTGGTGACGGATGGGATTCTGACAAATTGTACGAGATCGGCAAAGAAGCCATCAACGGCAACTATTACTCCAACCACTACACCACTGAATCCACGGATCCAGCGGTGACTGAGTTTATCAAAAAGTTCAAAGCCAAGTACAATGAAACTCCGGATGCTTTGGCGGCTTTGGGTTACGATGCCGCGAAAATCCTGGTGGCAGCGATTGAGCGCGCGCCAGACTTGTCAGGCAAAGCCATTCGTGATGAACTATCCAAGACAAAAGATTTCCCTGGTGTGACCGGGAAAATCAGCCTGAATGAAAACCGTGACGCTGTGAAAAGTGCGGTGGTCATCCAGGTCGACGGTAACAACCGCAAGTTTGTGACCACTATCACCCCATAAGGACGTGCATGCAGGATTTCGTACAGCATTTGATCAACGGAGTAAGCCTTGGATCCATCTACGCATTGATCGCCCTGGGCTACACGATGGTGTACGGAATTCTGAAAATGATCAACTTCGCCCACTCGGATGTTTACATGGTGGGCGCCTTTGCCGCCTACTATTTCGCCCGCTGGCTGGGAATTGAAAACAACCCCGGCTTCAGCACTCTTCTGACTTTAATTGTCATCACGATGATCTGCTGCAGCCTGCTGGGGCTGGTGATTGAACGTCTGGCATATCGTCCTTTAAGAAATTCACCAAAACTAAATGTCCTGATCACTGCCATCGGCGTCAGTCTGTTTTTGCAATATTCCGGTCAGGTGGTTTTTGGAGCCGATCCCAAAGTGTTTCCTGAAGTCATGAAAGACTTTGTGATCTTCTCTATCGGTGTTGTTGAAATCCGCTCTTTTGATGTGACGGTTCTGGGTGTGGGTATTGTCGCCATGCTGGGACTGCAGTTCCTGTTATTCAAAACAAAAATCGGCCGCGCCATGCGTGCGGTCAGCGCCAACCCGATGGTGGCAAGCCTGATGGGTGTGAACCCGGACCGAATTATTGCTTTCACCTTTATTGTCGGATCTTCGTTGGCTGGTGTCGGCAGTGTTCTGGTCGGCATGAAATATCCCAAAATTGACCCCCTGATGGGCATGATGATCGGAATGAAGGCGTTTGTTGCCGCCGTCCTGGGTGGCATCGGCAACGTCGGCGGTGCGGTTCTGGGTGCGATGATCATGGGCCTTTCGGAAGAAATGGTCGTGGCTTATCTTTCAAGCACCTATCGCGATGCTTTGGCCTTCGGAATTCTGATTGTGATTTTGATCTTTAAGCCGGCGGGTCTGCTGGGTAAATACTCTGTGGAGAAGGTCTGATGAAAGCCTTAAAAAACCCGGCACTGGCACTTATCTGCCTGGCTATTCTGGGGTTCGGATTGGATTTCGGCGTTAATGCCTACATCAAACTGATCCTGCTTTTTGCCACGGTGAACTGTCTGCTGTCCATGAGCTTGAACCTGGTCAACGGTTACACCGGCCAGTTTTCTTTGGGACACGCGGGCTTTATGGCGATCGGTGCATATTTTTCGGCCTACGCCTCCACCAAGTGGGGCTTCCTGCCTGAATCCATGCAATTGGTGCAGTCCTTTATCTTTGTGATCGGTGCCGGCCTTGCCGCGGCGGTGGCGGGATTTCTGGTGGGTCTGCCATCTTTGCGCCTGAAAGGTGATTACCTTGCCATTGTCACTTTGGGTTTTGGTGAAATCATTCGCGTGGCCCTTTTGAACATGGATTTCGTGGGTGGACCGCGCGGTCTTTCCGGCATTCCAAGCTTTGGAACTTTCCCGTTTGCCTTTATGTTTGCTTCGGTGTGGCTGGTGATTTGTTTCTTCACCATCTGGCGGGTCATGCATTCCAGTCACGGGCGCGGGTTCTTGAGCGTGCGTGAAGACGAAATCGCCGCGGAAGCCATGGGCATAAACACCACACGCATGAAAGTAAAAGCCTTTGTGCTTTCAAGCTTCTTTGCCGGTGTGGCGGGGGCATTGTTTGCGCATTTTACCAATTTCATCAATCCATCGTCTTTCACCTTCCTGCAAAGTGTGAATGCCGTGATCATGGTTGTTCTGGGCGGCATGGGGTCCATGACCGGATCCATCGTGGCCGCGGTCATTATCACCGTATTGCCTGAAGCTTTGCGTCCGCTGCAGGAACTGACTGGTGTCGATCTGCGCATGGTGATTTATTCCCTGGCTTTGATTCTTATGATGATTCTTCGACCAAAAGGTTTGTTCGGGGATTTGGAAATCAGCGATGTTTGGAGAAAATATGTCCGACGTTCTGCTTGAGGCCCGCAAGATCACCATGCAGTTTGGCGGTCTGAAGGCCGTTGACTCGCTGGAGTTCCAAATCAAAAAAGGCCAGCTGGCTGGTTTGATCGGTCCGAACGGTGCCGGCAAGACCACGGTGTTTAATATGCTGACCGGGGTTTATCAGCCCACGTCCGGCGAAGTCACCCTGGAAGGCCAAAGCCTGAAGGGCCTGGCTCCTTATGAAATTTCCCACCGCGGGGTCACGCGCACCTTCCAGAACATTCGTCTGTTTAAAAACCTGACTGTTCTGGACAATGTTCTGATCGCCGGTCACCAGCATGTTCGTTATGGTTTGTTCGATACTTTGTTTCAGACCGATTCTTTCCGGGTGGATGAACAACGTCTGCAGGAAAAGGCGATTGATCTTTTAAAGATCTTCAAACTGCAGGACAAAGCCCATAAACCGGCCACATCCCTTCCATACGGTGAACAGCGCAAACTTGAAATCGTGCGCGCGCTGGCGACTGATCCAAAGATCATTCTTTTGGATGAACCGGCAGCCGGCATGAACCATTCAGAAACCCACCATCTGATGGAAACCATTGCGAAGATCCGCGAAGATTTCAAACTGACCGTACTGTTAATTGAACACGACATGAAGCTGGTGATGGGAATCTGTGAAAACATCATCGTTCTGGATCACGGCGTGAAGATCGAAGAAGGGGCCCCGCAAAAAGTGCAAAGCTCCCAACGTGTGATCGAAGCCTATCTGGGCGTTGAGGAGGCCGAATGAATCCATTATTGACCGTTGAAAATCTGGATGTTTATTACGGCTCTATTCACGCTTTAAAAGGCATCAACTTTACTGTCAATGAAGGCGAAGTGGTGTCCCTGATCGGCGCCAACGGTGCAGGCAAAACCACCACCTTGCGTGCGATTTCCGGCATTGTTCCCAGTCAGGGCAACATCCGTTTCCGCGGTGAGGACTTGAATAAAGTTTCCACCTTCAAGCGCGTGGGTCTGGGCATTGCCCAGTCTCCGGAAGGCCGTGGTGTCTTCCCGCAAATGAGTGTGCTTGAAAATCTGGAGATGGGGGCCTACTCCCGATCGGACAAAACCAAAATCAAACAAGATCTGGAAATGTGCTTAACTCTGTTCCCAAGAATGAAAGAGCGTATTTCCCAGATGGCCGGAACCCTTTCCGGAGGCGAGCAGCAGATGCTGGCTATCAGCCGCGCACTGATGGCAAAGCCACGCTTGTTGCTGCTGGATGAACCTTCCCTGGGGCTGGCTCCGCTGATTGTGGCGCAGATTTTTGAAATCGTAAAAAAGCTGAATCAGGAAGAAGGCATGACCGTCCTTTTGGTTGAACAAAATGCGCGTATGGCGCTGAAAATTTCCCATCGCGCTTACGTGCTAGAGTGCGGTCGCATTGTGATGCAGGACTCTGCCCAAAGCCTTCTGAACAACGACGAAGTCCGCAAAAGCTATCTGGGAGTCTAGCTGTTTACTATGGGGACCTTTACGTCGCCTTCGATTTCAAGACCATGGCATTGCAAAGTATTCCGCGGACACTTTCTCTGGAACATTCATGTTGTCTCAAACTGAGATTGAACCTGTCTAAGTCTTTATAATTGCTTCCAAATATCCGATCAGAACAGCATGACTAGAACGTTCTTATACCTCGTGCTTAGTTTATTGCTTCTAAGTTCTTGCACCACCAAGAATGACCTCTCCCTTATTTTCTCAAGTGAGAACACTCCCACTATCACTTTGAAGGTTAACGACGACGTTCCTTACACGGGACAAACCAGCATTCCGGTCAAAATCATTTCCACTTCTGAAATTTCTGAGCTGAGTTTTGCCGTCGGCGGTCTGTGTTCAGAGATGTGGGAACCGTACACGTCTGAAAAAACAGCCATGCTTCCCAATGTGGAAGGTGAGCACTATATCTCCGTAAAGGTGCGCAACAAAGATGGCTTCTACAGCGATTGCACGAAGGCCAAAATCATTCTGGATAAAACCGGCCCGAATGTTTCCGACACCCAAACTTTGGTGTCGAACCGTTCTTTACTGGATGTGTCGCCGCGCCTGAATGCTCCGGTCACAACCGACAATCTGTCCGGCATCGCGAAGTATGAAATCAAGCTGGTAAAAACTGCTGGCAACGCCGTCATCAAAGACTGGACTGAAAAATCCAAAGACGCGCTTTACTTTGACGGCCTGACTTTGCCGGACACGGAAGCTGACAGCTATTACTACATCATTCGTGCGACCGACAAAGTGGGCAACGTCAGTGCCGAAAAGACCTCGCCGTCGTTCATCGCAGGCCCGATAGTCACCCTGACTTCTCCGGGTGATTTCAATCAGGAACAGACAATGGGAAATATCCGGGTCAATTTGTCACGGACAGTCGCGGTGCCAACAACCGTGATGCTTAAATCCATCCCGGGAACCGCCCTTGCCGGCATAGATTACTATTTCCCGGATATCATTTCCACCGAACTGGAAATTCCTGCAGGTGCTGTCACGAAGAGCCTCTATTATTCCATCATGTCCAAGACCACCCCAAGCCCCACAAAAAGCTTCTCCCTGGCGGTCACAGGCTCAACAAATGCGGCTTCAAGTCTTCCAACACTTGGCGTGAACATCATTAACACGATGCCCGACTACAGCGCCCGACCTCAGGCCACGGGATACAAGGCGATGGCGGGTGCCGCCAAAGGGCATATGTGCGCCTTGCGCCTGGATGGAAAGCTGGATTGCTGGGGCGCTTTCATGTATCGAAACGGAAAAAACACCGGCAACAATTTTGCTGCTGAAGTCACCGGAGCCACCGACATCCGTGACATTGGCATAGGGTATGCTGAGCACAATTGCTACATTGACACAGCTGGTGAAGTTTACTGCTTTGGTGAAAACGCCACCCGTCAACTGGGTAATGGTCTGACAACAGGGACCGCAACCCCGCAAAAGCTTGCGGGGTACACCGGCGTGAAAAAGGTTACGGTCGGCATGGGCTTCACCTGCATCATCACCTCCACCGATCAAGTGCGCTGCTGGGGCAACAATGCCGACGCTACTGTTGGTCAGGCGACCACCACGAGCGTTTATAGCACACCAACTCTATATGGATACATCACCAAAGCCATCGACGTGGCTGCGGGATATCGCATGGCCTGTGCCATCGATGAAGACGCGGGCACCCGCACCGTCAAGTGCTGGGGCAAGATGGGCACCGGAGCTGTGGCAACGCCCGTTCCAATTTCAATCACAGGTCTACCAAACGACATTGCCACTCTTACCGTCAACGGCAGCGCTTATGCAGATGTTCGTCATGCCTGTGGTCTGACGGCAACCGGGGATGTCTGGTGCTGGGGCAGCAACTATCGATCCCGTCGTGGTGCTGCTTCCGGATCAGTGCCGTGGGCCGCCGCCAATATGGTGGCTATGCCGGTGAAAGCAAAAAAAGTCAAAGTGGGTACAGACAGCACCTGCGCCCTAGGTGTTGACAACAATCTTTACTGCTGGGGTATGGGACTGCCCTCGGCCACAAATCAGTATGAACTGACCGAAAGCTTTGTCCCTCAGCGGATGGACAGCTTTGGTGAAACGATCACCGACTTCCAGTTGGGCGAACTGGCCAGCTGCGCGGTGACAGCGTCAACCCGAGTGAAATGCTGGGGCTTCAATCGCTATGGAGAAGTGGGCAATGGTTTGTGGGGGGATGGTTTCCGCGCGGCTGCCTTCAGTCCTGGACAGTCTTCTGCCACCTACACGCAGGTCGTGACCGGTGCGGCCTCCACTTGCGCTTTGCGCTCGAATAAAACTGTCACCTGCTGGGGGCAAAACGATGAAGGACAATTAGGCACCAACAATCGCAACGCACTGACACGCCCCCATTTCACGCTGCCGATCACGAACGTTCAAAAAATCACCGGTCGTTTCCAGCACTACTGCGCACTCACCGAAGCAGGAGCGGTCTTCTGTTGGGGTCTTAATGAAACCGGTCAGATTGGAAACAATTCTGCAAGTGGCGAACGCGTGCTGACTCCTTACCAGATCCCGCAAACATATCCGGCCGGCGTTGCCGGACTGCCTGGCAGTATCAAAGATGTTTCCGCCGGATACAACCACACTTGCGCCGTCAATTCTTCTGGTGGGGTTCTATGTTGGGGTAATAATGGTGCCGGTGAATCAGGGCATGCCACCATTTCGGAAGCAAGACCTTACCCTACCGCCGTCCCAAATCTGACTTCAGGAGTGGTAAGCGTTCACGCCGGCATCAGTAGCACCTGCGCCATCAAGGCCACGGCCACCACCAAAGAAATCTATTGCTGGGGTTACAATGCAAACGGAATTGTGGGCGCTAGCACGCCGATAGGTGGAGCCACTCACGTGCCGCAGCTGATTGAAACCATCACCACAACAAAAGAAGTCAAAATATCCATCGGCAACTATGGTGCCTGCTACCTGCATGATGGGACAGTCAAATGCTGGGGAACTCGAACCGTCCACGCAGCCATTCCATTGACCACCCAGGCCACCGGTGCTGTCAATACCACGCCGATGGTGGCATCACAACTGACCGGGGCGACAGATATTTCTCTTGGAGCATTCGGCGGATGTGCGACGATGGCGACCGAAACGGTAAAATGCTGGGGTTTGGATAACAGCGGTGCTGTGAATTCCACTTATCAGATCGTCTCTGCTCCCACGGCGTCATTTGCCTTTGGATTTGGTTTAGCCAAATCTGTCAGCATGGGATTGGTTCTGTTGGACAGCATTCCACTTCATGTCTGCGGCATAACAACGTTGGGTGATTTAAAATGCTGGGGCGTCAGTCACTATGGCGAAGCTCACGACACGTTCATGCACAGCACGCCGAACTATGTTTTAAAATAGCCAGCCGTATCTGAATTCAAGATGGGTTTCGAAAATAAAGACATCTGAAGTGTCTTTGGAATCGGAACCCGCATGCTTCCCCTGAAACATGGTACCGTAAGTATAAACACCAATACTGCGCTCGTAACTGAGTGGATGGGCAAACCCGAGTTCACCCGAAATCCCAATACCACTGTAAGTGTGATCCAAACCAAAATAGAACGGATGCAGCCTTAAAGAAACATCCGTGTACCATTTTTTGTCGTGGGAAAACAGTTCGGCAAATCCACCGACTGTCGCACTGATATGCTGTCCGGTACTGATTCCGCCAGAACTTGCACTGGCAACATAGGCATAAGGGCGCCTTTCAAAGTCACCACCCGCCAGATAACCATATTGAACTTTGAAAAGAGCATTGCGATAGGTCCAATGACGTTTCGTGAAAGCGACTTCGCCCTTGATATCAAACAGGCGCTGACTGCCGGACACATCCAGAAAATTATTAAACTGGAACGTGCTGGTGTAAGCACTGGTACGAATCGTGCGATCCACTTTCCAGTTCCAGCGACGTGCAAATGAAAGTGTGTCGAATGTGAAGGACTGCAGATCCAAAGTAGTCACGATCGGGCTGGTGTCCTGCTTTTGAGCAGCTCCCATCAATCCGGCCCCCACCCACATCACGTCACGGGAACAAAAATCTTTTCCGACTTTGTCCAGTACCGGCATGGCCTGCACTTTCATTTCCTGATTCACCCCACGCACGTGGAACAGGTAACGGAAGCTTTCATCACCAAACAATTCCAGGGGCACCGAAATAAAATTGGCATTTTCAGGAATATTCAACGAGATCAGAAACTTCCCGGTGTCGGCTTTGAGAGGCAGATTCACCAAAGGCAGGATCACCGGCTTCAGGGCTTTTTTGTCCTTATCATACAATAAGATGCGACGGCTCCAGAAACGGATGTCCAGATTTTCTTTCAGTTCACCGGAAATCTTCAACTGCAGCGTGCTTTGTTCGGGAAATTTCACGATCTCGAACTGTTCCCATTCAACCTGAGGTTCGCGCAGAATATTGCGGCAATCCGTCTGAAAGGGATGGATATTCTTTTGCAAAGAAGAAAATGGCACGACTTCAACGCGCGCCTTATTCAAGGTCTGCTGCGCCCACGCAGGAGCGCCCAACATCAATGCAGCAACAAAAATTCCAAGAGCTTTATTGAGAGACGCCAAAATAGAACACCCCAGTATCACTCCAAGCCGACGCCTGGTACTTGTTTCTGCCACGAATACGATAATACCACTGGCCGTTTTTCATCGGCTTTTTCAGAATGTATTCCTGTGCTTCGACTTTAATTTCAGTATTCTTTGCAAAGTTCTGATCCTGGGACAGCTGCAGGACGTACCATTCATTTTCCGGTGATTCAGACCACGTGAACTTGATCGACACCGGAACACCACGAGGAATCAGGAATACTTCGTTTTTCTTCGGAGTCATGGTTTTTGGTGCGATCAAAGGACCCGGTTTGCCATAAGAAACCGCCAGAATGGGCGTCGGCAGACCGAACAGTTTACTTTCATCCACTACCGGCCATACACGGAAATAGTACCAGCCCTCTTCAGTGACTGAATGGAAAAACTCTACATTCTCGGTATCGAGCATCTGGGATCCAGCCATTTTCGGATCCCGGCTTAGTTCAACACGGTATCTTTTGGCCGCTTCGCGATGAGTCCACACAAGGTGGAACTGAGGTGTTGATCCCGCTTGTTCAAAGACCGGAGGCAAAACTTCTTTTTTCTCGATCGACGGGCCCTTGATAACGCCTTTAACCTGATAAACCTCAGATGGCGGGGAATATTCACCTTCGACAGAACGAGCCACCAGACGCATGTAACCTGGAACGGTTTCGTTGTGCTTCAGCTCATAGGGGGGCTTTTCAACGACCACGTTCTTCAGAATTTTACTGAACTTCGGCCCCTCGCCGATCTGAACCAGATAATCAACGGCATAGGGAACCGGATTCCAGGTCAAAGTCATTTCTGACATGTTCGTGGCACCGATTTTTTCATCAGACTTTGAAAGCAACGGTGCTGACAGTGGCGGGCGCACAATCACTTTTGCCGGATCTGACCAGTCTGAATACAAGTTGTTGCCATACGCTTTGCGCGCACGGATGTTGTATTCACCGGACATATCCAGGAAGCTTTTTAAAGGTTCGGGGCCTTCGTATTCATCAAAGATTTCTTCAAAGCCCTTATTCTTTCCAACCTGCATGTGGAATTTTTCACCGGGCTTTGAATCCTTGACCGGAACATTCAATGTCCATTTACCGCGTTCTTTAAACGCTAGGGCCGGCTGACCGATCTTGGCACTTCCCAGTCGTTCGATGCGGAAGGTGCGCGTTTCAGAAAAATGCGGAACTCCATCCGTGTTTTCAACCAGACGCCAATAATATTCACCCGTACCCAGATCTTTGGGAATCACCGCCTCTTTCATTTCAGAGACATCTTCAGAACGGGTTTCCGTCAGGAAGTCTGCCGTGCGGCTGGTCTGCAAAGTCAGCTTTTTACCTTCCGCGCCCTTCCAACGGAAGAACTCCAGTCCCTGGCCATACAGAATCTTTTTCGGAGCCGGTTCGACCAGAATCAGTTTTTCTTTTTCCACTGTGGTCATGGTCAACGCTGTCGGGACCTTTTTCACTTCAGACTCAGGCGTTATCTTGATGTCACCGCCACCCCCGGCTGAAACTTCGGAAGTTCCACCAGCGGCGCCACCCCCAGCACCCTGTTCGTCTTTTTTATCTTTGTCGTCCTTAGGGGCCGTGGGATCAGAAATACTCAAAGCCTCGCCAGCGCCCAAAGTTTTCTTCTGGTCTCCATTTTCCAATGTCACAGAGCCTGACGCCATGGAAAGTGTCAGCTGGCCAGAGGCATCCTTTTTGGCAAATAATCCAAAGGGACCATCGGCTTTCAACACCAGATCGGAATTCCCGACACGCACGCTTAAAGGTTTTCCCTGCCCTTTACCTTCCACTTGCAGGCTGCCGCGTTCCAGATTCAACGCCAGCGTCCCGGCTTGTGGATTTTCGGTGATGCGCAGAAGTGTTTCTGCAGGAACGTGAATGACGTCCTTGTTGCGCATTTCAAGCAGGGCTTCAGAAGATGGACCGGTGAAAACTTCCGATCCGTTATAAAGTTTTTGTGATTGAGCGGCATCGGCCCAGAAAAAACCAGTGGAGTGTTTATAGCGCAGTTCGTTTTTTACATTGCGAACTTCTGCCAGTGTCGGGCCAAGATTTTCATTATTTACTTCGGCCTTGAACAGAAACTGCTTTGCCACAATGAAAGACAAGACCGAAATTCCAAGAAGACATGCTACGATGATTTTTTTCATGTGATGAAATCATTATGGCCGAGGCATTACACCCCCGCCACAAGATTTAGCGGAACACTGGACACCGCGACCTAGGTCACGACATCTTCTGCAGAAGAACTTCGAACTCCGTACCACGTCCGTCTTTCACCGGACTGCGCACAGAAACTTTTCCGTCATGCGCTTCGACGACCGCTTTTACAAACGTCAATCCCAAGCCCATGCCGTATTCAGAGCGGCTCTTGTCGCTGCGATAAAGCTTCTGCCAGATCATGCCGTGTTCATCCGCCGAAATACCCGGCCCGGAATCCGTCACCCGTATAATGACGTTTTCAGTTTGATTGATGGTTTCAATCGTCACTTCACCACCCGGAGGTGTGTACTTGTGCGCATTATCCAGAAGGTTCGCGACAACACGACTGATCAGTTTCGCATCGACCATGGCCCAGTCATGACTGTCGAGCTTCTGAATAACTTTGATGTCTTTTTCTTCGAAGGCCATTTCGTACAGGCTCATGATCTCTTTTACCAGATCACTGATGAATTTCTTTTCGATCTTCAGCTTCTTACTGCGGTTTTCAGCCTCGGTGATATCCGTCAGCACCTGCAGAAAGTTCAGGATCTTGTCCGAGTTTTCAAAACAGCTCTGCAAAGCCTCGCGATAGGATTCAACATCCCCTTCACTGGTCAGCGCCAGTTCCGCTCGCCCGCGCAAACGGGTCACCGGAGTGCGAATATCGTGAGCCAGGTGATCAAAGGCCTCTTTCAGGCCATTCACCAGATTTTCGATCTTATCGAGCATCTTATTGAACAGAACCTTCAATTCTTCCAGCTCGTCATCACTGCCCCCGATCGGAACACGTGTGGACAGGGAACCGCCTTCAATCTTTTTCATCGAAGTGATCAGCTCACGCACCGGGCTGAGCGTTCGGTTGGACAGGAACAAGCCCCCCAGGAAACCAATCAAGGCCACCGGAAGAAGCAACCACCAGAAGATCTTTTGCAGGTTGCGCAACTGCAGACTCAGGCTTTCGGTGCTTTTCCCCACCACCAGACGGCTGCCATCTTTCAGGGTTGTGCCCAGAATGATAATCGTGTCGCCCCCGTGCATTTCACGCATGGCAAATTCAAAGATCTGACCGCGATGGCGGTTCATTTCTTCTTTAAGCATTTCCATGTTCAATTTGAAGCTGGGGAAGGGCTCGTGATGGAAGGTCACTTCCCCTTTGGGGCTGAAAACACTGACCAGCAACGCAGCGTCGCGGTCATAGTTGGGAATGTACAGGAAGTAGTCATTAAATTCCCCCAGACCCCGCACTTCGATGCGGTTGCGGTATTCTTCCAGCTTGGAAGACAGCACGCCACGCTCCTGCTCTTGCAGGCCGTGACTGATCTGAAAATAAAGGAAGCTAAAGATGACTGTGGAACTTAGAATCAGCACCAGAGAATACGCAAGCGTCAGCTTGGTGCTGATTCGGAAGAGGGTCGGTTTAAGACGACTTGAGAACATATCCTACGCCTCTAACCGTGTAGATAAGGCGTGTAGGGAAATCTTTTTCCAGTTTGTTTCTGAGTCGGCATACAAGTACGTCCACCACGTTCGTTTGAGGGTCAAAATCATAGTTCCAGACTTCCTTAAGGATTGTCTGCTTACCAATGATTTTATTTGGATTACTCATGAACAGGTCAAGAAGAACAAATTCTCTTTCCTGAAGGTCGAGTTTTCTGCCGGCACGAACCACATCACGGTTCAGACGGTTCAGTTTCAGGTCCTGGAAAATCAGTTGAGTCACTTCGGATGCTTTTTGAGAACGCTTCAAAAGGTTCTTCACACGGATCTGAAGTTCGGCCATTGCGAAAGGTTTGGTCAGGTAGTCATCGCCACCCATGCTTAGACCCTTCAGGCGGTCATCCAATTCACGCAAAGCGCTGAGGATCAGAATCGGTGTGTTGATTTCTTTTTCGCGCAAAGACTTTGCGAAAGTGTAACCATCCATTTCAGGCAGCATCAAATCCAAAACAATAATATCGTAATGATTGGTTTGTGCTTTTTCAAAGGCGCGGCGTCCGTTGGATTCAACATCGACCTCACCTTCAAGTTCGCCCAGGCCTTGTTTCACTATTGTTGCGATCTCGTTATCGTCTTCGACTACTAAGCATCTCATCGAGAGTCACCTTTGTTACTGGTTCGTAAAATCTATATGCAATTTATAGCAGATTTGTTTCTAAACAAAAGTAGCAAATTTCACATTGGTGCCCTTAATAGCCTATATTACATAGATTTAATCGGGTTTAGTCCTGGGATTGCAAAGATGAAACCATTTCCCCTCTGAAACGGGGTTGCCAAACGAAAAAAAACAGGCTCCTGGTCAGGGAGCCTGTCGACATGGTCATGGTAGATTTAGACTAGCGGGAATTAACGTTTCAACTGAATAACTTCGTTCAGAAGTTCATCCGTCGTCGTGATGGTTTTGGCATTGGCCTGGAAACCACGCTGATTCTGGATCATGTTTACGAACTCTGTAGCCAGATCCACTGTGGATCTTTCCAAGGATTTCGCGAACAATTTACCGCGGCCCGCAGCGCCTGGAGCACCTACGGAAGCAGTACCGGAGTCTCTGGATTCTTTCAAACGGTTGTTACCAACTTTGAACAGAGCTTCCGGGTTTTCGAACTTAGCCAAAGCGATCTGGGCAAGGTCATTGGCCTGACCGTTGGAATAAACCGCTGTCAATGTACCTTCGTCATTGAAGGACAAGCCAGTGATTGTACCCGCAGCCGCGCCATCCTGGTGCCAGGAGATCAGGTCCGAGTTTTTACCGTACTGTTTAGTACCGTCCAAACCTTTACCGCCGTCCTTGATCGCATCACCGAAGTTCAGCTTCACTTGCTGGTCCTGCAAAGCACCGCCTTTGAAGTTGAAGTTCGTGGAAGTTGTTTCCTGGGAATCAAGTTTACCGTCAACAGTAAACATCAGTTTACCAGCAGCAACTTCAGACATTTTGCCTTCTTCGCCACCAGAAATCTCTTTACCGTCAACCAAACCTTTGAATTCCCATTCACGGTCGTTAACTTTGTTGAAGAAGAAGCTGACAAGGTGTTTGTTACCCTGAGAGTCATACATCTCAACGCCTGTAGAGTAGTGAGAAGTGGAGTATGGATCAGCAACATCGAATTTCTTCGTTGGCTCCATACGGGAGTCAAGGTTCAGATCCAGTTTCAATTCTTTGGTTGCTTTCGCAGGGATCAGAGCGCGCGGGAATTTGATATCCGTCATTTTGTTAACGATATTGCCCTTCTCGTCTGTAGAGAAGCCCTGAACTTTTTGATTGTCGTTGGTTACCAGGTAACCTTCACGGTCAAAGTGGAAGGAACCGTCACGAGTGAAGGATTCACCGTCAGAACCTTTAACTTTGAAGTAACCGTCACCGGAGATAGCAAGGTCCGTCACTTTTTCAGTGGCGTCGATGTTACCCTGGGAAAGGATTGGATTTACGGCACCGATCTTCACACCGCGACCAATTTGGTTACCACCAACAATACCTTTTAGATTTTTGGAGATGATGTCCTGGAACTCTGCACGGCTTGCCTTGAAACCGATAGTGTTCGCATTGGCGATATTGTCCCCGATAACACCCAGAGCCTCGCCCTGTGCTGTCATACCGGATACACCAGTGTACAATGAAGAAAGAATACCCATGTGACCTCCATGTCGTTGGCAGAATTAGTCGAATTCCGCCGTTTTGGAGGGCCTCCTCTACGAGGACCAGCCCTAATATTAAATTGTGCAATCCATTGCTATCTGTCACTTCAGGACAGCTTCACAATTTATCCGCCGTAGCTCATTCATGAGCGAAGGAGGATTCCGCGCTTATAACACCACTGTTGAATCGATGTTGGTGAACACGTTCTCTTTGAGCGCATTCTTGTCCATCACCGTGACAACCGTGTTGTTCTTCACGCTGACAATCAGTGCCGAGTCATTCATCAAAATCAATGAATCCTTGGAACCTTTTGCCGCCGCTCTCGAAACCGCGTCTGAAAGTTTTGAGATGTCCTCTGGAGAATAATTGATTCCCCGGGTTCTCATACGCTCAATCGCATGATTCGAAAACTTAACCCCTTCCGCGCCCTTCACCGGGCCTGCAGGATTCATCTGTCCCAGGTTCTGAGGCTTCAAGCCTCCGAGCTGATCCAGCGTGTCCTTGAAGGAAGGTCCCGTACCATCCAGCTGAGGTTGTTTAACCTTGGCCGGCTGCTGCGGGATGAGTTGATCTAGAGTCTGTATCTTTTTTAAATCGACCATTACTTCGCTGTCTCCTTAGCGATCTTTTCCATCATGTCGCGGGACAAGCCCACATTGTTCATGATGTTAGATTTTGCTACAGGAGCAGGATTCATGGAAGAGTTTTGTAACTCTGCATTCCCCTCTTTCATAGTTTGTCCTTTAGCATCATCTTTCTTCAAGTCTAGGTTTGTTACATCATTTACTTTCTGGTCGGTGGTCATAAGACGTGGGTCTGTAATCTTCTTCACGTCAGAGAAACGAATCGCCTGATTTCCCACGTGAAGCACAGGGCCTTCATTGGAATAGCTCACACCAGTGATCATTCCGTCGAAGTCTGTTTTGATTCCCATCTTCTTGCCGTCAGCAGTTTTTGCTTCTGCGATGAATTGATATTCACCAGGCAAAGCTTTCATTGCTTTTTCGTCTTCACCATTCCAGGTCAGTTTGTTTTCGCCCGCTTTCAGTGATTTCAGATTGTACGTGCGCACGACATTCCCTTCGGCATCACGAACTTTCACCGACACTTCGCTTGCAGCCATTGGCAGAGTGAATTTGAAATCATGCTCTCTGTCATTCGTGCCGCGCACCACTTTGGAAGAATCACCTGCGACTGCTTTACCGATCAGATTCAGTGCCTGGAAGTTTTCCGAAGGCTTCTGACCGTTCTTCATTTCATCAAGTGACTTGTTCATGTTCTGCATCTGCTCCAGAGAGGAGAAGCTTGCCAACTGTGCCGCCATCTCATGGCTCTTCAGTGGATTCGTCGGATCCTGATTTTTCATCTGTGTCAGCATCAGCTTGAAGAAGGCATCCTTGTCCAAGCTTGGGTTGCCGACAGCACGGGTTTTCTTGGAGGGATCTGTCCAGTTGGCATCGACAATTTTATTCAGAACTTCGCCGACGTTTTCACCGCCCAGCTTTTCTCTGTCTGCCACGCTCATGTTGGACGCTCCGGCCGTCTCAGGTTTTGTCTGAGTCGCTCCGAATGCATTCACTCCCAATTTCGCGTTAACCATCGTCATGCATAACTCCTTTATGCTACCAGGTTCAGTCCACTGCCACGGCCTTCAACTTTGCGGGACACGCTTTGTGTCTCGATCGGCTGAAGTGGATCACGGCGACCGCCATAACCTTTCAGTGAAGGCATGTCTGCGAAAGATTCCTTGCGGCCCTGGGAACCGAAGTTCTCGTTGAACTGGTTCCAGAACTGGCGCGTCTGGTCTCTTTGCTGATTGCCGTTCATGTTGGTCTGGTTTTGCATAGCCGTATCCGCGGATGTCGAGTTAACCACATCCACCTTTACATTCTCCATGGACAATTTGTGAGCAGCAAGACTGGTTTTCAGTTCAGCTAGACTGGACTCGATGGCTTTTTTGGCCTCCTGAGTATCTGCTGACATCTGCATGTTCACTTTACCGTCCTGAAGCATGACTTTCAGGTGAATGGTTCCCATACCCTCCGGGGTCATCTGAACCTTCATTTCGCCGCCGCCGCGTTTGATCAGGTATTGAGCCTGATTCATCAGCTGCTTCACGGCTGCTTCATTTTCCCTGGCATCAACCGGTGCCTGTGGAGCCGTCCCTGCCAGTGGCAAAGCCGCATCCATTTTCAGGGACTCGCCCTTGATTGGAGCGCCATGAACACCCTGAAGACCCTCGAGACTGAATTTTTCACCCAGCTCCTTTGTCTCCACACCTTTGGTGAATTGGCCTGCCATGGAATCCTGGGATTGCTGTTGCATCAGGTTGCCACCCTGGGATTCATTGCGCATGAATTCCTGGGAAAGCTTGGACTGCACTTCCAGCGGATTCAAAGCCTGAGCTGTCGGGATCTTCGGAGCCTCTGGCGTTTTTACCGCCTGAGTGAATTCCGCCATCAGATCCGCGCCCTGTTCAGAGGCTTGAGCTTCCGCCACGACGCCAGTTCCCTGAGCGGCCTGTGCTTCAGTCGCTTTCTTTGCCGCCAAGGCCGCCAGCAACGCCGGCGACATGGTGTCCTTCATCTGACCCTGCAGATGCGGTGGAAGTTCAGGAAGCTTTGCCGCCGGCTGCTGAGGCATTTCCGGAAGTGGCATGTCCATCGGGATTTCCTGTTTCGGAATATCCGCAAAAGACGCCTCATCCAAATCCATGTTCTGCATGGCTGCGGCATCAAGCTGTCCCAGCGCTGCTGAAGGCAATGGTTTTGCCTGCGCGTCTGTCCAGAATTTTTGATTTAAACGGTCGACGGTATTACCCAGCATGTTCTGCTTTGCCTGCGCCTGTTCAGCGCGCAGCTGCACACCGGCCTGAGTCACCACGCCAGCACCCACAGCAAATTCCGGAGCCTTCGCCGGCGCAGGAGTCTGCTGTAACTGCAGCAACAAGCCCGCATACATCGCCTGCGCTTTGTCTGCGTCCTCATCACTGAGTCCCAATTGAGAGATCACGGCTTGTGCCGTCTCTTCCGGGGATTGTACTAGTTGGGTGTCGTCCAGCTGGGACATCGCCTCCACGAGTCGCGTGGGGGATATTTCGAATTCACTCTCGAAGGAGTCCATGAATTCTTTTATTTTTTGCTGTCGAACCGTTCCCTTTCGTTCTGTTTTCCCATCGTTTTGGCTGACCTCGGGTTCCTTCCCCTTTCTCGCTTCGGTCTTTTCAGGCTTTTCATTCTTCGCCTTCATGTCCCGTTGCGGTGGCTCTTTCGTTTCTTTCGGGTCTTTCGAGGTTATTTTCTCCTCGAGAGCTTTGCCGAAGGATGAGCCGGATCCGGTTCCCTTGAAGTCTTTCTCCACCCCTCTGTCAGGTGGTGACTTCATCTCGGTCGCACCCACCATGGGGGG
This sequence comes from Bdellovibrio bacteriovorus str. Tiberius, assembly GCF_000317895.1. NCBI lineage: Bacteria > Pseudomonadati > Bdellovibrionota > Bdellovibrionia > Bdellovibrionales > Pseudobdellovibrionaceae > Bdellovibrio > Bdellovibrio bacteriovorus. The sequence goes on from NC_019567.1 coordinate 3,527,800, forward strand.
TACGATACTTTGTAACAAACCTTCCTCCTTCCCTGGAAAAAACTGTCGTTACTGTCTTATTTCGCGCTCGCTGGAGCACGACGCTTGTAGCCCGCAAACATTTCAGACAAAATCTGAGCTTTTTCAGGCTTCAACAAATTCATAATATCAGCAGCATTCTTCTTTTTCATACGACCAAGTATTTCAATTGCCAAATCCTCGTCCATCGTCTCAAAGACTTTGGCCGCCTGAGGTGGCTTCATATTGGTGTACATCTGTACCAAAGTATCGACTTTCTCGTCGTCCGCCTTGACCCGGTCTTCCAGAATGCCGGAGATCTTGCTGCGCATCTCTTCCAGCTCTTTCAGGCGTTTTTCAAGTTCCACCTTCTGGGTGGCAAGTTCGGTCTCCATGCGGTTCAGCTCTTCTTCACGCGCATCAAGCTCTTTGTTTCTTTCATTCAGTTTTTGCAGGTGATCAATTTCAGCTCCGCTCAGTGCCGCCGTCACCGGGGCTTCGGCTTTCGGCTCAGCTGGAGTTGGCTCTGCCGGAGCCGCTGACGGCTGGGCAATCGCTTCGCCGGTCATCTGAACTTCGACACGTTTGATGATGTTTTCAACCTCTTCGTGATTCTGGAATCCCCAGATGGCAATCATGAAACCCATGAAGGAAACGCCAATCATTTTCCACGGTACCGGGGCTTTTTTCTTTTTCTTGGGAGCAGACATTTTCATGCGGCGGCGGATCTGCTGTTCGACGTCCTCGGAAGCCAGATCCAGATGCAGTTTCGGAGACGCGTTTCTTTTTTGAAACTTCACTCCGTTGTTCTGGTCGGCAACCTGACGTGCATTTTTGAAGAACTGATCGTATCCGCTTTTCATCTGCCTATGATTCCTTCACAGCTTTAAACCGCAGGATGGACTGTTCATCCATTTCCTTCTGGTCATTGGAAAGACGCTCAGCCCGATATTCTTCGAACTTGTTTTCACGCATCTTCTCCATAATTTTATATTCCAGAGCGGCTTGTCGCAAAATTTCTCTCTTGGCCTCGACCAATTTCTCGAATTCCTGAACTTTTTGCATTTGTCTCTGGATGCGGATTTGCTGACCTTGAAGAAACTCGTGGATCTGGGAAAGAGCTGGACCTTGGGCCCCGCCCTGATTACTGAGCGCCCCCACCTGTGCATGGGCATTCTGAACCTGGCTGCCCATCTGATTCAGACGTTCCAGTTCCTCTTGATAAAGGTTCACGGCCTCTTGAAAGTCCTTTTGCGCCAGATTCTCTTTGATTTTGCGGTGCTCAAGAACCTTTTGAAGTGGAAATTTGAATTTCATGATCCACCTCTATTAGGCGTTGATAAGAATCTGTTGCATTTGACGGACAGTCTGCGTGAAGTTGGTCGGGTCCTCGACTCTCTGTTTAAGGAAGTCGTTCACCTGATCAATCACCTTCACGGCCCGGTCGATCTTGGGATTGGATCCCGGCTTGTAGGCTCCGATGTTGATCAAATCCTCGGCGTCTTTATAGACCGCCAGGGTTTCACGCAGCTTTTGCGCCAGTTTGGAGTGCTCCGGCGAAGACACCGCCCGCATCACCCGGCTGGCACTTTGCATGATATCGATCGCCGGGAAATGACCCTTCTGCGCCAACGAACGGCTTAGAACGATGTGCCCGTCCACGATGGAACGCACGGAATCCCCGATCGGATCATTCATGTCATCCCCTTCCACCAGCGTCGTATAGAAGCCGGTGATACTGCCTTCGCCCTCAAAGGACCCGGCCCGCTCAAGGAGCTTAGGCAGGGTGGCAAAGACGCTCGGGGTGTAACCCTTCTGGGATGGCGGTTCACCGGTGCTCAGACCGATTTCCCTTTGAGCCATCGCAAAACGAGTCACCGAATCCATCATCAATAAGACATTCTTCCCCTGAGAGGAGAAGTATTCAGCCAGAGCCGTCGCCACATAAGCACCACGCATACGCAGCAGCGGGCTTTGGTCACTGGTCACACAGACAACAACCGATCTTTTCATCCCTTCCGGGCCCAGATCGTGCTCGATAAATTCGCGCACCTCACGACCACGTTCACCGATCATGGCGATCACGTTGACGTCGGCATTCGTATTCCGGGCCATCATGCCCAGCAATACGGATTTACCCACACCGGAACCCGCCATAATAGCGACACGCTGACCCAGTCCTGCGGTTAATGCGCCATTGATAGCACGAATCCCCAGGTCAATAGGCTCACGAATCGGACGACGATCCAGAGGGTTACGGACTTCACTGTACAAAGGAACTTCACGGAAATTTTCGACTTCGCCCAAGGCATCCAAAGGACGACCCAGGCCATCCACCACGCGGCCCAAAAGCTCTTCACCTGCGCGCACGGTGGCGATCTGACGGGCCAGGACGATTTTCGATCCCAGGGCCACGCCTCTCATGTCGTTTAATGCCATCATCAGAACATGCTTGTCCTTGAACCCCACCACTTCCGCCAGGAAGGATTTTTCCATCCCGCTGGGATTGATGGACACGATACTGCCAACGCTTGCGCCCGGCAGATATCCTTTGATAAGCATCCCGTTCACTTCCGTGACTTTACCGCTGTCCTTCGTCAAGTGGACAGACTGGATCACGTCAGAATACTTATCCAGGTTCATTTCAAGTTCGCTCATTAACCGGCAATCCTGTCTTTAACTTTGGGCATGTTTTCAGAAAGAACAGACCACAACTGCTCCACACGCTGCTCAATGCGCGCATCGACTTCACCATAATTGGTTTCAACGATGCAGCCGCCGTCAGCCACTTCGGCGTTGGGTTCAAATTTGATTTTTTTGATGAATTCAAATTCACGGCCGGTCTCGGATTTCAGTTCTTCCAGGAAGTCGAACTGAGTCTGGGACACATGAACGGTGATTTCTTCCTCGTCCTGAGCCAAACCAACCGCGTCGCGCAGGATTCCCACCATCGCGTCGTTGTTGCTGTTTAGTTCGGTTTTCGCCAGACGGGAGGCCATCTGGAACATCAGTTTCAGCAGATGGGCTTCGTTGAATCCGGACATTTCTTTTTTAAGTTCTTTGATGGTCAGCAACAGGGTGTCCAAACCGGCCATACGCTCGGCGATATCCGCAGACACCTGTTCGAAGGCCTCTTTACGGCCCTCTTCCAAACCCAGGCGATAGGCTTCCTGATAGGCGCCTTCCTGGATTTCTTTCAGCTTTTCCAAAGCGGCCACTTCGACTTTTTCCTCGTCGTTGCCTTTTTCCACCTGATCAATACCCGTCTGCACACGCACGGCATCGTTCATGCGGAAATCAGAGCCTTTGCTCTTTTCTGCCAGATAGTTCATGGCCTGCTCGGGAGTCCCCAGATCAAAACGCATGGGAACAAACTCGAGCACTGTTTTTTCAGCCACTTCCTTGGACAAAACGGACTTGGAGGCGCGATTAGACCATTGCATCTTCTGAACCACCTCTTGCGATCAGGATTTTTCCTTCGGCTTCCAGACGGCGTGCCACGTTCACAATCTCCTGCTGAGCCGACTCGACGTCGGACAGACGGGATGGACCCATGTTCGACAGATCCTCACGCAGCATCTCGGCCGCACGGGCAGAGATATTCTTGAAGACCTTCGTACGAATCTCTTCGCTGGAAGTTTTGAGTGCCAGCAGAAGTTTTTCGTTCGCCACTTCCTTGAGAAGGGACTGGATACCACGGTCGTCGATTTTCACGATATCGTCGAAGACGAACATCAGTTTGCGGATCTCTTCCGCCAGCAGAGGATCTTTTTCCTCCAGGCGTGACATGATCGCGGTTTCTGTGTTCTTGTCCATAACGTTGAGCATTTCCGCCACCGGGTGTACACCACCCAATGCCGCCTGCTCGACAGTCGCTGTATTGGACAGCTGGTTTTTCAATACACGGTCGATTTCAGCAATCAATTCAGGATCCACGTGCTCCAGATTCGCCATACGCAGAACCACTTCGGCCTGCAGGGCTTCCGGAAGACGCTTCAGAACCTCGCCCTTTTTCTCAGGCTCAAGATGCGCCAGGATCACGGCTACGGTCTGCGGGTGCTCATTCACCAGGAAGGTCGCCAAAGATTTTGCGTCGACCATTTCCAGGGATTCCAAAGAGCGGGATCCGCCAGTGGAAATATTCAAGCCCCCCAGGATACCCCGGGCTCTTTCTTCACCAAGGGCGTCCACGATGGTGTCCTTGGCAGAGATATTTTCAGAGAAAATATAGTCTTCAGTTTCAGAGATCATTTCGTAGTATTCTTCCAGCACACGTTTGGTCACGTGAACCGGCACTACGCGCAGCTTGCTCATTTGATTGATCAGCTTGCGGATATCAGAGTCGTCCATACGGCGAAGCAAAACCTTCACCGCATCCTTGCCAAGGTAATTGATCAGGATTGCGGCCTTGTCGAAGCCCTTGAGATTTTCATACTCAATATTATCTGACTTATGAAGTTTCATTAGCCATCCTTCCTAACCAGCCACATGCCAAAGGCGTTGGCTGCTTTTTCCTCGTCACGACTCATTGATGACAGGATACGATCTTTCAGCAATTCAGATTCGGCCTTCTCAGGATCAATGGATTCCTGAAGGACCGGCAACGCAGTGGACATGCCCGGAAGGGTGTTATCCACAGACTGCAGCTCTTCCAGCTCTTCAATTGTGCGAGGAAGCATTTCCTCAACAGAATCCTGGAAGCTGTCGGTGATCCACTGCATGAACGGGCGCACCACGATGAAGAAGAACAGCGCCAAGCTGAAGCCCAGCAATGCCCACTTGAACAACGCGTGGATCAGCTTTTTTCTTTCCAAAGTCGTCAGGATTTTCTCTGCTTCAGAGAAGTCTTCCGGCTGGAACTGGATATTTTCAATTTTTACGCTGTCACCACGAGCGGTGTTGAAACCGATCGCATTCTTAACCAGGTCCTCGTACTTGCGCAGCTCTTCAGCAGAGCGCGGTTTCCAGGTCGTTTCGGTTGTGCCGTCCGCTTTGGTTGTCGTCGTCATCATGCCGTCAACAACCACCGCCACACTCACGCGCTCCAGATTCCCTGCGGATTCACGGATATTGCGCACGGTTTTTGGCACGTCATAATTGGTTGTTTTGATTTCTTTTTTAACATCCTGACGGAAGCCCACTGTCCCCTGATCCTCTGCACCCGGCAGATTGGAACGGGAACCCGGCACACCCGCTGGATTGGTGCGGGAGCCGTCCAAAGATTCCTCTTCGGACTGCTGGGAACGAATCGCTGTTTTGTCAGGATCCACGGATTCTTCCACAGAAGAAATCACACGGTGATTCAGGGTCGCATCGACTTTCGCCACAACTTTGGCGTGACCAACAACCTTTGTCAGGATGTCTTCAATGCGGTCTTCCAGGTCACCTTCGATTTTCGCTTTCAGATCCAGCAATTCATTGGAACCGCCGGTTGTGCCGTCCGCCACGCGGGTCAGCACTTTACCACGCTCATCCAGGACTGTGACCTTGTCAGCATCCATGCCTTCAACCGAGTTCGCCACCAAATAGCGAACACCGCGAACTTGTTCCGGAGTCAGCTCTTTACCCTGGTGCAATTCCACCACGACGGATGCTGACGCCTGACCACCCTCTTCCAGGAAGGTTTTTTTGTTTGGCAATGCCAGAATAACTTTGGATTGTTTCACTGCTGTCAGCGTGTTGATCGCACGCATCAGCTCACCCTGAAGGGCACGCTGATAGTTGATCTTCTGAGCATAGGAATTCATACCGAAATCCTGCTTGTCAAAGATCTCAAGACCGATAGAACCCATTTTCGGGGAACCGATCTCGGACATCAATGTCATCTGAGTTGAGTGCAGCAGTTCTTTTGGGATGGCGACTGTCTTACCGCCATCACGCAGCTGGAACGGCACATTCTTTTCGTTCAGCTTTCCAACAATTGTGGAAACCTGTTCAGTCGGAATGTTTGTGAACAACGGCACATAGTCTTTCCCTGAAGCCATAAACAGCATCGTGAAAAGTGCCACCGCCGCAATTACAGTAACCGCAATTACTGAAAGTCTTTTGGTCGGACCCAGGTTTTTGAAGAACTCGCGAAACTGGACAACCAATCCACCAAAAATCTTATTCAAGGAAACCCCTCCAGCCTAAGAAAACTAAACCTGCATCTTCATAACTTCTTGGTACGCATCAATAATCTTGTTGCGCACTTGCACCATCACCTTCAGGGCGATGTCTGCTTTTTCCGCGGCGATCATCACATCTGCCACGTTGTCCGTTTTGCCAGTCGCGAGATTCTGCATGGCTTTATCTGAAGCCTTTTGCATTTCATTCACGCTGCCTACGGCGTCTTTCAGGGTGTCGGCGAAGCTCTTGCCCGTACCGGATGTCGAACTCGTTGAAGGGGTGTTCTCGATGCTTAGTGACTTGGAATCACGGACGATTCCATTATCGAGAAACCTGTTTGCATTTGATACAGTAAAACCCTCCATGGCTTCACCTTCTCCTCTGATAAAATTGTATTAAACTTGCGTAAAAAAGTCCCTAATTTTTGCCGGGGTCTAGGAAGGAATTACCTGCCTATTTCCAGCGCGGAAAGCGCCATATCCTTCGATGCCTGAACCGCTGTCACGTTGGCCTCGTAGGAACGCGACGCCTGTATCATATTGGTCATTTCTTCCATCAAATTGATGTTCGGATAAGCCACGTATCCGTCTGCATTTGCATCAGGATGGTCCGGTTCATACTTGAGCAACGGCGCCTTGCGATCCGAAACCACATCTGTAACCTGGACCCGCTGGAAGCTTCCTGCCGGATCCGTCGAAGTAATGATCTCGCCAAAGTTCTTGGCATCGGGCATCGCCTCGAAAACCACGTCCTTACGGCGATACGGACCACCCTCGGGGGTCTGGGTGGTATTAATGTTGGCGATATTGCTGGCAATGGTATTCATGCGCATTCTTTGCGCCGCCATACCACTGCTGCTGATTCTCATCCCCGTCAAAAAATCAGCCATCTATTACCGCCCTTCGGTCGCGGCATATTTCAGTGCCGCCATTTTCTTGTTGATCAGTTGCAAAGCCGCTTTGTACATGATCGCGTTCTCTGACAACGCCGACATTTCTTTTTCCACATCGACGGTGTTTCCGTCGTTGTTCACAGCCCCTTCCGGATCATCGTAAATATCCGGGCGTGTTTTATTGACCGAGATTCCGCCCACCGCGAAGTGTTCGGGATTGCTTGTGCTCAAAGAATTTGCGCCGTCCAGATCCAGGGCTCTTTGCAAAGCACCTTCGAAATCCATTTTCTTGGCGTGGTAACCCGGAGTCTCGGCATTGGCGATATTCGAGGATGTCACATTGTGACGGAGCTGCCTCATGCTTAGTGAGGTCGCCAGCGCGTTGGTTGTTTTATCGAAGATATTACTCATAAAACACCTGCTTCCTTGTATTCATTAAGTTTGTTTCTCAATGTACGAATACTGATTCCAAGCATTTGCGCCGCACGGGTGCGGTTCTGGGCGGTCAGCTCCAGGGTCTGAATAATTAGACGCTTCTCGACCTCAGAAAGGGACATGCCCGGGGCAAAATCCAGATCCATATCCTCGACCACAGCCTCAAACTGAATGGATTCAGGCCCGATCAGTGAAGATTTTGCAAGAACCACGGCTCTTTCCAGCACATTTTCAAGTTCACGGATGTTGCCCGGCCAGTTCCACGTGTTCAGGCGGTCGAAACCTTCCGCCGTCAAACGCAAGCCAGACTTGCCATGCATGATCTGGGATACTTCCAGAATAAAGTTCACAATGTTCTGGAAATCCTGACGACGGTCTTCCAGACGCGGCAGCTCCAGATGAACTACCGCCAGCTTATAAAACAAATCCTGACGGAATTGTTCCTGCTTCACCAAAGCGCGCAAATCACGACGGGAGGTGGAAATAAAGCGAGGACGAGTCCCATCGGTTCTTTCCACCAGCTTCATCAGGTCATTTTGCAATGCCACGGAAGCGCAATCCAGATCTTCAATCAGTAAAGTGCCGCCATCCACGCGGGAGAAATCAAAACCACCGGCATTTTTGCAATCCAGGCAGTACAGGCGTGCTGAACGGCTTTTTGTGTAAATGTAACGAGCCAGACTTGTTTTACCCACACCGGCTTCACCCACCAGAAGCAAACTTGCCTGCGTTGAAGCCAGCTGCAAACTGAGCTGTTTCACTTCGTGCATTCTTCTATCTTCGATGTGTAGAGCATCAAAATCAAAGTACGACATCCAAACTCCTATTGGCCTTGCTCGTTCTCAGACATAGCTGGAATTCTTTTGATATATTTCTTGTAACCGTCACGCCATTCTGAATTCTTCAACTGCTCCTGAGCCAGATTCTTCCAGAACCCGCTCTTGTCACCTTTGAAGTCATTCCAGACCTCGGCCGCTTTCTGGATCTCACCTGCTTTGAAGTAGATCTGACCCAGTTTGTAACGGATGGAGGAAAGCGGACGATTGTCTTCGTACTTTTCCAGCAGCTTTTCATAGGAACCTGTCGCCAGATCCTGCTGCTTTTTATTCAGATAGATATCGCCCATCATTTCCAGCGCCTTGGCGTGGATCACCGGGGAAATCTTGCCGGAATCACTTTGCAATTTGTCGATCATTTCCAAAGACTGGATGGCCTCATCCGGCTTGCTTTGTTTCACCTGAAGTTCGGCAAGTTTCAGATAAGGTTCCGCCACCAGCTGTGGCTGACCTTTCCAGGTGCGCAGCAATTCGCCCAGATAACGAACCGCGGAATCATTGTCCCCGCGTTTTTCCAGCAGACGAACCGCGATGTTCACGCGTTCGATCTGGGATTGTTCGTCCATTTTTTCCGGCGTTTTGATGTTTTTCAGATAGTCATACGCCTGATTGTATTTTTGCTCTTGAGTGAACACATTGGAAAGACGCAGGTTCAGCTCGTCCTCGGAAGGAATCTGCTCTTTCACCTGGATTTCTTTGGCTTCCGCTGTGCCACGAATTGCATAAATACGGTTCAAAACGTCTTTGTAGTATCTTTCCGCTTCAACCGGAACCCCGGCCATTTCAAACGCACGACCGACATTGTATTTGGTATCCAGACGTTTGGAATTTTTCAGCCAGTTGTCAGCATATTGACTGTGGGTTTTCAAAGCCTTGATGAAGTTGCCTTCATTGACTTCGGATTCCAGCTTGTCATTGATGTTGGAAATAATACGGTTGGTCAGCAATGGAACGTCCACAGAAGTGGGATGTTCTTTATAGTATTTGGAAAGCAGGTCCACCGCTTTTTGGTGTTCACCACGGTGAGTGTAACCATCCGCCACCATCACAGTTGCAAACTGCTCGATATTCGGAAGATCAATCTTTTTAGCCAAAGACATGATTTCTTCAACTGCGTGATTTACTTCTTTCGGTTTCATGCCCTTCATGCGCGCACTCAACAGACGCAAACGTGCAATCACCGCATTCGGAGTTTCACCATAACGGAAGTAAGTTTCAAGGTAAGCCCCCATCACGCGGGACTTGTCAGCACCGAAGATTTCAAGCAATTCACCCATACGAGTCATCGCAAATGCCGAATGGTTGCTGCTTGGGAATTTCTTCACGAATTCACGATAGGTGTCCAGACTTTGCGGGTACTTGTTCATCATGAACAAAGATTCCGCCTGATTGAAGAACGCATTCGGGTAAGAGCCCTGCCCTTCCGGATATTTCTTCAAAGCTTTCTGATATTCATCAACGGCTTTTGCATAGTTCTTGCCGCGAACCCAGACATCACCACGACGGTAAGCCGCTTCCACTTTCAGATCGCGATTGGTCGCTTCTTTTTCAACCTGATCAAACTGGGCAATCGCATCCGTCCATTTGTTCAGCTTCATGAAAGCCAAACCCATGCCCAAACGCGCCAGATCCTTTGATACAGATTCTTTTCCGGAGAAATTTTTATTGTCGATGTGTTCCTGGAACTGGCGCAGGGAATTCAACGCATCGCCTTTTTCCAAAGCCAGGAAGCCCGTCTTAACTGACGTTCTTTCCGCCAGAGCAGAACGCGGATACTTTGCGACGGCTTCCTTATATTTCTGCATCGCCTCGTCATAATCTTTCATGCGGCCTTCTTCCTGCCACAGAGCCAGGTGAACATCGGCGGTCATGAAATCAATGACTTCGTTGTATTCAGATTTTGGATATTTGTCTTTGAACCAGGCTTGAGTTTTCAGATAAACGCCATAGCGCTGCTTTTCAAAAAGCGTCAAAAGCAAACGAGCCTGTTTGTTTTCTTCCGTGGACTGCGGGGAAATCTGATAGATCGCCGGAGTGATCTTCATTTTCTCCCAGTAACTAACTGGAGTTTCCAGCATCGGGAATGGGATATAATAGTTATCCTTGGCGCGAATCATCGCCTCTTCTTTGATCTCATAGTCTTTAACAGAGAAGCGGGAATATTCCGGGTCACCACCGTCGAAGATACCGGATTTCACAGAATCATTAGCGACAAAACCCACACCCTGATCCGCAATCGCCAAAGTATCAGCTGCTGGCTTGCGGTTCTTATCAGTTTTAGCTTTCGCTACAGGTTTCACGTCTTTAGCAGGCAGCTCGGTCGGAATCTGTGTGTCTTTCTTAGCAACCGCTTTGCTGTCTTTTTTCGGTTTCGCCGATGGATTCAAATAGAAATCCATGATCAGGCGAGAAGGCTGATCCGTCAGGTAATCAAATGTCTCGATGTCTTCACCAGAAAGGGTGAACTGAATCACGTTCTTGCCATCCGGACCCTTGCGATCCACGGCAACAGCTGTCACGAAATCACTTTTAAAGGAGGAAAGAGAACCAATCGTGGATTCATCCAACGCAGGCACGGTCATTTCAACGACAACCTGACCTTTTTTATCAAGGCGTTTGACGTCGTAATCCCAATTTTGCTGACCCGACAGTTCCATGTGAACAGTGTCGCCCTGAAAATTAATGATTCCATTGACCTTCGCCGCTTGCGCTGAAGCTAGACCAAAGAACAGGCATCCTGCCACGATCAAATTGCGTAAAGTGTTCACTCCTTGAACCCCTTCTCTTCCCTTCGTTCTGCTATTGCACATACGGTGCCACCTCTTTCAAAGGTCCATTGGCAAATAATTTCCAGATGGGCAAAAAGTTTCATAGAATTTCCAACACCCCCGCCAAAACGCTGACGGCTGACGACCCGGCCCTTGGCAGGGGCTTAGGCAATCCAGCCGCTTCAAACAGTCCTCGCGGACGCCGTCCCGTTGGGACGTGCTGCTGCGGAACTCGCGTCTGGCTTGCCTAAGCCCCTGCCAAGCGCCTGGTGTGCCGGCAAATTTTGGCGGTATCTGGGGTGCACGCTTTGCGTGTTCCCTGAACTTTTTCTACGCGCTAACGAGAGCTCTCGGTAGGGCGCTAGAAGCAGTGGGGGAATTCGGATTTTGAAAGGTGATACGGCTTGGTCTAGGGGGAGTGGGGAGAGCGGTGGTGGCCCAGCCCCAAGTTCCGCAGCAGCAGGTCCCGCAGGGATCGCGTCCGCGAGGATGTGTTCGAAGGGGATGGGGCGCCACCGCTCTCCCCACTCCCCCTAGACCGAGGCACTGTTTCGCCGTACAGACTCTGGATTTTTCCTCAATTTATTCCGATGGATGGGTGCTATGAAGAACATCTTTGTTGTTTGCATCTTGAGTGCTTTGGTTGTTAGTTGTGTGTCGGTGAATTTGCCGGGGCGGAAATCTGTGCCTGCCAAGGGTGTCGAGTTTTCTTCGCCTGCCGCGCCTTTTAAATCTATTGATGCTGCCAATTCCGACAAAGCCTGGTTGAGTTCATCCACCGGAAATACAATTTCCTTTGTTTCTGATTGTGGTGGGTCGGATCCTTCGCTTCAGCAAATGGAAACAGAGTCTTTGGCGGCGCTTTCTAATTTGGATGTTAAATCTGATACTTTGATGTTCAACGGTCGCGAGGCTCGTCAATCCGTGGCTGCGGGCACGGTGGATGGCATTCCGGTGCAGCTTTCTCTTTTGGTGTTTAAGAAAAATAACTGCAACTATACTTTGAGTTACGGTGGCGTTCAGAAGCAGTTTGCGGCTGAACAAAAGCACTTTGAAGACTTTAAGGCTCAGTTTAAGGCTCCGTGATGAATAACCTCGCCCTGCCCTTCACAGTCTTTATGATGGAAGTCCTTCACTTTATTGGTGGAGTGGGGCTGCTGAGTCGTGACGTCTTCCGTGAAACCTTTCGCGGAAAAATCTATTACAAACTTATCTCTGAACAAATCTATCAGATTGGCATGCGTTCCTTGCCCTTGATCGTGATCACCGCCGTCAGTATCGGCATGGTGATGTCCCTGCAGTTTGGTATGGGCCTGGAAAAGTTCGGTGGTAAACTTTATGTGCCGAAACTGCTGGCGGTGACCATCCTGCGTGAAATGGGGCCGGTGTTCACAAGTCTGATGCTGGCAGCGCGTGTGGGTGCGGGTATTGCCAGCGAGATCGGCAGTATGGTCGTCACCCAGCAGATTGACGCGATTCGTGCCCTGGGCACATCCCCGATCAAAAAAATCGTTATCCCCCGTGTTCTGGCCTGCCTGATCACCCTGCCGATTCTGGTGTCTATCGCCAACATTGTCGGAAATCTTGGGGGCTTGATCATCGGTGCGACCGAATTGAATCTGGATCCCAATTTCTATTACCTGAAAGTGATGACGACTTCCAACATCCAGGACTATCTGTCAGGATTTGCGAAGACCTTCTTCTTTGCCATCTTCATTGCGATTCCGTCCTGCTATTTTGGTCTGAATGTGAAAGCCGGAACTAAAGAGGTCGGCATTGCCACCACCAAAGCAGTCGTGGTGTCCTCGATCCTGATCGTGGTTGGTGACTTCTTCCTTTCGAAACTGTTCTGGATTGTGGAGAAAATGATATGAGTGACAGCAAACAAGGCTTCATCGAAGTCGTTGATTTCCACAAATCCTTCGGCAACAAGAAAGTTCACCAGGGCGTGAACTTTTACGTGCGTAAAGGCGAGTGCCTGGGCCTGATCGGCGGCTCCGGAACCGGAAAGAGCGTTCTGTTGCGCAGTCTGGTGGGACTTGAAAAGCCCGACAGCGGCAAAATCCTGATCGACGGTGTGGATATCACCCCGATGAAAGAAAATGCCCTGATCGAAATCCGCAAGAAAGTGGCCTATGCCTTTCAGGGCGGCGCTTTGTTTGATTCGATGTCAGTGTACGAAAACCTGGCTTATCCTTTGCGCGAACATTTCAACTTCAGCGAAGCCGAAATTTCCCGTCAGATCACCGAAACCCTGCAGGAGTTTGGCCTGCCGGGTTCTGAAAACCTGCTGCCCGGAAATCTTTCCGGCGGTATGCAAAAACGTGTGGGCCTGGCCCGTGCGATGATGATGCACCCGGAAGTCGTTTTGTACGATGAACCGACCGCAGGCCTTGATCCCTACAACACCAAACGCATCCAGGAATCCATCTTAAGCCTGAAGGCCAAGGGTGTGACCTCGATTCTGGTGACCCATGATATGCCGACGGTCTATGCCGTCTGCGACAAGGTTGCCCTGCTGCTGAATGGAAAAATCGGCGAGCAGTATACAATTGAAAAACTTAAACAGGAACCCGCTGGGGTTATGAGCCAGTTCATCAACGGAGAAAGTGCTTAATGGAATCTCACTTCGGCACCCAAATCAAAGTCGGAATCTTTTTGACCATCGGGATCTTCCTGATTCTGGCCACCATCTTTATGCTCGGCGCGGACAAGGCTTTATTCACAAGCTATGTGCGTGTGCATGCTCACTTTGATCAGGTTCAGGGATTGGCTGTAGGCAGCGTTGTTTCCCTGTCCGGTGTGACCGTGGGTAACGTGGAAACCATCACCTTCCTGCCAGAGAAAAACTCTTTGGACGTAAAGATGAAAATCAACGAGGACTACATCGACCGCATCCGTCAGGGTTCTCAAGTTGAAATCCGCACTCAAGGGGCCTTGGGCGACAAGTTTGTCTTTATCATCCCGGGCGACCCGCGCGCCGAAAGCCTGAAAGAAGGCGACATCATGGAAGTCGCAAAACCCACAGACTTTTTGGGAATCGTTTCGGAACGTGGCAACGAAACCAACCGAATCTTTGATATCATCAACGAGCTTTACAAAATCACGCACGCAATGAACGTGGAAAACCGCATGGGTAAAATCATGGCGAATCTTGAAACCGCCAGCACGAATTTTTCCCAGACCAGCAAAGACAGTCAGAAATTCGTGGCACAGATGAATTCCCACGGTGGCGGCGAAAAACTGGGTAAATCCATCGAGAAGCTGGATTCCATCCTGTCCAAGATCGACCGCGGCGAAGGCAGTCTGGGCGCGCTGATCAATGATCCCTCTATTCACAATCGTCTTAAAAACATGCTGGGTGGCTCAAACCGCAAGAACCACGTCGAGTCCCTGCTTCGCACTTCCATCGAAAAAGAAACCAAAGACTAGCCCTTTCAGCTAGTCCACTTCAACGACTAGCTTTCTGCTGGTCTTTTCGGTTTAGTACCGTTTTAATTCTGCAAGCTTCCTCCACTTGGTCCAGAAATCCTGGAAACCCGAGTGGAGAATCGTTTCAATGATCTTTAACTTTAGATTCATGGAAAATTCAAAACTACTCGAAGCTTTTTCAATTGGTGTCACTTTACTTCTTATTCTTGCCGGAACGGCGCAAGCCTCTGAGCACCGCCTGAAACTTCCCATGGAAGGTTTGGGTGAAAATCGCCTCAGTTCCGAAGTCATTTACACGGACAACGAAGACACCACCGGTGACGTCCGCGAAATGAAGGTCAGCTGGTCTGAAAAGATCCCGGCCACTGCCGCCACTTTGCAGGTGTCCAGCCTGATGCAGACCGAGGCCTTGGGTGCCGCGGCCCAAATTTCGTGGTCTTTTTAGGGCACTATCCAACTTTTTGACAGCCGAAAACCCCTTGGGATGCAGATGAGCTGAGTTGCATTTTTGCAAGCCAAACCCGGCATGAGAAAGTTGATCGTATTATCACTCATAATGACCGCCTGCCAGGGCCAGATCTCAAAAGACGCTCTGGATAACTCCAACTTTGACGGCATTGTCGGCGGGACTGACGTTGCCGTGACCGAAGCCACGGCAAAGCAAGCTTTGAATTTCCGCGTGCTGTATGACCCGCAAACAACCGAGGACGAGCGCGGCACCACCACCCGCTACAAGGTTTCTCAGTGCACTGCCAGTGCCATTTCTCCGCGTCTGATCCTGACGGCGGGCCACTGTATTTCCAAACGGGAAGATGCTTTACACCGCATTGAGGTGAAAAACGAAGATGGCGAGGCGACTTATTTCAAAGCCTCCAAATTCATCGTTCACCCTGAATACGAAAATGGAAACAAAAAATACGATCTGGCGCTGGTGCTGCTTGAAACCGCCCTGCCTGAAAACATCGAAATCATGAAACTGCCCGCCAAAGACGTGGATCTGGGACTGAACAGCATCAAAGCCGCCGGCTTTGGTCGTATGGACGGGCGTCCGTCCTTCCCGGGCAACGTCGGCATTCTTAGAACCGCTGATCTGAACATCGCCAAATACAGTCCGACAGAGCCGGCCTTCATCGTCGATCAATCCCAGGGCAAAGGCTTCTGCCAAGGGGATTCGGGCGGCCCTGCGATCACTACCATCGGCAACGACACGATGGTGGTCGGTGTGGCTTCAAAAACGTTCTTTGATGACAAACTGCCAAAGGAAGAATGGAACTTGTGCATCTTGCAGGGCGAGTACATGAACGTTCAGTTCCACATGGACTGGATCGACACGAACTCCAAGATCCTTTCACAAGAGTAATCCGCAGCGTGAGTGGCATGAGAATTTCAGGTTTTAGTTAGTAAGTTTTAAAAGAAACTTTTAAATACAATCTAAATGCTTTAGAAGGAAATGCTGTGAATATTCGGGCGTTACTTGTAACATTTTGCGGAATTTTAGGCTCAATTTGCGCCTATGGTTCGCTTATGGGAACAAGCACGCTGCCTGAAGGGATCAACAGTCCTTCCCTGCGCTTCGGGATGATCGACGGCATCAGTCAGAAATACACCGAAAGCGGCAGCCTGATGAATCTTGGCGACTACAAGTCCGTGGTCTTTGACGCCAAATCCCTGGCAAAATTCAATTCTGACGCCAAACGCCTGATCGATGCCTTAAACCGCTTTGGCGGACACAACCTGGGTGATGCTTTCAATCTGGGCGTCCTGCGCGTGGACACCATGCCGAAGGTTCAATACTATGCCCCGGTCTTTGCCCGTGGTATCACCAAGAACTGGACAATCGGATTCGGTGTACCGGTGGTGTCTTACACCAACAAAATTTCCCTTTCTCAGGAATTTTCCAACATTGAATACTATCGTCAGCAGTTCTCTGGGCTTAATCCGGAACTGGATGCCGCGCTGAACACCGACCTGAGCAAAGCCACCAATGAAACCCTGACAGCCAAAGGGTACAAGCCCCTTGCCAATCGCGATGAAAGCTTCATCGGTGATGTGAATGTCGTTAGCATCTATAAATTCTATGAAAAGGGCGACATCACCATGGCCCACCAGGCCCAGTTGAATCTGCCGACCGGTCCTAAATACGATACGGATGATCTTGCCGCGCTGAATGTTTTCGGGCGCACGAATATCACGAACTCTTTCGTTTATTCCCACAAGATCTTTGCCGGTGCTTATCTGGTGCCTTACGTGTCTTATCTGATGAACATACCGGATAATATCACGGCCCGTGTTCCCACCGATGCAGACGACACCCTGCCCGACGCCAACACCAAAGAAGATGTGACCCGCACCCTGGGTAACATCGCCACCGTCGGCGGAAATGCCTTCTATGAATTCAGCGACAGCTGGACTCTGGGTGCTGGTTATGATTATTCCACCAAAGAAAAAGACATTTATCGCGGGGATCGCGACACCCGCTATGACCTGCTGGCCTTGAATTCTGCCTCGACCGCTCACCGCGTGAAAGCCGAACTGACTTACAGCACGGTAAATTCTTACTTTAAAAAAACCGCTTTGATTCCCATGATGATCAGCTATCAGATCTCTGACGTTTTTGCGGGCGTGAACATCGAACGCCAACTGGCGCAGGAAATGAATCTGATGATGTTCTTCTAGAAAGGAGGGCCCATGTTAAGAAAGTCTTTGCACATTCTGATGTCTTCGGCCCTGCCTCTGACGCTGGCTCTTTCTGCGTGCGCGCCGAAAGTGGAAGAACGTGTCTTTGAAAAACCTCAAACCTCTTTCGGTCCTCAGTCCAAAGACACCCCTCTGAATCTGCGCGTTCGTCAGTTTGGCAAGGACACACCGTCCTTGTACTGGGCCGGCACTATCGGCAGTGCAAGATTCTTTGAAATCGCTGAATCCCTGCATCAACTGGGCACTTTGACCGAACACCCGACGCTGAAAGAAACCAGCCTGTCCTGGATTCGCCAGTACTACAGCACCCCGCAGTCCACGCTAACGACGGAACTGGCTGATTCCCCGTTTGCGGCCCTGGCTACCGGACAAACTCAGGAACAAGTGCGCGGCACTTTGACTGAAGTTCTGGCCGACATCGAAAAATCACGCCCCGTGATCCGCAGACACATCGAAGCCCTGGGGCCGGGCCTGCCACAGGTTCCGATAAAAAATCTGGACGAGATTCTTTCCCGGGCCGAGATTTTCACTGGCATGGTGCTGGCTGAAATCCCGAACATGGGCCTGATCCCGGTGATTGAAAGTGGCCTGACAGAGGAATTCCAGAAAAAAACGACTCCGCTGTTTGCGGAAGTGCGCACACTGCTGGCAAAACTGGCGACCACCAAAACCCTGTCAGAAACTTTGCTTTTGATTGATGGCGCCGTGAAGCAGTTTGAAGTCGAGCTGACTCCGGACCTTCAAACCAGCATGCTTCAGGGACGCAAACTGGCCGTGGGCCTGGATCGTATGTCTGATGCTCAAAGCGCATTAACGGTGATCGTCGACGTCTGGCGTATGCTGACCCCGGCCGAGCGTGAACAGAATTTCAAACCGGTGAACGAAACACTGTACGACTTCCTGTCAAAACAGAACGAAGACGAACTGATCTGTCTGGCCACCGAAGGCTGCAACGGCGGTATCATTGACGGCATCACCAAAAAGATCTTCATCCTGCCGAAGATTAAAAAATTCGGTGTTGAGACTTTGCAGAAGGATTTAAACAACGCCACCCGCCAGTATGTGGTGACGTCCATTGAGGCCTTTGCTGCGGACTTCGTAAAAACAATGCCGCAGACTTTCGCCGATAACATCGACGTGGGTCTGACCGACAAAGCCGCAGCGATCACA
Source organism: Bdellovibrio bacteriovorus str. Tiberius (assembly GCF_000317895.1). Classification (NCBI taxonomy): domain Bacteria; kingdom Pseudomonadati; phylum Bdellovibrionota; class Bdellovibrionia; order Bdellovibrionales; family Pseudobdellovibrionaceae; genus Bdellovibrio; species Bdellovibrio bacteriovorus. The sequence goes on from NC_019567.1 coordinate 3,546,135, forward strand.
CGCGTGCGTGACGGCTATCAAAACTATGTGCGAAACCTGTTTAAGGTTTGGCAAAAGAAAGTCCTGCCGGCGACCGACGGAATTCTGCCGGGTTTTGAAAGCGGACAGGTGTTGTTTGAAGCTTCCACCAGCAAATCCCTGAATCTGAAGCCTGCGGCGGCTTCGTCTCTGTTGCGCGCCGATGCGATCGGCCCTGCGATGTCGGCCAATGTTCTTTTGCTGGAAGAAACCCCTGCGGATGATCCCCGGGCCTTCGCCACGATGCTGGCGCAAGTGAACAAACTGGTGGCCATTGCCGGCTATCGCGATGCCGACAACAATCTGGTTCCGGCATTGCTGGCCCCAGTCCGTCATGAAGGCACGCTTTTGGATATTATGAACTTTGATGCCTCCAAAGATCCGGGGCTGTCCTTCCGTGTTCCTGATGTGATCAAATTGCGGGACGCCTATCATGCAGATCACGAGATGGCTTATGAAAAAGACTTCTCGGCAGCGGCCTTCGCTTCTCAGATCCGCGGTCTAAGCCGCATGATGCGACTGACAGCGGACTGGAAGAAAACTGCTTATGATGAACAGCTTGGCCCGATCAAGGCGCAGGATCTGACTCAGGATGCTCAACACGAGGATCTGCAACAGCCGCTGTTCCCGAAAGACATGCTTTTTGCGCTGAACCTGGGGAATGCCGCTGTCCTGCTTCAGGACATCACAAAAAAGGCGACACCGGTGTTCATGCTCAGCCTGAACAACAATCTGCTTTGGGCTGACAGCTATGGAACAACTAATGAGACTGCCGTGATGGCCGGTATCGTCGACATCAAAAAAGGCGAACGCATCCACACCGTCAGCACCCGCGACACCACAAACTTCCTGCTGGCGCTCAGCGAATTTCTGGATTCGACAGAAGGGGTTGAAAACACCAAGTCTTCGATCCTGCTGGAAAAGGACGCTAACGGCGAATCTCCACTGGAGATTCTGAATGCCGGCAGAAAAGACATGCGTCTTTTGATCCTGGCTATTTCCAATTTCATTTCCAATCAGTTGATTACCGCCGACAAACTGGCTGTGACCAAAATGAATTTGAACGAGCGCACGCTGGCAGTGACGAAAGACTATCGCGTCGAACAACAGGCCCTGACGATTCGGGCACTGCTGAAGGCCTGGCAGATCACGAAGATTGATTCTTATCTGTGGTCCGCCCAGGAAATTTACTATGCAATGAACCGCCAGATGTTCAACGCCAAAGAAGAATTCTACATCAACAGCGACGGTAGCAAGCTGACTTTGCCAGAACGCGTGAATACGCTGCTGGCACTGAGCGAACTGAAACCGCACCTGCCACAAGAAAACCGCACTCAGCTGGAAAAGCTGATGAACCCGTGGCTGGCCGCTCTTAAAAACCTCAAATAAACGCTTATTCGTCGTCGGATTCTGGTGCGATTTTTTGGATCATTTCCTTAAAGGTGGAGGTGTCCTCCGTCGGAACCTCCCTGCGATCCAGGGTGAACTTGATATATTTTACAAAGTTGTTTTCAAACTTCTGATTGATGGTGTCGCGGATGGGATCTTTCATAAAGATCATCTGCTGCATCCAGGACGAGTTTCGCACCCAAACGTACAGAACACCCCTCTGAAAACCAACTGGTTCGGCATTTTTGGCAATGGTCGGACCCACGACTTCTTCCCATTTTGCCCATAGTTTCCAGCGCATAAACTGCTCGGACAATGGCGACTTGCCATTTTCGAAAAGTCTCTGTAGTACTTCCGAGCCGATAGATAATTTGCCTTTGGGTTTCTGATTGGGATCCATGTAAGAAAAGGTCTACCACAAAGATGACAAATATCACTCAAAATCAAAAAATTACAGTCGTTGGAGCAGGCCTTGCGGGCTCAGAATGCGCTCTGCAACTAGCTGACATGGGATACAGTGTCGTTCTTTACGAGATGCGCGATAAAACCATGACTCCGGCGCACAAAACCCACAAATTCGCAGAACTTGTGTGCTCCAATTCTTTTGGCAGCCTGGGTGAACATTCCGCTCCAGGCCAACTGAAGTGGGAGGCCAAAAAGCTGAATTCTCACATCCTGCAGGCAGCTTTTGAAGCGCAAGTTCCTGCTGGTCAGGCTTTGGGTATGGACCGCGAGGTCTTTTCTGCCGTCATGACTGAAAAAGTCAAAAATCACCCCAATATTGAAATTCGCACCGATGTGGTGAAATCCCTGAACGACATTCCCCGTCCGGCGGTGATTGCCACAGGTCCTTTGACTCACGATGATCTGGCGGAAAGCATGCGCCAGCATTTCGGTGACGAGTTCCTTTATTTCTTCGATGCCATTGCACCGATCATCGACGCTGATTCTATCAACACGGAAATCGCGTGGAAAGCCGACCGCTATGACAAGGGCACTGGTGATTACTACAACTGCCCGATGAACAAGGAAGAATACAACCGCTTCATCGAAGAAATCCAAAAAGCCCGCAAGATCGAACCGAAAGATTTCGAAACAACGGACTTTTTTGAAGGCTGCATGCCGATTGAAGTGATGGTGGATCGTGGCCCTCAGACTTTGCGTTTTGGTCCAATGAAACCCATTGGTCTGGATGATCCTCGCACCGGCCGTTACCCATGGGCCGTGGTTCAGCTTCGTCAGGACAATAAAGAGGCCACTGCTTACAACATGGTGGGATTCCAGACCCGTATGGCTTACGGCGAACAGGTTCGTGTCTTCCGCATGATCCCGGGCCTTGAAAACGCCGAGTTCCTGAAACTGGGAAGCATTCACCGCAATCTGTTCATCAATTCACCGAAGCGTTTGAACAAGGATCTTTCCAGCAAGAATGATCCTTGGTTGTTCTTTGCCGGTCAGATCACCGGTGTTGAAGGTTACTTTGAATCGACCTGCACGGGCTTGATGGTTTCCAGATTCCTGAATCAGAAACTGAAAGATCAGCCGTTCAATCCTCCACCGCGCGAAAGTGCTTTTGGTTCTTTGCTTGAAGCCATCACGGACCCAACCCGTGCTGAACACTTCCAGCCGACCAATATCAACTTTGCCTTGCTGCCACCACTGGCGGAAAAAGAGCGCGACAAAACCCTGCGCAAAGAAAAACAGATCGCCATCGCCCGCAATGCGATGGAGCAGTGGAATCCATAAAAAACAAAAGGCCCCTTATCGGGGCCTTTGCGCAACGCTTCTGCAAAAGTAAGCAGGTACCTTTTATTTAGGAAATTTCCATTTCGCGCTTTAGCTTCCAGTCCAAAGTGGGAGCATCCACTTCCGGCTTGAAGTGCTGACGGCAGCGCGCTTCGTAAGCATCATGAGTTCCGACCAGAACCTGACCGTCGCCACCCGCAGTTCTTTGCGTGCGACACGCCGGAGAGCCACACACCACACACACCGCATGCTGTTTGGTCACGCTTTCGGCCACGGCCATCAAAGTCGGCATTGGCTCAAACGGTTTTCCCTGCCAGTCTGTATCCAGACCCGCGATGATCACACGCAAACCACGCTCTGCCAGATCCTGGGCGATCTGCACCAGGTTTTGACCAAAGAACTGACCTTCATCGATTCCCACCACCTTCGTGTTTGGTTTCAAAAGGTTCCAGATTTCTTCCGCATCGTGAATCGGAGTGGAATCAATGGTCGTCAGATCATGGGAGGTCACAGCCATCTCGTTGTAGCGTTTATCTATAATAGGTTTGAAAACCTGAATTTGCAGGCGCGCGAATTCCGCACGACGCAGGCGACGGATCAATTCTTCAGTCTTACCGCTGAACATAGAGCCGACAACAACCTCAACCCAACCACGAGTGTGAACATAAGAAAACTCAGACACTAAAACCCTCCCTTTAGTGGCCATTGGCAAAAACGATCGTGGAATCTGACAGAGGAGTCAACGCCCCAAACGGGCTTTTTCGACTAGCTTGCGTCATAAAGACGAGCGATCTCTGGGTTTCTGACGCCGCCCTGTAACACCCACCGAGGACTGAGCTTTTTTACAATTTGCCGGGGATTTTGTGCACAAACCGTACAGTTTTCACATTTTAAGACACAAATTCGGTGCTTAATGCTTGCACTGGCGGCGCGCCAAAGGATAGCACTGCCCCACGCTATGGGAACGATTTTAAGATTAAGACAGAAAATCGCCCGGGCCTTTCTAATCGGAGGCCTTGGGTTTACCACGGTCGCTATGAACGGTTGCGACGCCATGATTATGGACGAACAGGAGAGCTTGGCTCAGGTTCAGTCCAAAGGTGAGATCGTGGTCCTGACCACGCAAAGTCCTCTTATATATAGTCAGCCCAAACGCGGCGGTGCTTTCGGGATCGATCACGATCTTTTGGAAAACTTCGCCACCCGCTACAACCTTAAACTGAAGTACGTGGTGCTTCCGGATGAGGACTCGGTGTTGCGGGCGCTGTCTAAAGGCGAAGGGGATATCGCCGCAGCCCGCTTGAGGACTCCTCACAATATGACCGGCTTCCTGACTGGCCCTGCTTACGAAGAAACTTATCTTAGCCTTTACTGCCACAAGAAGGCCCAGATCCAGAACATCCAGGATCTGAATGGCAAAAGCATCTCGCTGCTGCAAAAAGACAATTACCTGGGATTGTCCCAACGTCTGACCCAGCTTTCACCTCAGGTGAAGGTTGAAATTCAGGAAAACATCAAAACCCAGGATCTGATCGCCAGCCTTGCCCAGCGCAAAAATGACTGTGTGATCGCAGAAAACTTCAGCGGTGATTTCTATGCCCGCTATCACACCTCGATCGAAAAGGTCACCGACCTGACTGCCCCGTACTCTTTGAGCTGGCAGCTTTCTCCGGACAACTCAAGTCTTCTGCACCTGATGCAACACTGGTATCAGCAGGCATCCCGCGAAGACGAAATCATGCGCATTCTGGATCGCTACAAAACGTACCTGACCCAGCTGGACAAGCGCGATATCGCTCAGTTCTTCAAAAAAATCCGCACGACGCTGCCAACATATAAAGACGCCTTCCGTGATGCGGGTCGCGAACACAATCTGCCTTGGCAGTTGATCGCCTCTGTCGCTTATCAGGAATCCCACTGGAATCCCGAAGCTCGCAGTTTCACCGGTGTGCGTGGTCTGATGCAGTTGACTACCGACACAGCTTTGCATGTGGGTATTGAAGACCGCACCGATCCTTTGCAAAGCATCTGGGGCGGCTCCAAATACCTGCGTTCATTGATAGACCGCGTGCCTTCGCACCTGAACTACAAAGACCGCCTGGCGCTGGCACTGGCCGCTTACAATGTCGGCTGGGCTCACCTGAAAGACGCTCAGAAACTGGCCGAAAAAATGGGTCGCAATCCTTATTCCTGGAGACACATGCGCGAAGTGTTACCTTTGCTGGCTGATCCGGAATACGCCGCCGAATTTGAATACGGACCGGCCCGCGGTTACGAAACAGTCGACTTCGTCGAGCGTGTGAAATCCTTCTATAACCTGATGAATTCTGCCGGATAAAACAGAAGTCCTTTTGGAATGTTACCGATCTAAAATTTGCTATAGCCTGCTTCTGTGCTGACAATTAGACATAATGGCACAACTCCCGCTGCGAATTTGCATCTATATCTGCGTACTGAGCATCGGTCTGTTCACCGGCTTTGTGCTGTTCTTTGCAATCTTTGCCAGTCAGGTTCTGGCACGCATGCCCCTGCAACAATATCTGGAATTTTATCGCGTGTCCGAACCCCTGTTTGAACCCAAGGTGCGACTGATTTATCTGATGATGATTGGTTCAGCAACTTGCTGGCTGATTCTTGGCCGCAGGAAATGGCGTTCTTTTGAATTTATCTGTGTCGCTTCATCTTTGTTCTGCGTACTGGACGAAATCATCCTGTCTTATAAAGGCCACTACAAAATCAACGTCATTTTGCGTGAAGCCGGGCGCTCGGGCGCCATTCCGGCGCAATGGCTATCCCTGCGTGCGGAATGGACTCAGTTTATGTTCATCCATTTACTGATTATCACTGCGGGATTCATTCTGATTTTGATGGCGCTGTATTTCTATCTGGAAGGCGAAAAGAAGACATCACCCGAAATAAAAAACCCCGGGGGACACCCGGGGTTTAAAGATCTATTCCACCGTCACTGATTTGGCCAGGTTGCGTGGCTGATCCACGTCATAACCCAGATTGCTTGCCAGGTGATAGGACATCAACTGCAAAGGAATCACCGCCAGAATCGCATTCACGGTCCAGTGCGCTTTTGGAATCGCCAGATAGTGTTCGCTGATCTCGCGCAGTTTTTCGTTGTCACCGGTACCGATTGAAATCACCTTGCCACCGCGGGCACGGGCTTCTTCCAGATTGCTGATGGTTTTTTCATAAAGGTGATCCGTCGGAGCCACCATCACAATCGCCATACGTTCATCAATCAACGCCAAAGGACCGTGCTTCATTTCGCCGGCGGCATAACCTTCCGCGTGCATGTAAGCCAGTTCTTTCAGTTTCAAAGCCCCTTCCATCGCAATCGGGAAGCTCGTGCCACGGCCCATGTACAGGAATCCGCGGAAAAGCTTCAGACTGGAGGCTGCCTCTTCAAAGTATTTATCGTAGGACAAAACACCTTCCATCTGACTTGGAACTGCCAGAAGGGATTTAACCAGCTCTTTTTCTTCAGCTTCGTTCATCACACCGCGAGTGCGCGCAATCGCGATCGCCAAAGTGTTCAAAACTGCCATGGTGCTGGTGAAGGCTTTCGTGGAAGCTACACCAATTTCCGGACCCGAGTTCATGTACAAGTGTCCATGAGCTTCACGGTCGATTGTGGAGCTTTTCACGTTACAGATGCTCAAAGTGGTCGCACCCATTTCTTTGGCCATGCGGATAGCGGCCAGAGTGTCGGCGGTCTCACCACTTTGCGAGATCGTGATCACCAGGCTCTTTGCCGGGATCACCGGATTGCGGTAACGGAATTCGCTGGCGATATCGCATTCCACAGGAACTTTTGCCAGTTGTTCGATCAGATATTTACCCACGTTACCTGCATAGTTGCTGGTACCGCAGGCGATGATGAAAACACGCTCGATGCCTTTAAGAACTTCCTGGGTTTTTGCCCAGTCAGCTTTGGCATCAAGTTCTTCCAGCTTTTGCACGGATTGACCGCCGAAGCCGACGTTCTTCAAAGCGACCGAGAAGGTCTCTGGATTCACGTGGGGTTCAATTGCGGCAGCCACCGCGCGCGGCTGTTCGTAGATTTCTTTCAGCATGAAGTGGGCATAACCCTGCTTTTCAACCATTTCCGGATTCCAGTTCAGTTCGACAACTTTTTTCTGGATCGGGAAACCATTGGCAGAGAAAAACTGAACATCAGCACCCTTAATGGAAGCCACTTCACGGTCTTCAAGATAAACGAAGTTCTTGGTATACTGGATCAGGGCCTGCACGTCACTGGCCACGAAGACTTCTTTGCTGCCCAGGCCGACAACCAAAGGCGGGCCGTCTTTAAACGCCACCAGACGGTCGGGTTCCTGTTCCCACATCACCAGAATCGAAAAGGCCCCGCGGATCTTTTCAAGCACGTTCTGAACGGCTTTGAACAGATCTTTGGTCACTTCCACTTCATTGGCGATCAAGTGGGCCACCAGCTCAGAATCAGTGTCCGACGTGATGTCAGCACCCTGGGCTTTCAGCTCTTCCCGGATATCAAGATAGTTTTCGATAATGCCGTTGTGAACCAGGCTGATCCCGCGCACCTGGTGCGGATGGGCATTGCGCTCGGATGGCTTGCCGTGAGTCGCCCAGCGGGTGTGACCGATACCAATGTGACCGTCGAAGCTTTCAGACACAAGCTTGTCTTCCAAAGCTTTCAACTTGCCCTGAGCGCGCACGCGCTTGGTTTTACCATGATCCAGAATGGCCACCCCGGCACTGTCGTAACCGCGGTATTCAAGTTTTTTAAGACCACTCACAATAATATCTTTAGGATTCTGTGGACCCAAGTAACCGACAATTCCACACATCTTACACCTGCTCTTTTTCTTCAGTTTCCGCAGTTTTCGCGGCGTAGTTTTCTTTTACAAATTGTTTTCCACGGGCCACGGCCAAAGCTTTCGCCGGCACATTTTTGGTGATCGTGGAACCGGAACCGATGATGGCATCATCACCGACTTCGATAGGTGCAACAAACTGAGTGTCACTGCCCACAAAGACACGGTTTCCGATTTTGGTTTTATATTTCTTCTTATCAGCAGCGTAGTTGCAAGTGATAGTTCCGCAACCCACGTTTACTTCCTCGCCGATTTCAGCATCACCCAGATAAGTCAGGTGGCCGGCTTTGGATTTTTTGCCGAACTTGACCTTTTTCATCTCAACAAAGTTACCGACATGGGCTTCCTCGAAGATTTCAGTCTCTGGACGCAGACGCGCGTAAGGGCCTGCGGAAACCTTGTTATGCAGCTTGGAGCTTTCCAGATAGCTGCCACCACGGATCTGCACACTGTCGCCGATTTCGCTGTCCGAAATAAACGCATTGGATTCAATCACCGTGAATGAACCGATTTTGGTGCGGCCACGGATGAAAACATTCGGATAGATCACGGTGCCGGCACCGATCTCAACACTGTCTTCCACATACACCGTGCGCGGATCAATCATCAGCACACCGTCTTCCATCAGACGCAAAGCCTTGCGTTTGAACAGCAAGCGGGTTGCACGTGCCAGTTCCAGCTGGTTGTTCACACCCACCGCCACTTTCGGCGTGGATTGAATCGCCTGCACACGGCACTTGTCCTGGATGCACAGGGAAATCAGATCCGTGATATAAAATTCTTTTTTCGAGTTGTTGTTGGAAATCTTTGGCAGGTATTCAGAAAGCACAGACGCCTTCACAATATAGATGCCGGTGTTGATTTCGCGGATTTTCAAAGCTTCAGCCGAAGCATCCTTTGATTCCACGATCGCCGCCAGGTCGCCCTTGTGGCGCACGATACGGCCGAACTCGCCTGGGTTTTTAAGAACCGCAGTCACCACCGCCAGATCACATTTTTCGTCGCGGAAGATACGCACGAAATCCTTGATGTCGGAAGCTTCGATCAACGGGTGATCCCCGTTCATGATAACCACAACACCTTCGATGGTTTCTGGTTTCGCACAACGAACCGCGTGGGCCGTGCCCAGCTGTTCATCCTGCACGTAACAGGCAACACCCATGGGTTCAACAACCTGACGAACCAGATTCTGACCATGACCAACAATCACGCGCACTTCGGCAGCGCCGGCTTGTTTGGAGGCTTGAATCACTTTTTCAATCATCGGACGGCCCGCTACAGGATGAAGGACTTTCGGGAGGGGGGACTTCATACGAGTTCCCTTGCCTGCCGCAAGAGCGATAACCGTCAACTTCTCAGATGCATTTGCTGACATTTCGAAACTTCCTTTTAAAAGCTTTTCTTATCTGAAAAAAACAGGCTTAATTGTCTCATGCAAGCAAAAATTTATCACCAAACTTCTTGGGCCACCACCTCTCAGGGAACTTCCATTGAGCTGTATAAAAAATCACACAGCCTCAGTGACTTTTCCGAACGCCCGATTCTGTTTATTGGCGGTGTGCATGGCGACGAACCCGAGGGGGTCCGCCTGGCAGAAGAATTTTTGCACTGGCTAAAGCAGGAGGAAAGCGCCAACAGCGGTCGCCTGCGCCCCTGGGTCCTCATCCCCTGCATCAATCCCGACGGCTACGGTAAGAATCAGCGCACCAACGGCAATGGCGTGGACCTGAATCGCAACTTCCCATGCCGCGACTGGAGCCCCGAAAGTAAAGCTCCCCGATACTATCCTGGCCCTTCGCCCGGGAGTGAGAGGGAAGTTCAGGCTCTGGTAAAACTCATTGAGGACGAAAAGCCACAGCTTATAGTACACTTTCATTCGTGGGAGCCTTGCGTTGTCTATACGGGAGCTCCGGGCAAACAGGCGGCCGAGATTCTGGCCACCGGCACCGGCTATGAAGCCCGCGAGGACATTGGCTACCCGACACCGGGCAGCCTTGGACAGTATGGATGGATTGAACATCAAATTCCTGTGATCTGCATTGAAGAGCAAGAGCACATTGATTTGAATCTGGTCTGGCCTCATTTCAAACCAGGCTTGGAAATTCTGATCACGGGACGGAATGCATAAATGACAAAGTACAAAAGCATCGCCTTCGATTTGGATGACACTCTGCTAGATACGTCAGGTTTGCTGGTGCCTCGCGCTTCCCAGCGGGCCTGCGAGGCTATGTTAGCAGCCGGCCTGCGCTGCACTTTGGATGAATGCATGAGCGCCCGTGAAGAGCTGGCCAAAGAACTTTCCCACACCGAAATCTTTACTCAGATTGCCAATCGCTTCGGCACCAACCAAAAAGGCAAGGCCATCCACGATGCACTGGAAGAGTTTTACAATCCTCAGGTGCCGGAAACCCTGCCTCTGCTGGAAGGCTCTTTGCTGAATCTGGAAACTTTGCGCGAACGCTATAAATTGTTTTTGGTGACGATGGGTTCACGCCCGTCCCAGGAAGAAAAGATCAAAGCCCTGAACATCGCCGGCTTCTTTGACGGTATTTACATTCTGAACGGCTTTATCGGCGAAAAGAAAGACAGCGCCTTCCGTGAAATTCTGCGCACGCAAGGCCACGACCCAAAACACTTGCTCAGCATCGGCAACCGTCTGTCCAGCGAGATTCGCGACGGCAAACGCGTGGGTGCCGACACCTGCTATTTCGCCTATGGTGAACACACCGGCGAAAAACCAGTGTACCCGGAAGATCATCCTGATTTCACAATCACTCACCACAAGGATCTGATCCCGACATGCGGACTTTGAAAGCCGGTTTCCTGCTTATTGGTCCCTGGGATGCGCGCCTGCAAGAGCTGGGCGCCCACATCGCCACGGACTTAAATCAGGCCTGGCACTGGATTCAGGATTCCACCTATGATGTGGTGGCTTTGTCCATCACTCTGATTCTGGGCAAAAAATTCCCCGAGTTTTATGAAGAGGTCAAACGCGCCCACCCGGCAACACAGTTTATCGCCGTGGTCCCGGCGGATTTTTCCGCAAACCAACTGGCGCTTTTGCATGAGGAATTCACTTTCCTGCGTGTGATGGAAAGCTTTCAGGATCCGGATCTGGAAACCCATTTGTTTTCCGCCCTGGAAGAGGCCAATCAGCGCAAGCAGGATGAAAACCTTGCCTTGTTGATTCGTGAACAGACGGCCCAGCTAAAGCGCCTGCAAATCGAACTGGAAGAACGGGTTCAGAAAAGAACCAAGTTCCTGACCGAAGCCCGCCGCAAACTTTTCCTGACCAATTCGCGCATTGAAGGTTTCAAACGTGCGCTGATGGCCGTGCATGAAGCCAGTTCGGTTGTTGAAATCGAGCAGCTGCTGAATGATTCCCTGGCGGCAACGGTTCAGACTTCGTGGATTCGTCTGTTCTTCCACCCACAGGACGAACTTTTCTCCAAACAGGTGCAAAGCCAGCTAAGCTTCACCCAGTTCCAGGTGCCTTTGTTCCGTCATCATGAAAAAGTCGGCTCGATTTTCTTTTTGCGTGCTCCGGACCATCCATTTTCCAAGGATGAAAGCGACTTTTTGACCCGCGTGGCAGAAGCTGTCGCCCTGGCCCTGGATCGTATTCAAAAACTGAAAGAATCCGAATCCATGAAAGAACAGTGGGAAGCGACATTCAATTCAATGTCCGACCCGGTTGTTCTGATCGATACGAATTACGACATCATTCAGTCCAACAAAGCCCTGAATGAACGACTGGAAAACAAAGAGGAAACCTCGCGCAAGTGCTACAAGGTTTTGTACAACCGCGAAGAGCCCTGCCCGGGTTGCCAGCGGGGTTCAAACTTCCGTGTGCAGTCGCGCAGTGCCGCGCGCACCTTTGAGGTTTATTCTCAAAGCCTGGTGCTGGATTCTGAAAAGCCGCCGGTGTTCGTGAATCTTTATCACGACGTCACCCAGCAGCTGAAAATGGAACGTCAGATTCTGGAATCTGCCAAAATGGCCGAACTGGGTACAATCGGATCCAGCATCGCCCATGAACTGAATAATCCACTGGGCGGGATCCTGTCCTTTACTCAGCTGATTAAAATGGACATGGACCCAAAGCATCCGCTTTATCCGGATGTCGTGGAAATGGAAGCTGGCGTTCAACGCTGCAAAGAAATCGTGCAAAACCTGCTGGGCTTCACCCGTGATCCCAACGCCGACCGCGAAGGGGTGCTCAGCCTGAAAGAAGTCTGCCTGCGCGCCTTAAAAATCGTCGAGCTACAGACCAAATCCCAGGGCATTGAGGTCAAACTGCACTTCCCGGCGGATGATATCGTCATTCGTGGGCATTTGAACATGCTGGCCCAGGCCCTGAAGAACATCCTGCAGATCTCCATTGACCGGGTCACCGACCGCATCCGTCACAACAAGGACTTTAAAGCCCTGATGGACATTGAAATCCTGACGACCGAAAGCGGCCCCGAAATCCTGATTCACGATAATGGAACACCTGAAAAAAGCACGTCCATGCCGTTGGGTTTGGGACTTTCCGTCGCGTCACAAATCCTGCGCGATCACGAGGCTAAACTCGAAATTCTGCCTGACAAAACCACCGGAAACAGTGTTAGGATTTCCTTCAATCCAACACACACGCCCTAGGTCTTAGGACACTTGTTGGAGCAGAGTCTTTCTCTTATCCTATAGACTCGGAAACGAGGACCGCCTTGAAATTTAAAATGAATCGCACCCTGACACTGTTGCTGTTCTCGGCTGGTGTTGTGGCCACCCTTACAGTTTTTATCCTGAAGTTCCTGGCTTTGAAGGAATATCGCGAAACCATCGCGCTGTATGAAAAAACCGAAGCTCTGATTTCACTGGTTCAGGCCGTTGAAAAATCCACACTGGATCTGGAGACCGGTCAGCGTGGTTACGTACTGACCCAAAACGAACAGTTCCTGAAGCCTTACATGGATGCCAACGATGCGATCGAAAAGGAATTTGAAACCCTTGAAAAAAGCGCACCGCAAACCTTAAAAGTACGCCCGGAATACCAGGCCCTGTCCGAACTGGTTCGCAAAAAAATTGAGATCTCTGAAGAAGTGATCAACAAGGTTCGCGTCGGCAAGCTGAGTGCGGCGATCGCTTTGGTTAAATCCGGCGAAGGCAAGGATGTCATGGATCGACTGCGTGAGGCCGTTAACACGGTCATCACCAATGAACGCGCCCGCGTGCTGGCCCTGAAAAAGGAATCCGAAATCACGGCTCAGCGAAACCAGCTGTGGCAGGCGTTGGGAACCGGCATGGCCTTTGTGCTGATCATTGTCGCCTTCTTCATGACTGAATATGAAGGGCGCCAGCGTCGCAAACTGGAAAAACAGCTGGTCCACGCCCGCAACGAAGCCTTGCAGGCGTCCCAGATGAAATCCAGCTTCCTGGCCAACATGTCCCATGAAATCCGCACACCGATGAACGGTATTCTGGGCATGACCGAAGTGCTTCTGGATCAGAACCCGGAATCCGGCATCAAAAAGAAAATCCAGATCATCCGTGAATCCGCCCTGAATCTGCTGTCGCTGATCAACGGTATTCTGGATCTGTCCAAGATTGAGTCCGGCAAGCTGGAACTGGAAGAAAGCTACTTTGAACCGCGCAAACTGATTCAGGAAGTTATCAATACTGTCGACTATTCCGCAAAATCCAAAGGACTTGAACTGCATGCCTCCGTCAGCGAACAAACACCGGCCGCGTTCTCGGGCGATGTTCTGCGTCTGCGCCAGATTCTGATTAATCTGCTGGGGAATGCCATCAAGTTCAGTTCTGAAGGCACCGTCAGCCTGGCTCTGAATTCCTTCCGCAGTGATCAGTCCCGCACCATGCTGCAGATTCAGGTGAAGGATCAGGGCTTGGGTATGGACGAAGCCACTTTGGCAAAAATCTTCTCTCCGTTTGAACAGGCCGACAAATCCACCACCCGCAAATTTGGTGGCACGGGTCTGGGGCTGTCCATCACCAAACAACTGGTTGAACTGATGAACGGAAAAATCGAAGTGGAAAGCCGTCCTGGCGAAGGTTCCACCTTCTGGGTGACTTTGCCACTGGAAGCGATCAACGTGATGCCGGAAAACCAGCGTCCAAGCGAATCTCAAAATTATGCATCATCTGAAGCCCCGCTGAAGATTCTGGTGGCCGAAGACAACATGACCAATCAGGAAGTTGTCAAAGTGATGCTAAACCGCCTGGGCCACAAGTTTGATATCGTCAACAACGGGAAAGAGGCTTTGGAAAAAACCATTGCCACCACCTATGACATCATTCTGATGGACTGCCACATGCCGGTGATGGACGGTTATGAGGCTGCGCAAAAGATCACGGAACGTTTCCCACAATGGTGTCAGGGGCCTGCCGTTATTGCCGTCACGGCCAACGCCATTCGCGGCGACAAGGAAGCCTGTCTGGCTGCCGGCATGTGTGACTATCTGTCGAAACCTCTGACCCTGGCTGAACTTGATGAAAAATTGGGTTTATGGTCACGTCGCCTGAAATACGCGGCAACTCAGGTGGTTGATCCCAAAGCCATGGAAAATCTGCGCCAAATCAGCCCGGACATGGCGCCAGAGCTGATGAAACAGATTCTGCAGGCTTGGGGCAAAGATGCTCCGGCTTATGTGCTGGCGATGATTGAAGCTGAAAAACGCGGGGATCTGAAAGACCTTGCTGATCGCGCGCACTATCTGAAGTCAAGCTGCGTGAACGCGGGCCTGCGTGCCATGGGTCAGCTGTGCAGCGAAATCGAAAAACAGGCTCGCGCGGACACGAAGGAAGAGCTTCGTTACCTGATTTTACAGCTTCGTTCTGAATACAAAATGGCCTGCACCCATCTGTGGCGTTCAGAAATGCTGGCAGTACCACAACAAGGAATTACTTCATGAGTCTGCAACGTATCAGCTGTCCGACCCTGGTGATTGACGACAACAGCACCGACCGCATGATCATGGTGGCGGCGCTGGACACCCTGGGCTTTAAGAATATTCTTGAAGCCGAAGACGGATCCATCGCTTTGGGAAAAATTGAAAATGCTTTCGACACACTTCATCCGGTGCAATTGATCTTTTTGGACTGGCGCATGCCCAAGCGTGACGGGGCTGCGGTTTTGCAGGAGCTGAAACGTTCACGCAAATTCAAATCCGCCAAAGTCATCATGACCACCAACGTGTCCGATGAAAACTCGGTGAAGTCCGCTTTAAAGGACGGCGTGGATGATTACATCATTAAACCCGTCACTTTGGACCTGCTTCGCAAAAAAATCGAAGGCCTGGGCTTCTAAGTTGCTTTGTGCAATATCACAGACAGGGGGGGGGGCTTTGCGAATTCCTGTCACATCTGCCTGCCTTTTAATCAATCCATTTCAGATAAAACAAGAATACCCAAGTCTTCCCTAGCTGTTAGCAAATTCCGTGAGTTTTGGCAGGGCTTGTTTCGCGAGATAAAGCTCGAATTTTCCTCGCCTCTGGGCTAGCGAAATCTGGCATTTTTTTCCCACCCCCGTCCAGTTTTATGGTCCTGAAAGCCTTGCCAGGCGCGGATTTTTTGACAGTCCCGTCAAAATCCCCTTATCCTGAATTTAGGCGGTTTCTTCCGCCAAGAACCCACCATGGAAGGAAGGTTCATGCGTAGCCAACGTGTCCTGATATTAGATGACGAGTCCTCTCTCCGCACAGCCCTCTTCCGCGTGCTGGATCGCAAAGGCCTGAATGTCATCACTGCCAACAAAATCGAAGAAGCCAAAGTTCTTTGCCAGGGTGACAGCCCGGTGGATCTGGCCATTGTCGATTTGAATCTTCCGGACGGCGACGGCATCGAGTTCATGACTTATTTAAAGTCACTGACTCCGGCAACTGAAGTGATCATCCTGACCGGTCATGCCACTATTGAATCCGCAATCCGCGCGACTCAAAAAGGGGCCTTCCACTTTGTGACCAAACCCTTCAATCTTGAAGAGCTGATGAGTCTGATTGAAAAAGCCCTGACGCACAAAAAACTGCAGCAGGAAAATCAGCAACTGCGCTCTGAACTGAACAAGAAATACAAATTCGACCAGATCATCGGAACCAGCGACCAGATTCAGAATGTTCTGCGCATGATTGAACGCGTAGCTGATTCTGATTCGACAGTTTTGGTAACTGGTGAATCCGGAACCGGTAAAGAACTGATTGCCCGCGCGATTCATTATAATTCCTCGCGCGCGCAGGGGCCGTTTGTACCGATCAACTGTGGTGCGATCCCTTCTGAACTTCTGGAAAGCGAACTGTTCGGTCATATGAAAGGTGCCTTCACCGGCGCAATTGCCAACCGTGTGGGCCGTTTTGAAATGGCCGACGGAGGCACGATCTTCCTGGATGAAATCGGTGACCTGGAACCGTCCCTGCAGGTGAAACTTCTGCGTGCTTTGCAGGAAAGAAGTTTTGAGCCGGTAGGATCCACAAAAACTGTCAGCGTGAATGTTCGTGTGATTGCCGCCACCAACCTGAATCTGGAAGAAGCTGTGGAAAACGGCAAGTTCCGTGAGGATCTGTTCTATCGCCTGAATGTGATTCCAATCACCGTTCCGGCCTTGCGCGAACGCAAGAGCGACATCCCGATGCTGTTAAATCACTTTATGGATATCTTCAATAAAACCAAAGGCCGCGGGCTGACCGGCATCACTTCTGATGCTTTGGACTGTCTGGTGAATTATCCTTGGCCAGGAAATATCCGCGAACTTGAAAACCTGGTCGAGCGCATGACGATCCTTAAAGGCCAGGGTCAGGTGGATATTTCCGATTTGCCTTTGAAATACAAATCCGGCAAGACGGCGTCGACTGAAATTGGCGGTCTGGAAATCCCGGATGTGGGCATGGACTTTAACTCGGCAGTGGATGCTTACGAAAACGCCCTGATTCTGAAGGCTCTGGAAAAAACCGGATGGAATCGCAATCAGGCCGCCGCTTTGCTAAGACTGAACCGCACAACACTGGTGGAAAAGATCAAAAAGAAAGGTCTGACCCCGCCAAACGAAATCACCCCGACTTAAAAACAAAAACCCGCTGTTCAAAGCAGCGGGTTTTTTCGTTCAGGGTTCTTTGTTCAGATTTTCCATGATCAGCGGATACTTGGAAAGATCTCCGGTCAGTGCCTTCTTAAAAGCCGCCTCGATTTTCGGCATGTCAGGATCAAATCTCTTTGCAAAGGTCATGTACAGTGGCACTTCCAAAAACACCAGTTTTCCCATGACGACTTTACCCTTGGCCTCGGGATGGGATTCGATCACACTCAAACCCACCTCCTGAATCGCGACAAAATAATCAATCTTTCCGGCCAGAAGATCCACCACGCTTTGCAAAGGGCTGACCGTGTTGATGTATTTTAGCTTTCGTCGTTCGGCCTCTTTATTCAGGGCGATGTTATTGGTGGAAAATCCGCCTTTGAATTTTTTCAGCTTGGCTTCGTTGAATTTCTGATTATCGGCCAGATAGAAAATCCGCGCACGCGTGCGAATGATTGGAAAAGAAACCGATACAGTTTTGTCCCGACCTTCTGTCCAGGTTTTATCATCATAGGTGACGGCATCCAGCTCTCCGCCCACCAGCATCTGACTGGTCAGCCGACCCTTGGAGGTATGAACCGTGACCTTGTATCCGGCATCAACCAGAGTGGTATTTACGAAATCCTGATACTGCAAGATGGCCTTCACGCGTTTTACCTGAAACGGCAGACCCATCACCATGGGCTTCAGCTCTGCTGTCTGAGCGGCAGCAGAAATTGAACCCACAAGAAGAATCATCAAGACCAAAAGTTTCATGTTCCTATACTAACAGATTCCGTTGCCAACTTTCAAATTGCGAAAAGTAAAATTAATCCATTCCCCGGACGTCAACCAAGCCCAGTGCCCTTTCCAAGATCCCCCGAAGTGGTGACTTCCTTGCAGAAAGATTGGCATCAGGAGGATTCTCATGAAATTTGCGAGTGTACTCATCTTACTTTTGATTTTTTCAAATGCCGCCTTTGCCCTGAACGAACTTGAACCCAGTGCCAGCTTGAAAGTTTTGCGTACGGAATGTGATCGGGTGGAGGAATCATTTCCTGACTTTGCCTGCGTGCGATTTGAATTTTATCAAAGCAGTGCGTCCGAAATTCAACGGGATCTGGATGAATTGACGGACCTCAATGACTGGCGCCTGCGCACAGCCTCGTGGTCTTTAATGGTGCAGACCCTGCTTTCTTCCATGGAAAGCCAGATCAGGCGCTACGACGATCCTGATCACATTCAGATCATGCAGCAAACCAAAATAAAAAATCATTGGGAATTATTGCGACTCAAAGAAGGGCTGGAAAAGTTTTGGGTAGACCCGGACACGTATTGGTATCCGAGTGTCAATGCGATCAGTTTTATCGCCGTGAATATCACCCAATCCCAGATCCTGGTGATATCCCACGGCGAACGAAACTAATTACTTCTTGATGGGAAACAGGTGCAGCATTTCAAAAAGAGCATCCATGCCGGCCAACGCAGTGATGTCAGCGTGGTCAAAGGGAGGAGAAATCTCCACCACGTCGCCGCCCACCAGATTCGGAATCTTCAACGCACGGAAGATGCGCTGAACTTCGTAAGTCGTCAGGCCCCCCGGAACGGGCGTGCCGGTACCCGGCGCACAGCTTGGATCCAGATTGTCGATGTCATAGCTGATATAAGTCGGAGTTTCGTCAAACGTCGGCAGGGTTTTCAGGAATTCTGTGATTGGCTGATTGCGGATTTCATCCACGGTGATCACACGGATACCGTGTTTGTTCACGAAAGTCAGATCATCGCCCCCGGCCAACGGGCCACGAATACCAATCTGTACCATTTTCTTTGGATCCACCAGGCCTTCTTCCACCGCGTGACGGGCAAATGCCCCGTGATGGTATTCCTGCCCCCAGGCCGCCGGATAAGTGTCCAAGTGCGCATCAAAGTGAATGAACGCCAAAGGCTTGCCGTATTTTTTTCTTAAAGCACGCAGCACCGGCAAAGTCGTGGAATGATCCCCGCCCACTGCCAGGAAACGTTTGTTGTGACTTAGAACCTCACCCACAAACTTTTCAATTTTTTCGTAAGTCTGTTTTTGATCAATCGGCACCGTTGGACAGTCGCCGATGTCGGCCACCTTCAGGTTTTCAAAGAAGTTTTCCATGCGGGTCATATGGAAGCCACGACCCAAGCTGGAAACATCACGCACTTTCGCCGGTGCAAAACGGCCGCCCGGACGATAAGACACCCCACCGTCATACGGGATACCAAAGATCCCGACTTCATAGTCGGCTTCGATAGAAACATACGGCAATCTGAAGAAAGTTTTAATTGCAGAAAAACGCGGAAACTCGCGCCCGCTTAACGGTTTGTATTCCATGGGTGCTCCTAACTGACAAAAAAACCGGGTTACAGCCCTATTCTACCCCTGTGTCGAGCCTCGGGCAATGACGCCCCTTGACTCTGCCTTGGGCTGTTGACTACATTACCGCGCATGGCGGCCCAACACGATTACAAGACAGATCACAAGCAACTGACCCAGTGGTACAACAAGAACAAACGTTCTCTGCCATGGCGGGAAAACAAGAACCCGTATCGTATCTGGCTTTCAGAAGTCATGTTGCAACAGACCACTGTTGTTGCTGTCATTCCTTACTTCGAAAAGTTCCTGCAAAAGTTCCCGACCGTACAGGATCTGGCAAACGCCCCCGAAGCCGACGTGATGGAGGCCTGGGCGGGGCTTGGTTACTATTCCCGCGCCCGCAATCTGCACAAGGCAGCCAAAGCACTGGCCGCCGGTGGTTTTCCAAAAACCGCCGCTGAATTGCTGGAGCTTCCGGGCTTTGGCCCTTACACCTCCCGCGCAGTCGCAAGCATCGCCTTCGGTGAAAAGGTGGGTGTGCTGGACGGAAATGTCATTCGAGTTTTGTCCCGCCGCTATGGCCTGAAGCTGGAATGGTGGAACGGCAAAGGCCGTGATCACCTGCAAAAGATCTCGGACGAGCTTTCCCTGCTGGGGCAGGCTGATGTCGTCAATCAGGGCCTGATGGAGCTGGGTGCCACCGTATGCACTCCTCAGAAGATCATGTGCATGCTGTGCCCGTGGGCGGCGACCTGCGTGTCCCGCGAAAAAAACCTGGTGGAAAAACTGCCGCTAAAAAAGCCGCGCAAAGAATCCGAGGTCTGGGTCTGGAAACCATTGGTGTCCATTAAAAATCAGAAGGTGGCTTTGGTACAGAATGATTATGCCCCCTTCCTGAAAGGCCAGATGATTTTCCCTGGGGAAATCAGCATGGAAAAAAACAAGCCCAAAGCCTATGATGCCAAACACAACATTACCCATCATGATATCTTTATTCAGATCACTGAAAAGAAATCACTGACGGGCAAAAACCTGCAGTGGGTTGATTTGAAAGAACTGAAGAAGGTCAATCCTTCTTCCTTACTCCAGAAAGTACTGCACAAGGTTGAACTATGAAGTGGATGAATCCGGCGATCGTGGCCCTTTGTTTTCTTGCAACGGGTTGTTCACATTTGAGTGTCACCAAAGACGTTCTGACTCCGGATTATCTGCTGGCCAAAGGCTCCAAACAAATCACGTTCCTGGGTGACAACGATCACCCGCGTTTTTCTGAAGACAACGACAAGCTGATTTACACCAGCCGCAGCCGATCATCCCACAAGGGCTCACAAATCTACGAAATGGATCTGGCGAAAAACAAAGAGCGCCGGGTGACGTTCTCTGACGGTGACGCCTTTGATGCGATCTATATCAGTTCCGCAGAAATTCTTTATTCTTCCACTACCGATGAAATTAAAGAAAGCCCGCTGCTGAACAAAACTTTCGACAAAGAATATCCTCCGTCAGATCTGTACATGAGTGACCTTTACGGCACTGAAATTGTGCGTCTGACCCAGCAACCGGGCTATGACGGACAAAGTCTGTTCGTGACCCATGCTTTGAAGCCTGCAATTCTGTTCACCTCCCGCCGTGGTGGCCTGACGGGCATCTATCGTCTGGATCTGAAGAACCTGCCGGTCAGTTTAATCTCTGCAGAAAAAGACAAAGAAAAACGCTTCCCAACAATTTCCCCCGACAGCAAACAACTGGTATGGGTGGAAAAGGATCTGAAAGCCAACACGCAAAGTCTGGTGGCCTTTAAGCTGAAAGAAAAAATCCCCGTGGTTTTAAAAAGCCAGGAGGGTGAATACCGCGATCTGCAGTTTGCCCCAAGATCCCCGGCCCGTCTGTTTTACAGCATCCTGCGCAAGGGTGAAAAACAGTGGCAGCTGGAAGTCTATGATCTGGAAAAGCAGTGCACGCAGGTTGTATTCAAAGGCAATGACTCTTTGGCGTCCCCGGTGGTTTCCAATGAATCCCAGGAGCGCCTGGCATTTACTCGCAGTTTTCAGGACAAGAAACAAATTTACATTGTCGCCTTGCCAGCGGATTTAGGCCCTTGCCTGGAAGCCGCCCCTTCAGATACCCTGAAGAAGTGAGAAATCTGCTTGGTTTGCTGATCCTTTTACCGATGTCTGCCCTGGCGGCGCCTTATCCGGCGACGAGCTCTTCGGCATTGACCAATCCGGAAAAGGGTCTTTATTTCCTGCACAAGGGTTTCACCCTTAAAACCGAAGGCACATCCTGGGTCCCGGTTGCCACCTCTGAACAAAGCCTGCTGGATACGGTCCGCTTTGCCGCCAAAGACAACGGCAAAGGGGTCTTGAGCATTCGCACCGACAAGGTGGCCAAAACCGCGTCGCTGGAGCTTTACACGCGCAAATGGATGCGGGACTACCCGAACTATGGCTTTGAGGTGATCTCGGCCAAGAATTTCGAATTGAACGGCAGCCCCGCTCTGGTGGTGGATATGCTTTCCCGCTCCAAGAACAAACAGATCCGTCAGGTGATCCTGAAGAACCAGGACCGCGTGGCGATCATGACCTGTCTGGATGACAAAGCCAGCTTCAGCAAGTCCCTGCAAAGCTGCAATCAGATCATGAAATCCTTCTCTTGGAATGAAGAGGAAAAAAAGCCGGTAGCGGCTCCCGCGGCCCCTGCTCCAACCACTCCGACAACGAAACAATAGCCCCTTTGAAAGCCCTCACTGGCGCGTGTTCCACGTAAGTCCACGTCATTGCGAAGTTAAACTGGCTGAACTTTCGACGACGCCTTGGAAAAAGGTGAATCCGAAGCCCCCGCCTTGTGAATTACCCACTTGTGCTTTAACTCTATTAAAAATTCGCAAGGTGGATTCATGATTTCAAAAAGATGGGGCTCGTTGGTTCTTTCTTCCGTTCTTGGTCTTTCTTCAGTGGCCCATGCTGAAGAGTTCTGGAAATTCCAGGATTTGTATGCCGAGAACACACAGCCTGATATCTTCAGCCATAGATATTCCTACAACAACGCCGCTCGCCCGGAAAAGCTCGGTGGTGTGATCCACATCCGATTCAAAGACGCCCGCGATGTTCCTGAAATGTTCAGACAATTCCTTCCAGGTGAAGACTTTGAACGTCCACGTGGTATCAGCGTTTATCTTGCCGTCACCAACGACTACAACCTGCTGAATCCAATTGCGGTGGGCGCTGACACTGATGACAACGGTTATACTCATGGATCAAAACTTTCCATCGGTGGCTTCCTGCCGACGGGTCATTACCTGCAGTTTGATGCGACTTCTGATTTGTACACTCGCGAAATCGAAGGCACCGCCAAACAACTTCCTGACGGTGGCCGTGGGATCGACCAGCACTTCACCAATGAAAATATTCTGAAGTTCGTTATCGACAATATCGACAACGCCCGCTCTGAAACTTTCTACTGGAAAGCCGAAGCGGGCTGGCAGCAGCTGCAGTCTGATTCCCGCGGGAACGTTCTGACCGCGGCGACCCAGCAGGACAAGTTTCACCAGATGGTGAACAACCTGAAACCAGGTCAGACGAAGACGCCTACATACGTCAGCGACGGTCAGAAAACCCGTGATGGCATGATCATGGGTCTTTATGTTGGTATCGCCAAAGAGTACGTGAACGCGAAAAACACCTGCCGTGCCCGCGCGTTCACCGAACTTGGCGGTCGTGGCTCCACCATTGATGGCGCAAGCTACGTGGCGGCCAATGTCGGTGGGGTTTTGTGGTGCCAGGCCGGCCCAAGAACACTGACTTACAGAGCAGAGATCGGTCACAACTCCAAGGGTTTCCAGGATGGTTATCAGGGTTCAGGTTACGTGGATCTGTCCACGGGTATAAAGAACTGGCGCATTGGTTTCCGTCTGGAACAAAGCCACGGGACTTTGCACAACTATCAGACCTACAACGGTCGCAACATGGAAACCGGCAAAATCGATCCGACCTTCACGATCTATTACCGTCACTACTTCCAGTAGTTTTCCAAACTGCAAACAATACTTAAAAGGGAGTCACTGCGACTCCCTTTTTTATTTTCGTGGGTCCAGTGTCGAAGGACATCGTGAATCCGCGTGTTAAGAAATGATAAAGTTAACTGGCGAGGTCTTGATGAAATCATCGCTGGTTTTCTTAATAGCCCTGCTTTGCGTTTCGAATACCAGATCCGACTTTATCCTTGGTTGCGGGCCTACAACCGGGCCTTGAGCGGTGCGCGCCACTGCGTGTACTCCACCGCCCGCACCACAGAACGAGAAGCTTTGTTCCACTGGATCGGCCCTCTGGTCACGGTCGAATGGGCCCTGTTTGCGAAGAAAGGAACACCCGCTGCCAGCATTCAGAAACTGGAAGACGCCCGGCAATTTGTCATTGGTGGATTGGAAGGAGATGCCTCGTTAAGCGAGCTGAAACGGCAGGGTTTCAAAACCGAGTCGGTAGTCACAAATTGGCTTAACAAAGACAAACTTGTCGGACAAAGAATCCAGCTTTGGATTGATGATCCGGTCTATATTGAATTTGAAAAGCAAAAGGGCACCGAGTTTTTCGATTACGTCAAAGTCGTGAAGATCGCAAGCGTGGACCTGTACCTTGCCTGCAACATTAAAACTCCGACTGAAGAAATTGAACTTTTAAAAAAATCCATGACCGCTGCTGACGCCCGCTGACCCCGCAAGTTGTCACAGTGTCTGTGGCTTTTTCGCGCGCCACACCCTGAAAGTTCATTCTTTCACATTCTAATCTGGCACATTCCACGCATCCCTTGTTTCAACACCAAAAACAAAGGAGCTTTTATGCGCAAGTTTATCATTCTAGCGGCCCTGTCCCTGATGTTCTCTGCAACGGCACAGGCCAAACAAAAGGCCGTTATTATCGTCAGCGCCAACAATGAAATCACCATTATCGACAAGGCGACAAAAATTCCCGCCAACGTTCTTTTCACTGATAAAATCTGCTACACGGGAACTCCGGAAGAAGCAGAACAGATCATCCAGAAAACAATCAAGAACAGAATAGGCTTTACACTGGTTGATATCAGAGTCTGGGACAATTTGGGCAAAATTATATTGTTTGCACAGATCGAAACTGACAGACAGGCGACATTCGAAATCGAACTAAAACCTTGCAGCAAATAATCACCTGACAAAAAAAATGCCGGCCACAATCTGTCGCCGGCATTTGTATTAATTGCGATTATCGCGCAGCCACTGGGCCATTTCCAGAGCGAAGTACGTGAAGATCACATCAGCCCCGGCGCGACGGATGGAATAAAGGGTTTCCACCATGCCGCGGGTTTCATCCATGATGCCGGCTTTGTGACCGGCCTTGATCAGGCTGTATTCACCACTGACATTGTAAGCTGCCACCGGCAAGTGCGTGTGGGCTTTCACTTTCGCGATCACATCCAGATAGCTCAAGGCAGGTTTTACCATGACCATGTCCGCGCCTTCGGCGACATCCAGGTCAATCTCGCGCAAAGCTTCACGCGTGTTACGGAAATCCATCTGATAGGTTTTTTTATCACCGAACTTAGGCGCAGAATCCAAAGCTTCACGGAACGGACCATAGAAGCAGGAAGCATATTTCACCGAGTAAGAAAGAATGCCGGTGTTCGTAAAACCTTCATTATCCAAAGCTTCGCGAATCGCCCCCACACGGCCATCCATCATGTCGGATGGGGAAATAATATCAGCCCCCGCGCGCGCATGAACCAAAGACATCTTCGCCAAAAGTTCGACCGTTTCGTCATTAAGGATTTTGCCGTTTTCAACAATTCCATCATGACCATCAGAAGAATAGGGATCCAAAGCCACGTCAGTAATCAAAGTCACGTCCGGGAACTTGTCGCGAATCATTTTGAGAGTCGTTGGCATTAAGCCGTTCGGGTTCAAAGATTCTGTTCCGTACTTGTCTTTTTTGGACTCTGGCAGGGCTGGGAAAAGGTCGAAGGATTTGACCCCCAGACCGACGGCTTTTTCGATCAGTTTCAGGGTCAGGTCCGGGCTTAAGCGGAAAATGCCCGGCATAGTGGAAATGGCCTGCTGTTGGTCCTTTCCATCCACCAAAAACAGGGGTAGAACCAGCTGCGACACACGCAGTTCTGTCTCTGCCACCATTTGGCGCAAAGCCTCGGTATTGCGATTTCTTCTCGGTCTTTGAGTGAGTTTCATAAACGGCCTCCACCCTGGGGTCTTATTTTGGGTCATCTGCTTAAATAACAGGCAGACTTTTGCATGAGCCATGACATTTCGATGACACTTTATTGAAAGGTTAGTGATAAACCTATCCCTACATGGAAGATATACTTCTCGTTCACAGAAAATCCAATAGAAACTTCTCTGAAGAATTCGCAGCCCTGCAAGACGCTGCGATCTTCAAGACGTGTCTGCGCAAGATCCTTTTCTGCACAGAAATGGAACTTGGCAACTATGCGGATGTGATCGAACCGGAAGACACTGTTCTTCGTGGCGAAAAGGCACTGAGTCTTTTGCTTGAGATTCTGTGCGGACTTCATTCTCCAATTGTTGGTGAAACAGAAGTCTTCGGTCAGTTTAAACTTTTCGTCGATTCCCGCAAACAGCTTCAGGACCCTTTGTTCGGAGATCACCAGAAATGGCTGAACTTCATCATGGCGGAAGTGAAGAAAACGCGCGCTCAGCATCTTGTGGGCCTGGGATCTCAAAGCTACGGCAGTCTTTTGCGTCGCTACACAAAAGACATGGACTCTGTCACCATCTGCGGTTCCGGCCATCTGGCTCAGGAAATCCTTCCGTGGCTGGCTTTGAAAAAGTCCGTTCAGGTGATCTGCCGTGAACCTGCAAAAATGCAGGCCTTCGCCGATAAATACGACAATCTTACGATTTCCACTTACAATGATGCTTTTATTCACGGCGAAGCTTTGGTGATTGCTGCACCACTTACTGATGAGCGCATTGTGGAGCTGATGAACAAACAAGACACTCGCCCTCACGCCGTTTATGACCTGCGCGGGGAAGCGAACGCCCTTTCGGACATCGTTGCATCGCAATTCTCTCATGTGGGTTTCATGGGTCTGCAAAAGTTCTTTGCAGAGATCGAGGAAACCAAAAAAGACACGACCACCAAACTGGAGGCTTTGAAAGCCGCTCTGCTAGAGCGCGCATTGGCCTTCACACAAAGGACAGAGCTTCGCCCACTTGGTTGGGACGACATATGCGCTTAAGAATTTCCGCAAGGAAAAGTGATCTGGCCCGTCTTCAGGCCTACATGGTCGGAGACGCTCTAAAAGAAAAAAATCCACAGATCGAAATCGACTACCGTTTTCGCGAATCCCTGGGTGATAAGAACCTGACTGAACCCTTGTGGAAGATTCCGGAAAAAGGCGTCTTCACCGAGGACTTCTTTGGCGAATTGCTGCGTGATGAAACTGATTTAGTGGTGCATTCCTGGAAAGACCTTCCGACCGAATTCAAATCAGAAACCGTGATCGGCGCGACTTTGCCCCGTGCGGATCAACGCGATCTGCTGCTGGTGAAAAAGTCCCACTTCGACAAAATCAAGGCCAGCAAAACCCTGAAGGTCTTCAGCTCGTCCCCGCGCCGGGAATACAACCTGACAGGCTTCTTCAAGGAACACCTGCCGTTTGCGCTGGAATCCGTGAAGTTCGAAAGCGTTCGAGGCAACATGCTGACTCGCGTGCGCAAGCTGATTGAATCGCCTGAAACCGACGGACTGATCGTGGCAAAAGCCGCCTTTGATCGCTTGTTCTCTGCCACGCTGCCGGAATTCATGGAAGGCCAGCAGCAGCTGCGCCAGTATTTCAAAGAACTGAGCTGGGTGGTTCTGCCTTTGAGTGTGAACCCGAACGCGGCCGCTCAGGGCGCACTGGCTGTGGAGGTTCTGGCAACCCGCAAAGATCTGCGTGATCTTTTAAGCATCATTCACGATCCGGAGACTTTCCTCTGCGCCCAGAGCGAACGTGATACTTTGGCCAGTTTTGGTGGCGGCTGCCATCAGAAGATCGGCATCGCTGTTTTGTCCCGCCCTTACGGTCGAATCACCCTTTTAAAGGGCCTGACTGACGGCGGCCAGGTATTGGATAAGAAAGAATTACAGCCTAAAAACCCACCGCCACAATTTGCTGCGTCTGAATTGTGGTCTGCTGACGTCAAAGCCGAGCGCCAGGCGATTTCCTGCTATGAAATCCCGGTAGGCACCACCGCCCTGTTTGTAGCACGCAGTGAAGCATGGCCGACGGACCTTTTATGGACTGATTTTGTATGGACCGCAGGTCTAAAAACATGGAAAAACCTTTCTCAAAAAGGTATATGGGTGCACGGATGTGCGGAAAGCCTTGGAGAGCAGGAAAACCCTCAACTGGACACGCTGGCAAACCAGAAACTGACTTGGGCAAAACTGAGTCATGAAGACGGATATGCCAACCAGGCTCAGGGTGGAATGCCGATGGTTGCAACTTATGCTTTGAAAGCGGAAGCAATCACCGAGTCTGTCAGCGACAAGAAGTTTTTCTTCTGGAGCAGCGGCAGTCAGTTCCTGCAAACAGTGCAGGAATTCCCAGAGATTCTGACCCAGCACCACGCCTCCGGACCGGGGAACACTCATCAGGTGATCCGATCCTATTTGCAAGAAAACAAGAAATACGATCCAAGCCGACTGCATGTCTTTTTGGATCAGGAAGACTGGAGAAAACAATGCACAAAGTAACTTCTGAAGAACTTTTCCAACGCGCTTTGAAAGTCGCTCCAGGCGGAGTTCACTCCCCGGTTCGTTCTTTCAAGGGTCTTGACCGTGCTCCTGTCTTCTTCAAAAAAGCCGAAGGTGCTTTCCTGACTTCCGTTGAAGACAAGAAATACATCGACTTCTGCCAAAGCTTTGGCCCGCTGATCCTGGGTCACCTGGATGCGGAAGTGAAAGAAGAAGTTCACCGCATGGTGGACACCGCCTGGACTTTCGGCGCCACTGAAATCTATTCTTTGGAACTGGCTGAATGGATCACCAGCACTTTGCCGTTCATGGAAAAGCTGCGCTTTGTATCTTCCGGCACTGAAGCCGTGATGAGTGCTTTGCGTGTGGCGCGTGCGGCAACAGGTCGTACTAAAATTTTGAAATTTGAAGGCTGCTATCACGGTCACGTTGATAACCTGCTGGTAAAAGCAGGCAGCGGTCTTGCGGGCGCATCGGCTTCTTCCAGCGCGGGCATCCCGGCTGAAGTGGCGGCTCACACTGTAGTGGCTCCGTTGGATGATGAAGCTAAATTGGCTGAAGTGTTTGCGGCCCAGGGCAAAGACATTGCCGCTGTGATCATCGAACCACTTCCAGCCAACTATGGCCTTTTGGTTCAGCGTCCTGAGTTCCTGAAAAAAGTAGCTGAGCTTTGCGAAAAGAACGGAAGCCTTCTGATCTTTGACGAAGTGATCTCGGGCTTCCGCGTGGGCTTGGGTGGCATGGTTGAACAAACTGGCATCCGTCCGGACCTTGTGACTTACGGTAAAATCATCGGCGGTGGCTTCCCAGTGGGTTGCTATGGCGGCAAAGCGGAACTGATGAACATGGTTGCGCCTAGTGGAGATGTATATCAGGCCGGCACTTTGAGCGCAAACCCGGTGGGTATGCGCGCAGGTCTGACGACGCTTAAGAAAATGCAGCGTGTGGACGGCTGGAACGTTCTTGAACAAAGAACCAGGAAATTCGCTGACAACATCCGTGTTGGTTTTGCGAAAAAAGGTGTGAACCTTGAAGTCAGCCAAGTGGCATCCTTGTTCTGGATCCACGGCCCGACAGCAAACCCAATCCGTTCCATCGACCAGATCCCGGCAAACCAGGGTGGCAACTTCAAGAACCTGTTCCTGAAGTCTTTGGACAAAGGTGTTTACCTGGCTCCAAACGCTTACGAGGTTGGCTTCGTTTCTTTGGCTCACACCGATGAGCTTTTGGAACAAGCTGCGCAAATTATTGTGGATGCGGCGGAGTAAATGACTAAATCCTTCATCAAACCCCATATCAAGACGGCATTGGCGATCCTGTGGTTCGCCTTTACCTTCTCGCTGGTGGGTTGGTGGTGGGTTTATTTCCTGCTGAAACTAAGTCCTGAAAACGCTTCGATCGAACAACTGAGAACCTCTCACCGCATGTTTGCGTGGGAAGGTTCGATCCTGCTGGCGGCGATCCTGTTTGGCGGGATTGCTTTGGTGATCTTCACTTACCGCGATCAAAAGCGCCATCAGCGCCTGCGCTTCTTCTTTTCAACGTTCAGCCATGACATTAAAACCTCTATCGCACGCCTGCGCCTGCAGGCCGAAGTGCTGGAAGAGGATTTGAACACAACATCCCACCCGGTGATGAAACGTCTGATTCAGGACATTCAGCGTCTGGATCTGCAGCTTGAAAATTCCCTGCTGCTGGCCAACCTTGAGGCCGGTCAGCTCTTGAAAGAACAAGTGTCTTTAAGTGACCTTCTGTCCAGTCTGCGCAGTGAGTTTTCCGAACTTACTGTGGAGCTTGAACGTGAAGCCAAAATCCTGGGTGATCGTCGCGCGCTGCTGAGTGTTCTGCGCAATCTTCTGCAGAATTCAGTCCTGCACGGCAAAGCCACCACGGTAAAGATCCGTGTGCGCCCGCACGGCGAAGGCCGCATTGAACTGGTGATCCAGGATGACGGTCTGGGCTTTAAAGGCATTCTAAAAAAACTAGGCTCCGAGATTCTGATGTCCCAGGACGTTCGCAGCAACGGCATTGGCTTGCTGCTGACAAAACGCCTGCTTGAAAAAATGAACGGCGACATCTGGTTTGAATCAAAAGAAAATGAAGGCTTCAAATCCCACATTGAACTTCAAGGAACTTTGCCATGAGAAAAATCCTTCTGGTTGAAGATGACATCTCTTTGGGTGAAACCCTGAATGAACGCCTGCAAAGGGACTATGAAGTTTCCTGGGCGAAATCCCTGAGCGAGGCCTGGTCCCTGTTTTCAAAAACCAAGGACTATGACCTGGCAATTCTGGATGTGGGCCTGCCTGATGGCAGCGGCTTTGAACTTGCGGCAAAACTAAAGGCCACCGCTCCCATCCTGTTCCTGTTCCTGACGGCGCAAGCCGATGCGGAATCCCGCCTGCAGGGGTTTGAACTGGGCGCGGAAGAATACATCCCCAAGCCTTTCCACCTGAAAGAGCTTTTAATTCGCGTAAAGCATGTGCTGGACGCCCATGCCCCGACCCGCGAACTGCAACTGGAATCCTGTGTGGTGAACTTCACGCAGATGTCCGTGACCAAGAAAACCGGGCAGATTGAATATCCGCCGGTGACGGATCTGAAGATCCTGCAGCTTTTGATTGAAAAATCACCACGGGTACTAAGCCGTGATGAAATTATGAACGAAATCTGGGGCGTTGATAAAAACCCCAGCCATCGCACTATCGACAATATTATCGTACGCCTGCGCCAGCTTTTGGGCGATGACGGAGAAAAACACATCCGTTCTGTTCGCGGCGTCGGCTATCAATGGTCCACTGAGGAGGCAACATGAACACTTTATTCCACAACGCACTTAAAAGGACTCCTCAGGCCGTTCCACCCATCTGGTTCATGCGCCAGGCGGGCCGCTATCACAAACATTATCAGGGCATGCGTGCCAATCATTCCTTTGACCAGCTTTGCAAACGCGCGGAGTTGGCAGCAGAAGTAGCCCGTGGCCCGGTAGCAGAATTTGATTTCGACGTTTCCATCCTTTTCAGCGACATTCTGTATCCGCTGGAAGCTCTGGGCATGGGCCTGGAATACACCGATCACGGCCCGCAACTGGGTTTCAAACTGACTCCAGAAACCATCGGCACTTTGGGTGGCGTGGAAGAAGCGGTCAAGTTCATGTACTTCCAGAAAGAAGCGGTCCTGGCGACTCGTGCGGTTCTGCCTTCCAATAAAAGTCTGATCGGCTTTGTTGGTGGTCCTTGGACTTTGTTCGTGTACGCGGTGGAAGGCTCCCACGCAGGCTCTTTGATCCAGTCCAAGAAACTGGCGCCGATGTTCCCGCAGTTCCTGGAAAAAATGTATCCGCTGCTAAAAGAAAACATCCGCCTGCAACTGGAAGGTGGCGTGGAAATCGTGATGATTTTCGACACCGCTGCCGGCGAAGTTTCACCTCTGTTCTTCCAGGAATGGATCCAGCCGGTATTGACCCGCCTGTCTCAGGATTATCCGGGCAAGATCGGTTACTATTCCAAAGGCACGCAGGCTGTGTTCTTCAACGACGCCTTCAAGGCACTGCCATGGGCCGGTCAGGGCTTCGATCACAGAAACTATCTTCCGGATTGCTTCAACATCCAGAACAAAGGCTTCGTACAAGGCAACTTCGACCAAAGCTTGTTGTTCATGGATGATGCTGACTTCAAAAAGGCGATGCACACCTACCTTGCCCCAATGAAGAACATGAGCAAAGAACAGCGCGCCGGCTGGGTGAGCGGTCTGGGTCATGGTGTTTTGCCGAAAACTCCTGAAAAGAATGTAAAACTGTTCGTAGATACTGTCCGTGAGGTGCTGTCATGATGAAAGATCTGCTGGCTAAATACGACGTACCGGTCCCCCGCTATACTTCCTATCCCACTGTGCCTTACTGGGAAACCAATCCCACCACGGATCAATGGGTGCAGCATCTGCGCGCCACTTTGAAAGAAGGCACGGGCGGCTGGTCCCTGTACTTGCATATTCCTTTCTGTGAAAGTCTTTGCACTTTCTGCGGCTGCAACAACATCATTACCAAAGACCACAAACGTGAAACACCGTACGTGGAGCTGGTGCTGAAAGAATGGCAGCTGTATCTGGATCAGGTTCCCGAGCTTTTGGAAAAGCCTTTGAAACACATCCACTTGGGTGGCGGTACTCCGACCTTCCTGTCTGCGGAGGCCTTGACCCAGTTGTTGAAACCGATTCTTTCCCGCGTGAAAATCGACACCAACGATTTTGAAGGTTCCATCGAAGTGGATCCTCGCCGCACCAATGCGGCCCAGTTGAAGGCTTTGCGTGAGCTGGGCTTCAACCGCGTCAGCATGGGTGTTCAGGATTTCCATCCTGAAGTGCAGCGTCTGGTGAATCGCATTCAGCCTTTGGAAATCACCCAAAAGCTGACTCAGGACGCACGCGACATGGGTTACACTTCCGTGAATTTTGACTTGATCTATGGCCTGGCTCGCCAGACTCCGGAATCCATCACTGAAACTGCGAAAGCGACCGTGGCTTTGCGCCCGGACCGTATCGCTTTATACAGTTTTGCCCTGGTTCCCTGGATCAAGCCGGCGCAGCGTCTGTTTAAAGACGAGGACCTGCCAAAAGCTTCTGAAAAACGCCGCCTGTATGAAATCGCCCGTGGCATTCTGATCGAAGGCGGTTACGTGGAAGTGGGCATGGATCACTTTGCCCTTCCGACCGACAACCTTTGTATCGCGATGAATGAAAAGCGCCTGCACAGAAACTTCATGGGTTACACCGATCAGCGCACCGACGTGCTGCTGGGTATGGGTGTGTCTTCGATTTCTGAAACCCCTTACAGCTTCCATCAGAATGAAAAAGTACTGCCGTTATATGAGGCCGCTTTGAACGAAGGTCGTCTGCCAACTTTGCGCGGACACATTCTGACGGAAGAAGACAAAGTTCGTCGCGAACAGATCCTGAATCTGATGACGAACTTTGAAGTGTCATTCATCAATGAAGCCCAGGAAAACCAATCCAAGGAATTCCTGGCTGAAATGATCAAAGACGAGCTGGTTGAAATCAAGGACCACAAGCTGACGGTAAACGAAGCCGGTCGCCCGTTCCTGAGAAATGCCTGTGCATTTTTCGATGAGCGCTTGAAAACCAAACAACCACAGACCAAAATCTTCTCTCAATCCATATGAAAACAGTGCATGTGATCGGCGCGGGCTTTGCGGGACTGACAGTGTCCTTAAGGCTCGCCCAAAAAGGCTTTCAGGTAGAACTTTACGAATCCTCGGACCGTGTCGGGGGATTGCTGGGTACTGACCAGACACCTTACGGAATCGCCGAACGTGCCGCCAATGCCCTGATTCGCACTGAAAAAGCCGAAGGCCTTTTCAACGAACTGGGCATCACTCCAAGTTATCCCCTGGAGTCCTCTAAAAAACGTTTCCTTTTCCGCAATTCTCCTAAAGCCTGGCCGCTGACTTTTGTGGAAACCCTGGCCCTGATCGGCCGCGTGCTTCCCCGTGTTTTGACCGGTGGAAAAAAAGCCCTGCGCCCTCAAGCCGGTGAAACCCTGCTGAACTGGGGCGAGCGTAAAGTCGGCAAAGCCACAACAAGATTTTTGCTGGGACCTGCGATGCAGGGAATCTATGGCAATGAGATCACGCATCTTAGCGCCAGTCTGATTCTGGGCCCGCTGTTTTCTGGAAACAAACGCAGCAAATACAAAGGTCTTCTGACCGGTCCGGGCGGAATGCAGGATCTCGTCGACCATCTGCAAACCCGCCTGCAGGAACTGGGCGTGAAGATTCATCTGAATTCCCAGGTGAATCTGGAATCCCTGCAAGGCCCGGTGGTGGTTGCCACTTCGGCGAAAGCGGCGACCCAGCTGCTGGCCAATAAACATCCCGATTTTTCCAAAGTCCTTTCCAATATACAGATGTCTTCACTGATGAGTGTGACGTTGTTCTTTGCCAAGCCCCAGGAAAAATACAAGGGCTTTGGCTGTCTGATCCCACGCGGATTTGACCTGAAAGCTTTGGGGGTTCTGATGAATTCTTATATCTTCAAAGACCGCGACAAAACCTACAACGAAACCTGGATTCTGGGTGGCCAGCAGGAAGAAGCGTTGCTGGATCTGTCTGACAGCGAGCTTTTAAAACTGCTGGCGGAAGAACGCTTCCGCATCCTGGGACAAAAAGACGCCCTGCTGGATTATCGTATCAACCGCTGGAAAAAGGCGTTGCCGTTTTATGACCTGAAACTGGAAAACGCACTGGCGGATCTGGCAGAAGTGCCGGAACCCCAGGGCTTGTTCCTGCACGGCAATTACCTCAGCGGCATTGGTCTTAGCAAAATTCTGGAACGCAGCGATTTGATCGCCGAAAAGATTGCGAGCGCACATGGCTAAAAAAGGTCTTCTATTAATCAATATTGGCAGCCCCCGCTCTTACGAAGTCCCGGATGTTAAAAAATATCTGACTGAGTTTTTGATGGATGAAGAAGTCATCAACCTGCCCTTTGTTCTGCGCTGGCCGCTGGTCAATCTTTTGATTGTTCCCCGTCGCGCGCCGTTCTCGGCTGAAAACTACAAAAAAGTCTGGATGAAAGAAGGCTCTCCGATCGCGGTTTACACCCGCCGATTTGCCGAACTGTTACAGGATGAACTAAAAGACCAGTTCGTGGTGAAAGTCGGCCTGCAATACAGTGAACCTTCTGTCGAGTCCGCACTGAAAGAACTTCAGCAAGCCGGTGTCGACGAAATCCTGATTGCCCCGATGTTCCCGCAGTATGCCGAAGCCACCAATGGAAGCTCTTTCAAGCTGGCTGAAAAGACCGCCAAGAAGCTTCATCTGACCACACCCCTGCGCCGTCTGCCGGCGTTCTTTGATGATGCCTCTTTCATCGGGACGTCCGTCAAATTGGCGGAAGAAACTCTGCAGGACAAAAAGGTCGACCACTATCTGTTTTCATTCCACGGTCTGCCTGAAAGCCACGTGCGTAAAATCCATGGCTGCCTGACGACAGAAGACTGCTGTTTCGACAAAAATGCCTGCGCCAAGAACTGCTATCGCGCCCAGTGCTTTGCCACGGCGACGGCGATTGCTGAATCCCTGAATCTGGCTCCAAGCCATTGGAGTGTTTCTTTCCAATCCCGCTTGGGCCGTGCTGAATGGCTGAAACCTGCAACTGATCACAGTTTGGAAGTGCTGGCAAAAACCGGCAAAAAAAACATCGCCGTTATCTGCCCGTCTTTTGTTGCTGACTGTATTGAGACTTTGGAAGAAATCGGCATCGGCGGGCAAGAGACCTTCCACGAGCACGGCGGAGAGCAGTATTATCTGGTCCCTTGTGTGAACGACAACCCGAAATGGGTTCAGGGCTTTGCCGATCTGGTGAAAAGCATCTAAGGAATCAAAGAAAGTATCAAAGGTACAATGATGGCGGTCATCAAACCGTTGAGCGCCATCGCAAGCCCCGCAAAGGCCCCGGCCATCTCGCCGATCTGAAAGGCCCGCACCGTTCCCAGTCCATGGGCAGCAAGTCCCATCGCAAAACCCTTCACCACCGGATCTTTCACCCGCACAAGCTTCATCACTGTTGTCGCCACCAGGGCGCCAACGATCCCCGTGATCATCACAAAGACAGTGGCCAATGACGGCGCCCCACCGATTTTTTCGGCGATCCCCATGGCAATCGGGGTCGTCACGGATTTTGGAGTCAGCGACAACAGCACTTCATGCGGAAGTCCCATGAAGGCCCCGATAAAGACCGCGCTTAAAATCCCCACTGCGGATCCGATTACCAGAGCCACCATCAAAGGCACCAGCACCCGGCGCAGACGATCCAGTTGATTATATAATGGCAAAGCCAAAGCCACCGTTGCCGGTCCCAACATGAAATGAATCGGCCTGACGGCCTGGAAGTATTCACGGTAGGGAATTTTAGCAATCAGCAATACCGCGATGATCGCAAACATCGAAATCACCGGTGGACTTAACAAAGGATTGTCCTTGCCCCACGCACTGATGCGACGGGAAGCCAGATAAAACCCCAGGGTCATGATCAGGGCGCACAATTCGATCATGGGGACTCCTTGGTGCCGACCTTCATCAGTTGATGAAATACGAAGGCCGTCATCCCCAGAGTGACGATCGTGCTGATTAGAACCGTGACCACCATACCCACGCCGTATTTGCCGAAAAGGTCGAAATACTCAATAACCCCCACCCCGGCCGGAACAAAGAACAGCGCCAGATGGGCCGTGATCGAACGGCTGAGGATTTCGACTTTGTCCTTTAATGAAGGGCGCACCAGAAGGGCTATAAAGAAGAAGACCATACCCAGCACCGGGCCCGGGATAAAGAGCTTAAACAGGGCCACAACGGCTTCCCCGAGCAGCTGGAACACTAATAGGATAACAAAGGCCTGAATCATGGCCCCCACTGTATCCTCCCCCGTTTGGGCCGTCAATTTGCGGCACCCCTGACAAAGACCTGAACAGTTCCA
The DNA here is from genome assembly GCF_000317895.1 of Bdellovibrio bacteriovorus str. Tiberius. NCBI lineage: Bacteria > Pseudomonadati > Bdellovibrionota > Bdellovibrionia > Bdellovibrionales > Pseudobdellovibrionaceae > Bdellovibrio > Bdellovibrio bacteriovorus. The sequence goes on from NC_019567.1 coordinate 3,582,777, forward strand.
TAGTCTCCAAATCAATTAAAACAATCTCAAGGTGGTACAGATCATGAAATACAGCCTGTGTCTTGAAGGAGAGGTAGTAATGATTCCAGCTTTGGCCAAAAAAATATTGCACGTTACTGTTGGTACGCTTCTTATCAGTTCCGCCGCTTCTGCGAAGGTTTATTTGAATTCCATGTGCCACATGGCCGCGAATTCCAAAACCCAGCAGATCCAGGGTGATGACAATAAGGATGATAAGTTCCCGCTGGCATCCATCTCCAAAATCGTAACCACACTGTGGGCCATTGACCGCCTGGGTCCTGACTATCGCTTCCAAACCAAACTGCATGTCACACCGACGGCGAACGGTTCTTACGATATTCATATCGAAGGCAGCCGCGATCCATTGTTTGGTCGCAACATGTCTTATTTCCTGCTTTCTGAACTGAACCGCATGAAAATCACCAAGATCGAAAAACTGACTTTCGATGAAAACTTCCTGTTGGCTTGGTTGGCGGAAGAAAAGCCGATGATCGGCGGAACGACTCCTAAATACAGCACCGTGGAACAGCAGGCCTCTGTCGTGCGTGCGACTTTGACGTCCTCTTTCGCGACGGCTATCAATCCGGGCTATTACGCTATTCTGAAATCCAAAGCGGCGCGCATTGGCGTGCAAATGTCCCTTCGCCCAAAGGTGGACGTGCGCACGGTCAGCTTCGTGAAAAAAGCAGAGTTCCAGAAAAGTGAAAAAACCACCACAATGGTTCTGTTGTCTTCGCCTTTGAAAAACATCCTGAAGCGCATGAACAACCAGTCCAACAACTATATCGCTGACAATCTGTTCTGGAATCTGGGTGGTTCTGAAGCTTTCAACGCTTACATCGCCGGCAAAATGCAGGCTGATGAAACCGACATCGTTTTCCACAACGGATCCGGTAACAACGAAGGCTCTGTGGCAAAACCGGTTTACAATGAAGCCACCTGCGAAACGATGATCAAGGTTCTTTATTCTTTGGACAAATCCCTGTCGGCAAAAGGGTATGAACTTTCTGACGTAATGGCGGTTGCTGCGAAAGACAAGTCCTCTACCGTGGGCGGCTACGGCGGCGTGATGGCAGGATCCACGACAGCTAAAACAGGCAGCGTGAACAAAGCCAAAACTTTGATGGGCTCTGTATCCACGAAGAATGGCGAAATCTATTTCGCGGTTCTGATGCACACGGATTATGACAAGTCCCGCTCTGACTGGGGTGTGGCTTCTCAACAGATCAAAAACAAGGTCAGCCAGCTGATCAATCAAAATGGCGGACCGAAAGCGATCAATTACACCGAACAATTGCCTTTGCCATTTGATAAATATTCTTACCTGACTAAAGTGACCACTATCACTACAGCGAAGAAATAGGTGACGTATGAAAAAGTCTTATTTGCTGGCAGCACTGATTTTCTTCCTCGCGGGCCTTCTTCACGGAACGGCTTTCGCGGCGGCAGGAAAATCCAACAAGGCCCTGAACGAGGCTGCGGAACAAGGCGATCTTGCCAAGGTCAAAACCCTGGTTCAGAAAAACAAAATTGATCTGAATGCGCAGGACGAAACCGGCATGACCCCGCTGATGAATGCAGCGATGGGTGGAAACCTGGATATCGTAAAATTCCTGCTTTCCAAAAAAGTGAATCTGGAACTAAAGAACAACGGCGGCGAAACCGCTTTGGCTTTCGCGGTGACCAACGATGCTTATGATGTGGCAGACGAGCTGATCAAAGCCGGTGCAAACGTGGACATCATCGTGGCGGGAGACGAAGGCGACACCCTGTTCATGCGTGCAGCCCAGAACAACAAAAAAACGGCGGAATCCATCCTTTCCAAAAACAAAGCTTTGGTGAACAAAGCCAATACTCTGGGTGAAACTGCGCTGTTCGCGGTGGCTCGTTACGGAACCCCGGCCGACATCGACTTCCTTGTGAAAAAGGGCGCGGATTTGAAAGTGAAAAACAAAAAAGGTCAGACCGCTCTGGATGTGGCGAAAGAAGCCTCCAACCAGGAGACGACAAAAGCTCTTTCCAAAAAGAAGTAAGATTGAAAAGCCTCAGGGCAAAAAAAAGCCTGCTTCCATAACGGAGCAGGCTTTTTGCTTTTCAGGGATTTGAAATACCTGATTAAGAGAACAGACGTTTGAAGAATCCTGCGACCTTTTGGCCGATGGATTTTTGCGCTGCCATTGGCACACGCTTCTTCGCTGAGGCCCCTTGGCGCTGCTGCTGACCGTGCGGCTTGCGAGCCTGCTGGTCTGTTCTTGGTCTTTGTTCGCCACGTTTTCCATCGTGAGGACGCTTCGGACCACCCTCTTGTCTTTTTGGACGGCTGTCTGGACGCTGGCCTCCGCCTTGAGTCTGCTGAGCACCTGCACCTTGTGCAGATTTCTGCTGACCCTCTGGACGAGGACCACGATCCTGACGAGGTCCGCGATCACCACGTTCACGACGTGGACCACGGTCACCTTCACGGCGAGGACCTCTGTCACCACCACGTCCACCTTCACGAGGCGCACGTGCACGATCCAAAGATTTTGGATAATGACCTTCAAAATGGGAAGTCATCGGCTTGAAGTCTTTCAGCAACTGGTCGTTTTCCAGATAGCCGACTTCGATTTTGTGTTTCAAATAATCTTCGATGCGACCCAAAGACTCGATGTCCTTGTCGCCAACCAAAGAGAACGCCTGACCTGTCGTGCCCGCACGACCGGTACGACCGATACGGTGAACGTAGGATTCAGAGTCCATCGGCAGTTCATAGTTCACAACCATGTCGACACCTTTGATGTCCAAACCGCGGGCTGCAACGTCCGTTGCCACCAGCACGTTCATGTCGTTTTCAGCTTTGAACTGCTCAATCACGCGGTTGCGCTGAGCTTGAGTCAGAAGGCTTGAAATCGCCATGGCAGGAACACCGTTTTCAACCAGGAACTTCGCGATGCGCTCGACGCTCATTTTGAAGTTGGTGAAGATGATGGCCTGTTTTGGATTGTGCACTTTCAGCAAAGACAGAAGATGCTGGGGCTTTTCATCGGAACCCACGTGGAAGATCTGATCTTTCACGTTGTCCGCTTTGGCCTGGTCACGGCTGATGTTGATTTCCACCGGCTCGGAACCGAACTGATAGATGGTGTTCAAAACATCAAAGTTCAAAGTCGCACTGAACACCAAAAGCTGACGTTCACGAGGAACGCGCTGAAGGATGTACTTCATGTCGTCTTTGAAGCCCATGTCGAACATACGGTCCGCTTCATCGAAGACGATCGCACGAACCTGTTTCAGGTCCACCAGATGTTCTTTGTACAGATCGATCAAACGGCCTGGAGTCGCCACGATGAATTCAACACCGTTTTTCAACGCCTCTTTTTGTTTGTCGTAACCCGTACCGCCATAGATCGCAAAACCACGAAGGCCGGAATCAACGCTCAGCTTGTTGATGTTGTCCTGAACCTGCTCTGCCAACTCACGCGTTGGAACCAGGATCAATACGAAGTTCTGAGGCTTCCAGTCTTTGTAGGCTCTTTTTTCGATCAGGGCTTTTTGCTCTTCAGTCACTTCACCCTGAACTGGGCGGGCTCTAAGGATACGTTCCATCACTGGGATTACGAAAGCGGCAGTTTTACCTGTTCCGGTCTGAGCAAGGCCGGCAACGTCTTTGTCGTCCAGAACCGGCGGGATGGCCTGTTCCTGGATCGGGGTGCAATCATCATAGTTCAACTTCTGGATTGCAGATAATAATTGGGAATCTAAATTCAATTCTGAGAATTTCAAGTTTCTATACTCCGGTCTGAAGCTCCCAAACTACTTAGCAGGGAGCCAAATGTCAAAGCAGGCGCTTAAAAGCCGCCCACAAACAGTTTCACGGCCTCCGTAAAGGCCTGAGGTTGATCTGAGTGGACCCAATGTCCAGCTCCAGGTATTACGACGCCCTTAATCATAGGGTTGCTAGCCAGCATTTTGTCGTAGTTTTCCTGACTGAGTTCTTTGGAGTTTCCTCCGCGAACCAGCAGGGTCGGCACTTTCAGGGATTTCACTTCATCCCATCTGTCATCCGTGCGCCCCAGGCGAACAGAGTCCAGAATGCCTTGTTTCGAAAACCGCCAATCCACAGTTCCGTTGGCTTGTTCCACCATATTCGAATAGAAATAGTTCGCCATCACCTGGATGTTTTCCCGGGTCTTTGCCGTTTTGACAAAGTCCTCGAAGAAATAGCGCTTGGCCTCGTCTCGGGAGGCAAAAGGGCTGGGAACCAGATTCAACAAATACTCGTAATACTCATGAGCCGTGGGATTGGCCTCGGGCCCAATGTCTTCGATCACCAGGTGGGACACATACTCGGGGAATCTGGAAGCAAAGTTCAGGACGTTACGGCCACCCATCGAGTGCCCGACCAGAACAAACTTCCCCCACCCCAACTCATCCACAATCTTTTTAAGGTCGTCCGCATAGTCTTCGGGACTGTAACCCTCGGGCGGCTGGAAGGATCTTCCATGCCCGCGCTGGTCAAAGGCCAAACACCGTTCGGTCGCCTCAATCCCCTGAATGATCCGGCGCCAGTTCTGCCCATAGCCCATCAGACCATGAACAAAGACCCATTTGCGCCCGTCTTCGGGACCATAAAAGAGATGATAGAAATTATTGAGGTAAGACATACCCTTTTATACTCCCGGGCGAGGGTCACGTCATGTTGATTTATTCAAAAGACCCTCAATTATTTCAAGGACTTAAGATCAAAGACTTGTCCTTCCGGTCTTTTGTTATTCAGGTTTGAATTTTGATGCGAAGGGATGTAGATTCAGCCTCAATGACTGCCCAGCAAAAACCCCAGCTCCACGAGGACTGGATCGACTCCTACGCATTAAGAATTGTTCGTAACCTTCAAGACGCCGGTTTTGAAACCTATCTTGTTGGTGGGTGCGTTCGCGATTTGCTTGTTGGGATTCATCCGAAAGATTTCGATATCGCCACCAGTGCTCACCCCAATCAGGTGCGCAAAAAAGTTCCCAACGCTTACGTGATTGGTCGTCGTTTCAAGCTGGTGCTTGTTAAACGTGGTGATCAGCAGTTCGAGGTCGCAACTTTCCGTCGCAATGTGACCCAGGAAGAACTGGCCGATCAGGGTGATGACTCGGTTGAAGGCGACAACTATTTCGGCACCGTTGAAGAAGATGCCGTTCGCCGCGATTTCACCTGCAACGCTGTTTTCTACGATCCAGGCCAGCACAAGCTGATCGACTATTGCGGCGGCATTCAGGATATCGAAAACCGTGTCCTGCGCATGATTGGTGATCCGAAAGCCCGTTTCATCGAAGATCCGATTCGCATTCTGCGCGCGATACGTCTGTCCCACAAACTGCATTTTTCGATTGAAACCACGATGCGGGCAGCGATTGCTGAATGCAGCAGCGAACTGAAAAAATCCGTTCTTCCGCGCCGTCGTGAAGAGTGGCTGAAGTTCCTGCGCCTGAAAGAACCACACCTGGCTTTCATGGAGCTGTTTGACCTGCATATTCTGGAACAGATTCTGCCGGGCCTGCATTCCGTGTTTGTTGACGCTCACAAAATGGAAGTCTTTGAAATCCATCTGGCGCGCATCAATTTGTCAGGAATCGACAAGAACGACCCGATTGAATTGTTCGCCGGATTTATGATGGCCTTCATGAAAGCCCAGTACGGCGAAGAGCCTTGGAATCATGACGACCTTTCCAATGATTCAAAGCTTGCCTACTTCATGCGTGAAGAAATGGGCATCTTCAAACAGGAAATCGCGATCTTCTTCAAAGCCCTGTATCTGATGCAGGGCCTGCACAAGATTGAAAGCTACAGCCGCAAGGGCGAGCGCCGTCAGGCGGCCTTTGTGATGAATGAATCCTTCGTGCTGGCGATGAAACTTGCGAAGATGGATTATTCCCTGTCCCCGTCCCAGATGCATTACTGGGAACAACAGTATGAAAAGTTCTCGCGTGGACCGGCTCCGCGCCAGAAACCTGAGGAAACCCACCACTAAGTCCGCTAAGGGTCTCAGTTCAAGACATCCACAATTGAATTGAGACCGGTCTATTGAAGCCACCACTTAAAAGCCTGATAATAAGACAATGTCACCCAGCGTGGATTGTCTTAAAAATCCACGTAAAACAACGGAAGGTTTTTGATATGGGACGGAACGACCAAAAGAAGAACACTTTCCTTATTATCAGCGGCGATAAAACCCGCATTCATAAATGCACTGACTCGCTCAATCGAAATTTTGAAAACTGCTCTGTCTTTCATGGCTCGGAATGGTTTGAAGCCAAATACAAGCTGGACAACGTTCATCCCAAAGCGGTGTTGGTGGATGAGTATCTGCCGAAGGGTTCAGGCTTTGACATCGTCGCCAAAATTCTGAAAGAAAAAAACAACGACGACATTGCGATCATCATTATGTCCTATGTCGCTGACCACGATATCTTCAAACACGAAGTCGCTTCCGGCCGCATTCAGTTTCTGACGGAACCTGACCGTGAAAAAGCTCTGGTCGACTGCGTTTCCAAAATCATTTCGCCGAAAGTCGACAGCAACCAGGCCCAGTACGAGCTAAAACAGCTGCAGCCGGGCGATGTTCTGTTCAAAGAAGGCGACATGACCGAAGTCGCCTACATCGTAAAAAAAGGCAGCCTGCGCGCCTATTCCGAAGGCCCGGATGGTGAAAAAATCATGTTCGGAGAAATTCTGCCCGGTGAATTCGTGGGCGAGATGGGGCACTTTAATCACGAACCCCGCTCAGCTACCGTGGAAGCCATCACTGAAGTGGAACTGATCGCGATTCCCAATGGCTCTTTGGACAATGTTATCTTTGCCCGACCGTCGTGGGCAAAAGCTCTGGTCAAGACCCTGTCGCTGCGGCTTAAGAAAGCCAACAAGGCCCTGACCGGCTAAAAAAGAACCAGGAACTTATTTTAGTTTTTCCCAAAGATAGCTGTATTCAAGACTGTTCCACAGGATCGCTTGTTCGATATTCGCGCTGCCTGCGTGACCGCCCTCCATATTTTCATAGTAGTACACCGGATGCCCCTGCTCTTTCATGCGTGCCACCATCTTGCGTGCGTGGCCCGGATGAACGCGGTCATCCTTGGTGCTGGTCATGATGAACACTTCCGGATACTTCGCCTCTTTGCTCAGACGCTGGTACGGAGAATACTTCAGGATGGCTTCACGCATCTTTGGATCATCCGGATCGCCATATTCAGCCATCCAGCTCGCGCCCGCCAACAGCTTGTGATAGCGAAGCATATCCAGCAGTGGCACGCCCACAATCACGGCATTGTACAGATCCGGGCGCTGCGTGAAAGTCGCCCCTGTCAGCAGGCCCCCGTTGGACCGGCCGGAAATACCCAGATGCTGTGGTGATGTGAATCCACGTTTGATCAGGTCTTCTGAAATCGCGATGTTGTCTTCGTAAACTTTATAGCGGTTTTCTTTCAGCACGGACTGATGCCATGCCGGACCGAACTCGCCCCCGCCGCGCAGATTGGAAATCACATAGACTCCACCCTGTTCCAGCCACACTTTACCGACCGTGCCCAAATAACTTGGCTGCATCGGAGACTGGAATCCGCCATAACCGTAAAGCAGCGTCGGATTTTTGCCATCCATTTTGATATCCGCCTTGGAAGTCACAAAGTAAGGAATCTTCGTGCCGTCTTTGCTGATGGCTTCAAAACGCTGGGTCTTCATGCCCTTGTTGTTGAAGCGATCCGGGGATTTCTTCAGCAGTTCCAGCATGTTTTTGCCGTCACTGGCGTCGCCAAGATAAGTGGAGACCGGAGTGAAGAAGTCCATGTACTGAGCCAGATACAGATCACTTTCTTCCTCTGTGGAGGTAACATAGGCCATGCCGTTTTCACCCAAAGGCACTGATTCAGTTTCGAAGGTGTCTTCGCTGGTGAAGGTCACTTTTTCGATTTTGGAAAGCACGTTGTCTGTCACATGCAGCATGATGTGGTTCTTGGTCGGACTCATGCCTTGAATGAATCTTTTGTCCGTCGGGACAAAGATCGCCTTCAGGGATGCTTGCGCTTTTTCGCCATCGAAGATTTTATCGAACGGCATGAACACGATGCTGCCGCTTTTAAGATTTCCCAAATCAGATTTCAACTCAAAGAACAGTTTGTTTTTGAAAACACCCCAGAATTCTGAGTCCGTCGGCATGGGCAGTCGGGTTTTTACGCCCTTGTCATCTTCATACCAGTTTTCGCTGGAATAAAAGCCGGTGCGAATTGAATGGAAAACACGCTTATGATCGCCGTCTCTTTGCACATAGGTGTAAACAGACATGTCGGTGGATTTGCCTTCCATCACCAGCTTGGCTTCACCAATTGGCGTTCCACGCTTCCAGATTTTGACAAGACGAGGGTATCCCGAATCCGTCATCGTGCCCGGACCGAAATCTGTGCCCACGTAAACGGTATTTTCATCCTTCCAATCAATGCCACTTTTTGCCTCTGGCAGACTGAATCCATCGGCTACAAACTGGCGGGTCTTCATATCATACTCACGCACCACAATGGCATCTTTGCCCCCACGGGACAGATAAACCAAGGCCTTCTGATGAGCCGGTGGCAACGTGCTTGCGCCCTTCCACACCCAGTTTTCATTTTCTTTTTTTGCCAAAGCATCAATGTCCAAAATCACGTCCCAGTGCGGGTGTGACGTCAGATAGCTTTGCATTGTGGTTTTTCTCCACAAGCCGCGCACATGCTTTCCATCCTGCCAGAAGTTGTAAAGCTCCCCATTTTTCAGGTGCACCGCAGGCACACGGTCTTCTGCCAGCATGATCTTTCTTAGGTCATGCTCAATGGTTTTAAAACGCGGGTTTTGATGAAAATGTTCTAAGGTGCGTTTGTTTTCGGCTTTTGCAAATTCCAGGGCCTTGTCGCCTTCGACCTCTTCCAGCCAGATATACGGATCATTGTCGTGATTCATTTTTTGCTCCCGTGCTTTATGCGAAGACGTCTGGCATCCCAACAAAGTCAGAATGCAGAAAAAAGTTCCCGCCTGCCGAATTAGATTCATTCGACCTCCTCGAAAATCCTATTAATTTTAATGAAGACTCTCTTGGACTCAAGAGTTAAATGAAAAATTAGTCCTCTATCCAATTGGTGATATCAATCGGAGTCAGCCAGGACATAAGCACCTTATAGTCCGCCATCTGACCGTAAACATTGCTGCCCCAGCACTTCAGAGCATCTGTCGGCGTAATGGCACAACCAGAATTTCCCCCACGCTCAACGCTTTTGTATGTACCACCGCCCAGCAAATCCGCAGGAATTCGTGCCTCCGCCAGACCCGTGCCCGTTGAAGCCCAATAGGAATCTGTGGCGACATCTCCTTCAGCGCCCCAGCATTTAATCTGTTCACCGGTGGTTATCGCACATCCGCCGTTTGATCCCATTGACACACTGGTATAGCTGACAGCAGGGCTTACCATTTGTGGCGTGTTATAGCTCGTCGTCACGTTAAGCCCAGTTCCATAACCCGTACCATCACCCCAGCAATACAACTTGAAAGCGTCGCTGATTGCACAAGTTCGGCTGCCATACATGCTGACGGCAACGAATTTTGTGCCCGCCATTACAACTCCCGGCGTGTAGATATCTGGTGCAGCTATGGCTCCTCGCCCCAAAGAAGCGACATGGTTTCCCCAGCACTTCAGTTCATTTTCATCTGTAATGGCGCAGGCTGACCCCGTCAATCCACCAAGAACCGATACCATCTTATAACGAACGCCCGAGTCAATCACAGTGGGGGCGGCATAGACCGCAGGAGTTGTGGAACCACCAATAATTCCACTGTTGTTGCGGCCCCAGCACTTCAATACCCCTGCGCTGGTTACCCCACAAGTCGTGGACTGACCTACAGAGATCCATTTATAAGAAGTTCCGCCATCAATCACCACCGGAGACAAACGAATCTGAAGAACTCCATCCCCGACTCCATAACTGCCGCTGCCTCCCCAGCATTTTAAAGTTCCATCCAGCAATATTCCGCAGATGGATTCATAGCCGATGGCGACATCCTTATACTTGCGCTCCTGATCAATGACCACCGGATAGCTTCGACCAAACGAGGACCCGTCACCAAGGTAAGTGCTGAACTGGTTTGCTCCCCAGCATTTCAATATATCATCCGTCGTGATGCCGCAGGATAAAAACACTCCCATAGAGATCTTCTTGTAGGTGACACCGATGTCGGAAACGGCAGGTTCCCGACGATATACCGAACTCCCATCGCCCAGATAGCCCGCGCCATATTCGCCCCAGCATTTTGTTCGGCCCGTACTGGTGACTCCGCAGCTGTAAGCCACACCTGAAGTAATACTGGCATAAGAATTTGTATCCGCCGTCAAAACCGGCAGTACCGTGGTACCAGGGGTCAGGCCTTGACCGTGGGGACCGATATAATTGGTGTTGCCGCCGAGTCTTGTTGAACCCCAGCAAACAACACGACCATCAGATTTTCGAATACCGCAGGTGTGATAAGCACCCGCCGCCACGTCATCAAAGGTATCAACACTGGTGATTGTCGCGGGAAGGGTTTTATCGGTCGTGGGACTGGAACCGCTTTGAAGATAAGAATTCCCCCCCCAGCACTGAACTGTAAAATCCGTCTTGACGGCACAAACGTGTCCGCCTTCTGCGGCAATAGTGCCCGGTACGGTCAATCCTGCCACTGAAATTTTCAAAAAGTCAGAGCCCACCAACTGGGCTGTTCCCTGATGGGCAGTACTTCCAATTCCAAGTTGCCCCCGCCCATTATTCCCCCAGCAATAAAGCTGATTATTCGTGTTGATAGCACATCCGGTACCGCCGCCGACAGACAGACGGTCAAAATCAAAAGCACTTGCCGTCACCAATTCTGCAGGTGTGCTGACGTTTCCATTTGTCACAACGCCGTTCCCAAGGCGTCCTCGATCCTGACGTCCCCAGCAATAGATTTTTCCAGCTTTCAAGGCACAGGTGAATCCATCGCCCGCGGCAATCTCATCCACCCCGCTGATGCTGCTCAATAATACCGGCGTGTGACGATCCGTCTGATCACCCAATCCCAGCTGGTACCTGTCGTTGTTTCCCCAGCAGACAACTTCTTTGGCCGGATCATCAAGAATGCCACAGCTATGATCAGCGCCTGTGGTCAATTGTTTAAAGTTCCAGACACCCGTCAAAGCTGAAACAGCCTGCAAACGATTGGCCGTCGTTCCATCACCCAACTGACCGTCGGCATTTTCACCCCAACAGCGAACCTTTCCATCCATCATCAGGGCACAACGATGACGATAAGATCCGACAATCCTTTTCACTGTCGAGTGCGCTGCACTGGTCACATCTTTGATCATCACACGACTTTGTGACACCCTCGCAAAGCGGGCCACCGGCGTGTTTGCAAACGTCAGGTTCAGCTGGAGATATTTATTATGAATACTGCCGGCATTATTGATCAGTCTAAACGGCAACGACACATTCGTGCTTCCGGCGGGAATCAAAATGCTGCCCTTTTGCGCCAAGGTGACGTCAGTATTCGCGACAGCAGATCCGGAAACTTCATAATTGACCGTCACGTTATAAGGTTTCGAACCACTCATCGTCAGACCAAATAATTTGTCGGGACTGCCGCCGGCATTATTTTCGTCTTCAGTCACAACCTGTTCGTTGCCCGCAAGAGAAATTGTCACCGGAGAATTATCAAATAAAACAGTGGTCACCGCAGAAGCCAGATTCCCTTTCCCGGAACCGTCCACCACGACTCCACTTGGCAACGATAAGGAGATATCCCCGGTTCCAAAAGCCGGGGCTGCCATTTGCAATCTGTACACCGCGCTTGGTCCTGACGCTGGCGTCACCGAACTGATATTGGCACCGGATTTTACAAAATCTGCTGCAACAAGACCTGTCACCTCTTCGCTGAATTTTATGGTGAAATATATCGGGGCTTCATAAACATTCGGTCCCGCCTCACTGATGATTTCCACAGTGGGTGGAAGCGTGTCAAAAATGCTGGAGCTTGTCGCTGAGGCCTGTGAGGCATTACCAGCATCATCAGTTGCAGCTGCTTCCGGAACTCTCACACTAAAAGCACCCTCAGTTACGGGAGTGATCTCAATTGTGTAAGATCCTCCGCTTCCCGTCACAGTCGCAGTCGCATTTACCAGTTCCAAATCTCCGGCCGTGAAGCCGGAAACGGACTCACTGAAAGTCGCCGTGATGCTAACCGGAGCTGACAAAGTATAAGCGGCCAGACTTCCCAAAGAAACCGTCGGTCTAACGCTGTCATGATGTCTGTTCAACCAGCTTGACACCAAAGACTTGTTCCCGACACTGTCCGACGCCGCTTCATTTTTTACCCGCACGGCAAAGTCGCCCTGACCGGAGGCTCGCAAGGTGAAAGTATAGGTATCCCCACTGCCGGCAAAATTTTCGACCGTGGCATTTGAAAGCTCCAGATCAGAAGCATCAAATCCTGTCACTGGTGCAGAAAAGCTGACCGCAACCGAAATCGCAGCCACATTCACCTTCATGGGATCCGCGCTGCTTAGCGTGGGTAAAGGTCGATCTGAATTGTATTCCACCACCATCTCGGCCGAAGCCAAATTTCCATTCCCTGCAAGGTCATAGATACGATCGCCAGGAAGAGACAGCCTCACTTCAGTTTGTGACGCCGACGGAATAACATAAATGAAGTAACCAGGACCTGAGCCCTCGATTTTATCGATGATCCCATTTGTCACGGCAAAAGCCGAAGCATCCAGAACCGAAGCCACTGACTCGCCCAACATCAGATCAAAGATCAGCGGGGATTCATTGGTCGGATCATCTCCCGAATAAGTCAGGGTGGCAGAGGGTTTCGTTCGGTCACTGGTGAAACTCAGGGTATTTGATTCTGGTGTGGCTTCATTCAACGCAAGGCTGGTGGCGGCATTTACTGGCAGCAGCACAGTGACCGGACCATCCAAAAGTGGCTCCAGAACCAGATCATAAGTCGACGCGTCGACCGGTGTTAACGAGACAATCGTGGCGTTGTTTACTGAAAAATCAGATACCTCAAGCCCCTGAACATCTTCGGAAAAAGTCACCTGGACTGTCCACTGACTTAAATTGTTATAAGATGAAACACTCGAGCTTAGAACAGCCTGCAAGGGCTGACGGGACATAAGGTCGGTGACGGACTTGAATAGTTCTGTAGAGATCGAGCACCCGCTGGTGAACGTCAGCAAAACGACCCATAAAAGACCTCTTCCACAACATACCAAAGAATCCATCATGAGACATATCGGTGGATATTCTCAAAATTGTATGAAAACTCATACAATTCCGAGAGTTTCCAGTTCACTGACCCTTATTACGGAACACTAGGCGGCGTTACGAGTCTGCAGCTGTTTCAGCAAGTCTCCGGCGATGCGATCCAGTGGCAGAACCTTGTCAGCAGCACCCAAGGCTACTGCGGCTGCCGGCATACCGTACACCACGCAGGTTTCTTCGTTCTGAGCCACCGTGTAAGCACCAGCGTTCTTCATTTCCAGAAGACCTTCAGCGCCGTCTTTGCCCATACCGGTCAGAACAACACCCATGGCATTCTTACCCACGTACTTCGCCACTGATTTCATTAGATAGTCCGCAGCTGGGCGAACACTGTGCAGGGCCGGACCCTGATGCAGCTTCACGTAATAGAAGGCACCACTGCGCGTGATTTCCATATGATAGTTGCCCGGAGCAATCAGAACTCGACCCGGAACAACCTGATCCCCTTCTTCAGCCTCTTTGACTTCAAAAGGGAACATCTTATTCAGGTTTTCAGCAAATGATTTCGTGAAACCCGGTGGCATGTGCTGCACAACCAAAGTTCCCGGAATATCCGCAGGCATCCCGCTTAGGAACACCTTCAGCGCCTCGGTACCACCGGTGGACGAGGCCACCGCCAGCAACTGGTGCGTCGTGCGCGCCAAAGAGGTGCTGGCAATCTTCTGTACCGGAGCGCCCGGATTAGGCACCACCGCTTTGATCGGATTGATACGGGCTTTTGCCACGGCTTTTACTTTTTCAATGATCGCCGCCGACAGTGTTTCCAGGGACTGGGACACGTCAATGGACGGCTTTTCCATAATCTCGATGGCTCCGGCTTCCAGAGCGCGCAGATAAGTTTCAGAGCCCGTCTTTGCCAAGCTTGAAAAAATAATCGTGCGGGTCGGGAAATGCTGCATGACTTTTTCCAGGAAGCTGATGCCATCCATACGAGGCATCTCTACATCCAGAGTCATCACGTCGGGCTTTAGCGCCACCAGCTTGTCACGGGCGATGTAAGGGTCCGATGCTGTTCCCACCACTTCGATGTCCGCGCAAGAGGAAAAGATTTTTTCCAGCAGCTTACGAATCACCGCAGAATCATCAACAATAAGGACACGAATCTTTTGTGCCATTAGGGCCTTCTTTAATTAAAGTTTTTGATAAACTGCGCGAGACATCGGCTTCAAACCCGGATGTTTCACATTGCCTGATTCGGAATGTCCCAGAACCAGATACCCGCCCGGCGCCAAACAGGACACCAGATTGTCGATCACACGTTTCGTTGTCGGCTCATCAAAATAAATCAGCACGTTACGGCAGAAGATCACATGGAACTTGTGCTGGAACTCGTACTTTGGATTCATCAGATTGAACGGAGCAAAGCGGATCATGTTATGAATCTGATCCTTGGCTCTCCAGTATTCGTCGCCGTCAGCTTTGATTTTTTCAAAGTACTTCGAACGCTGCACGGGCGGCAGGCCCTGCATCTCGCGTTCTTCATAAGTGCCGGTTGAGGCTTTCTTCAAAACCTGCAAGTCGATATCCGTCGCCAGCAGGCGCGGCTTCGCAGAAGGCATTTCAGGTTGTGCTTCACACGCCGTCATCGCGATTGTGTAAGGCTCTTGTCCTGTGCTGGCTGCGGCACACCACATGCGCAGATCAGAACCAAACTTGCGGGACAGTTCCGGCAAAATGGACTTCAGGAAGTCGAAATGATTCGACTCGCGATAGAAGGACGTCATGTTCGTCGTCAGCGCCGAAATGAATTCAGACACCATCTCGTTGCCGCCGGCTTCAAGTTTGGACCAGTAGTCTTCATAGGTCTTCAAGGAATGGCGGCGCAACAGTTTTACGATGCGGTTGCGGATCAGGGCATGATTCTTTGGCGTCAGTGGCAAATCCACCCCGGCCAGATCATACATGCGCTCAGCAAACTTCATGAACATTTTGTCCGAAAGCTTGATGTCTTCAAAATCGTACAGAGCGCCCGTGGCCTCATTCTTCTTTACAGCGGTCATGCGGCCATTCCTCTTCCGTTAGCAATATTATTTACCAAAGCACCTGGTTCCAAAATCAGAACTGTACGGCCATCCCCCAGGATTGCAGCACCCGCGACTTCCGGAATGTCCTGACCCGTGGTGATTGGTTTAACAACCACCTGCGCCTGACCCAGGACATCGTCGACCGGGAAGGCCATTTGACCTGTCATGGATTCAATGATCACCAGCATGGTTTCCTCACGACGTGCACTCAAAGAGTTCTCACGGCGCTGAGCCAGCTGCTGGTCTTTTTTATTCAGGCTCCAGTTAATCGAACCCAAAGTCTTGGAAACATCAATCACCGGCAGCAAATGACCACGGATACTGGCCACTTTTCCGGCACCAGAGATATTAGTGTAGTCTTTAGGAAGTACACGCACGATCTCGCGAATGGAATGAATCGGCAGAATGTAACGGGCGCCATCCAAAGCCACGATGATACCGTCAGTGATCGCCGTGCTCAGAGGAATCGTCAGACGGAACGTCGTTCCCTGACCTGACTTGGAGTAAATATTGATCTTACCGTTGATTTTATCCAGATTTGATTTCACCACATCCAGACCCACACCACGACCGGACAGATCCGAAATCTTGTCGGCGGTAGAGAACCCCGGATAGAAGATATACTGGAAAACCTGTTCATCCGGAATGGACGCCGGGTCCACACCTGCCGGCACAAAGCCTTTTTCGATGGCTTTACCCAGAACCTTGTCACGGTTGATACCACCACCGTCATCCGAAATGTCGATGATAACGTTACCGCCGGATTGTTTTGCCGACACGGTGACTTTCGCCGTTGCGGGCTTGCCGCGCTCTTGACGAAGTTCTTTCTTTTCCACCCCGTGGTCCATCGAGTTACGAACCAAGTGAACCAAAGGATCACCCAGAAGCTCGAACACGGTTCTTTCGACCTCGGTTTCTTCACCGATCAATTGCAAATCCACTGGTTTGTCCAGAGTCAAAGACACGTCACGCACGATACGCTGAATCTTGATGAACATGGATTTCAGCGGAGTCATACGGATGCTCAAAGTTTTTTCATACAATTCACGAACGGCCTTATCGAGCTGATCAACAATGGCTTCCAAACGCAGGTTCACACCGCTGCGAACTGTTTCGTCATGCACCAGCTGATTTTTCAGTACAACCAGCTCGCCCACTGCATCCAGAACCGAGTCCACACGACCCGTGTCGACTTTGATGGCGCTGGTCGCATTTTTGGCGTTCTTGTTATTACCCCCACCATTGCCGGCAGCAGAAGCTGCCGCCGCTGGTTTTGCCGCCGCCGCCGGAGCCGCTTTCACAGCCGATGCCGGAGCTTCCATCGGTGTTTCCACCACTTTCAAAATCGGAGCCGGATTTGCCGGTTCTGCCGCCACGGGTGCAGATTCTGCAATCGCCGTTTTTAGTGCGGCCTCGGCCGCTTCTTTGGCATGAAATTCAGCCTGATCTTCAGGTGACATCTGCGCCAGCAGTTCTGCCAGCAGATCATGATTGATCAAATCGTCTTCAGCTCCGGCAGATGCTTCTGCCGCAGGTGCCTGAGAAAAGAAGTCATCCGGAACTTCGACTTTGGGTTCATCCACAGAAGGCGCCGGAGCATGAGCATGCTTGGAAGCCTTGCCGGAAAGCTGTTCGGTGATGGCTATCAATTCCGCCGTCAAGGCAGACGGATCCCATGGACCACCCTGCTGCTGCTGAAGAGCAGCAACACGATTCTTCAATTCGTCACCGGATTGCAATAGCAAAGAAATCACTGTTGAGTTCACCAGTTCAGGGCGTGAACGCAGAAGATCCAAAAGGTCTTCCATCACGTGGGCAAATTTACACAAGTCTGCAAGACCGACAGCAGCAGCACCCCCTTTTACGGAATGGGCCACCCGGAAAATATCTGTCAGGTCTTTCGCTGGATCTTCACTGTTTTCCAGCCTCATCATGTATTCCTCGTACTGCTCCAGCATAAATGCGGATTCATTCAGGAAATCCATTTGTAGTTCTTCAAAGAAAGAATTGTCACCGCTCATGTGCGCTCCATAGAGATTAGAAAATCACATGGATATATCGGTGATCGAACATCTGAGCTATTTAGACCCTTGGTCCAGAATGAGAATCAATCCACCCTATGGTGTAAAGAATTAATGAAAGGCCGGACCATTGTCCCGCAATGAGGCGCTAATTATCTGAGAATATTATTTTTTCCATCCCACCGAGAAATCCTCTTAAGTCACCTTGGTTTTTTCGCGAAGAGTCTGTTGTTAAGATTTAATTCACGACTTTGAAAGGCGTATACGATGAGCGATGTATCCATGAAAGCAAAACCCGGTCAGTACCTGACTTTCCAATTGATGGCAGAACAATATGGTGTGGCCATCGAAACAGTTCGCGAGATCAATCAGTTTGGCGAAATCACTCCGGTGCCACGCACTCCTGATTATGTAAAAGGTGTGATGAATCTTCGCGGTAAGATCATTCCTGTAGTTAACTTGCGCATCAAGTTCGGCATGTCCTCCCAGGACACAACCCGCGACACTTGCATCATCGTTATCGATACTGAAATCGGTCAGGTGGGTATGATCGTGGACTCTGTAAAAGAGGTTGTGGACCTGCAGGAAAACCAAATCGAACCATCTCCGGTTCTGGGCAACGAACACGCTATGTCCTTCGTTCGTGGCATGGGTAAAGTGGACAACAAAGTCGTTATCCTTGTAGATATCGTGTCTGCGTTCAATCAGGATCAAATGGGTCAGATGGCGCAGTTCTCTCATAACGACGAAGCCAAAGCCGCTTAAGAGCTTTTTTAAAAGATTCCAATATAAAACCCGCAGGTCCAAAGCCTGCGGGTTTTCTTTTTCAAGAACCCGCCAAAATCACCTAAAAACAGATACTTACGCGCGCGCCACATCCTCGCCCGCTCCGCCACGTTCCATCTGTGGCTTGGGCAATTTCTTCACTTTCAGAAATCAAACAATAAAATCAAAGACTTTTCACTCTAAACGAGATAGCAAGACGCCATTAAACAAAGGACAAAATCATGAAATCTATCTTTTTTGTGACTGCGATGCTTTTCTCCAGCCTGTCTTTCGCCGGCCAGAGAGTTTTTGACTGCCAAGCTACTAAACTTTCCAAGAGCCCGGATGTTTCTGAAGATTTCAACATCCAAAAAAACCCAACTGTTCTTCTGATCGAAGACGCGAAGAACTGGTCTTTGAATGTTGGTGATTACTCTGTTTCCACTCTGGACAAAAACGGTCCGGCATTGGCAAGAGAATCCAGCGCCGCTTCTGACACTGAAGTTCGTTATGATTTCTGGGTTGAAGCTTCTTACGAATTCGAACTGGTTATCAACGTTGTAGACCACACTGCGAAAGTTTACTGGTGGGGTCTGGGCGAACAAACTGAAGTTGGCACTTTCCAGTGCGAAGTTTCTGTAAAATAAGTTCGCGCACTTTCAATTGCACATAAAGAAAAAGCCCCTGGGACATCCCAGGGGCTTTTTTGTTTTCATAAGGTCTTTTTTTTACCAGGCGCCGCTTTTTTGGAAGAAGGTGCCAGTGGTTTCAACGATCGCTGAAGCATCCACTTTGTGTTTGCGGTAAAGGTCGGCCGCGGTGTAAGCGCTCTGACCGAATTCGCCGTGAACACCCAGGCTTTTCGCCTTGAACGTCACATCAGCCGTCAACAATGCATGACACAGGATCTGGCCGAAGCCACCCAGCAATTGGTGATCTTCCACTGTGATCAAGTGGCCTTGAGTTTTCTCCAATACCGTCTTGAATGTCGCCACGTCCACATGATTCACACAAGCACAGTTCACAACAACCGCGCCCACACCTTTGACTTCAAGATCTTTAGCCGCCTGCAAAGCTTGGGGAACCAAAGAACCTGTTGTCGCAATCGCCACGGACTTCGTTTTCCCCGCGGTCGTGTCCGCCAAAACCTGCGCTTTACGCAAGTCATAGGAAGTACCGGCAACGTAAGTCTTAGGGAAGTTTTCACGACCCAGGAAGAACACCGCTGAATTTGGAACTTTGCCTTCCTTGCGGGCTTTGGCAAAGTTTTCAATCACGGAGTACATCAAAGCGTCTGCTTCTTCACTGCAAGACAAAGAATAAACATCCACATGCGGGATGGAAGAAACCATCGCCACATAACTTAGCGCCTGGTGGGAAGCCCCGTCCGCCGCATCCTGGAAGCCGGTGTGAGAAAACACCGCAATCACCGGAGCTTCAGACAGTGCACCCATCGTCAGTGGCAAAGCGCCTTTGGTCACACCAAACTGAGCAAAGGTATCCACAACCGGGATGTAACCCAGTTTGGACAAACCCGCCGCCGTGGAAACCATGTTCGATTCTGCGATACCCACGTCGAAGGAATCTTGAGGGAATTCTTTGCGGAAGCCCGCAACCCCAGTGGAACCCGGCAGATCCGAAGTCACACTCAGAACCGGGAAGTCGGCTTTGCGTGCACGCACCATCGCGGAAGAAATACCGACTTGAATTTTCTCGCCGGAATCTTTCACGCCGCTGGCTTTGATGTCCGCTTCCCATTTGTTCAGCTCAGCAATCCAGGTGTTGAATACGTCTGGCAAAGCTGCGCCACCCAGGATTTCACCCACGAAGGCTGCCAATTCAGAAGGGCTTTTCAGAGGGAAACCATGGCCACCCGTCGCCGATTCAGCGGTTTTCTTGGTGCCGATACCTTTAACGGTCTTAGCGTGAATCACAACCGGTGCAATCGGATTGGCTTTCGCCTGCTCGATAGCATTAACAATAGTGTCGTAACACTTTTGCAGATCATTGCCTTCAGCAAGGTTGATCACATTCCAACCCAGATCTTTCAAAGAATTGAAAGTCGGAATCATCGAGAAAGATTCCGCATCGATACGACCAGAAAGTTTCGTGTTGTTATCGCTGATGATCAAAACATAAGGACCCATCTTGCCAGTCTTAGCCAGTCCCGGAATCGCTGCGAAAGCCTCTTTCGCTTCACCTTCCATGCAGGCACCGTCAGAGATCGTGGTCACCGTCACGCGGTTCGTGCCAGAGATCGCCTCGCCCATCGCCACACCCTGAGTTTGCGGGAACGCAGAACCCAAAGGACCGTTGGAAATGAACACGCCTTCAGGGAAACAGTGAACTTCACCGTGGCCCGTCAGACCGCTTTCGATAGAGCGGAATTTTTTTAGGCTGTCCAAAGTCAGACCCGCCATTTTGTAATTGGCTTTCAAGGCATACAGACCGTTTTCACAGTGGCCAGCGTCGTTCACAATATGGAACAAGTCATACCACTGCTTGCCTTCGCGGCTGGAAACATCAAACACGTGACCATGCAGTGCGGACATAAGTTCCGCCAAAGCCGCAGGACCGCCATAGTGAGAAGCCGCGCCACCAAGGACGGCGTTCATATCCATCAAAGAAACAAGGGCGCGAGTCGCGTTAGGATCGGCCACTGGAATCTGACGTCCGTCTTTGCTTTTAACAAAGCTTTTGAATTGAGGTTCTTGAGTAGGATTGCCTGCGAGTTTTGTTTTGATCTGAATGGGTTCTGTCATAGGATATAGTTTTACTGCCCAGAGCGAGGAACATCAAATGGAAAGGCTCTATTCTCATAATATTCGCGACATCCTAAAAGTGGATCTGCACCGGCATTTGGACTGCTCAGTGCGTTGGAGCACCATTCTGGAACTGGCCCCGCAAGTGGGGATTCCACTGGCGCCCACCTCCCAGGGGCAAAAGGATCAGTTTTTGATCACGGGTCCCATGAAAGACCTGGGTTCGGTGCTAAACAAGTTCATGAACACGCAGAAGGTTCTGGCCAGCGAAGAAATCCTGACTCGCGTCGCCTATGAAGCTTGTGAGGACGCCTTCAATGACGGAGTTCGTCTTCTTGAGTTGCGTTATGCGCCAACTTTTATCGCTGACGGCCACAAATCCCTGACTTTCGAAAAAATCCACCGCTCTTTGCTGAAAGGCATCGAGCAGGCCCGCAAACAATTCCCGATGCTGATCGGCCTGATTTGCATTGTTCAAAGAATCAAATCCTTCGAGGTTGCGGAAAAAGTTGTGGATTTCGCCATTGACCACAAAGACAGCTTTTTGGCTCTGGACTTGGCTGACAACGAAGAGGGCTTTGATCCGAAGATCTTTGCGCCCCTGTTCCAAAAGGCCAAAAAAGCGGGCCTGCGCATCACCGTGCATTCCGGCGAAACCCCGAATCCGGTCTCTGCAACATGGGTTCGCGACAGTATCGACATCCTGGGCGCGGAACGCATCGGGCACGGCATTCAGATCATCAACGACCCGGGTGTTCTGCAACTGGTGAAAGACCGCCGCATTCCGCTAGAGATCTGCCCGATCAGCAACTATCTGACTCAGTCCTTCCCGACTTATGAAGACCACCCGATCCGCAAACTGATGCAGGCCGGAGTTTTGGTCACAATCAATTCCGATGACCCGGGAGTATTCGCCACCACTTTGAGTGATGACTATGAAGTCCTTCACCGCGTGCATGGTTTTACCAAAGATGATTTCCACAAATGCAATCAGATCGCTTTTGATGCGAGCTTCATACCGGATATTGAAAAGAACCGCATCATGGGGGAATTCTTCGGATGAGTTTTGCTGAAGAAATCCTGCATCTGATGCGTGAAGATGAGGCCGTGCGTGAAGCGCTGGCCGCCACGGGCGAATTGTTTCAAGGCTACAACGCCCAGATGGAAAAGGTTCACCTGCGCAACGCGCGCAAGCTGAATGACCTGATAATGGAAAAAGGGTTTCCGACAATTCCACTTGTCGGCGAAGAGGCCTGCACCGCTGCTTTAAGAATTATTCTGCACGCGATCAGCTGGCCTGAATTCATGCGCATGCAAGAGCCCGTTCTGATTGATCTGGCTAAAAACGGAAAAGTCCCGAAAAGTTACGTCGCCATTCTGATCGACCGCATTCGCTTCTATGAAGGACGCAAACAAGTTTACGGCACCAACGCCGATTGGGATGAAAACGGCATTCTGCGCATCACCGATGTTGAAGACGAAAAGAATCTCAACAACCGAAGGGCTGAGATGGGCCTTGAGCCCGTGGAAAGCCTCGTGATCACCCCGATGGACGGAGAATATCATCCGCCTGAACCAGAAAAACGACACAAAGAATTCATTGAATGGACCTTTAAAACCGGATGGAGAAACAATGACTAAATCAAAACTTCTCGTACTTTCAATTTCTCTGCTGGCACTGGGTTGTCAGACGACTTCAACTTCACCTGTGATCCTGACTGCCAAAGAGCGCCCGGATCACGCCACGGCTGAAGCCTATGGAACGCAGTATGCGATCTCCACGCAGGGACGCTATTCCAGCCAAGCCGCTGAAAAAATGTTCGCCGACGGCGGAAACATCATCGACGCAGTGGTGGCGGCTTCGTTCGCGGTGTCGGTCGAACGTCCTCAGTCCACTGGGATTGCCGGTGGCGGTTTCATGCTTTTCCACGAAGCTAAAACCGGTGACACTTATGCGATTGATTTCCGCGAGCGTGCCCCGCTGAAGGCCTCGGAAAACATGTACATTGGAAAAGACGGCAAGGCCGTTTCCAATCTTTCCAAAGACGGCATCCTGGCAGTCGCTGTTCCGGGCATGGTCGCCGGTCTTTTAGAAATTCATCAGCGCTTCGGATCGCTGCCTTTGAAACAAGTCATTCAACCAGCAATTGATCTGGCGGAAAACGGTTTTGAAATTTATCCGGAATTCCACCGAGCCCTTGAGTACCGCGCCGATGTTCTGGCGCAGGACCCGGCAGCCAAAGCCATCTTCCTGACCAAAGAAGGCAAAGCCCCACCACTGGGGACTTTGCTTGTACAGAAAGACCTAGCGAAAACCCTGAAGCTGATCGCAGAAAAAGGCAAAGATGGTTTCTATAAAGGATCCGTCGCGCAATCCATGCTGAAGCTTTCCAAAGAACGCAAAGGCCTGCTGACACAAAAAGATTTCAACGACTATCAGGTGAAATGGCGTAAACCCGTTGAAGGAAAATTCCATGGCTATGAAGTAATTTCGATGCCGCCGCCAAGCTCTGGTGGCATTCACGTGATTCAGTTCCTGGACACGCTGGAATCAGACAACCTGGCAAGCTCCGGTCCCCTGTCCACGAAGTCGATCCACCTTGCAGCCTCCGCATTGCAATCTGCTTTTGCGGATCGCGCGGCTTATCTGGGTGATCCCGATTTCACCGATGTACCCGTGAAATCATTACTGTCTCCGGATTACCTGAAAGACCGTCGTCAACAGATCCCCGAAAACCGCGCCCGCAAAGCTTCTGAAGTTTCTGCTGGCAAAGTCACCGGATACGAGTCCACCGAAACGACCCACATTTCCATGATCGATGCCAAAGGCAATGCAGTTGCCACCACTCAGACCATCAACGGCTGGATGGGCGCTGCAATTGTGGCTCCGGGTACGGGCATGGTTTTGAATAATGAAATGGATGATTTCTCGGCACAAGTAGGGGCTTCCAATTTGTTCGGTGCCATTGGTGGCAAGCCCAATGCGATTGCTCCGAAGAAAACCCCGCTAAGCAGCATGTCCCCGACAATTCTGCTTCAGAACAACAAACCGGTGATGGCCGTGGGTGCTCCAGGTGGCACACGCATCATCAGCTGTGTGGCGCAGACGATCTTGAATTATGTCGAATTCAAATTGCCGTTATATCAATCCGTCACCATGGTTCGCTATCACCAGCAGTGGCAGCCGGATGTGTTGTTCATCGATCCCCCAGGGCCGAAGCCGGAAGTTTTAAAGCAACTGAAGGACATGGGCTATGATGTGAAGATCGACCCGATCCCGTGCAACGTGATGGCTGTCTCAAAAGAAGGCGACAAACTGCATGGCGTGGCAGACCCACGCGACATCGGGACCAGTATCGCCAAATAGTCTTTTTAAAATGGTGGGCTGAAACCCCACCATTTTAATTCTTCACCTTAAAGCTCAATTACATCGTTAGCTTTTCAAAAAGCTCAACGAGCAAAAGTAAAATTTTAATAAATACTCTTAGTTTCGTCATTCTCCACTCCTTTCTTGGTGATGAGTTTCCCCTCCATTGTTGACTAAAATTCTTTGGCACTTTGAATTCCTCCTGTTGCGTCATGAATACCCGCCAACAACTCTCTGTTCTTAGCTATTCCGTCGCCTGACTTACCCTTCCAAAAAATTTTTCCGCTTTAATTCTCGACTAAACCTAAAAAAACGTCCGAAGCTCCACCCCCTCCGGGGATAGCTAGTCTGGCTTGATTCTCAGTGAATTTTCATTCTTTGATAATTATTCTCAATTGATGGATTTTGACGAAATCTCCCGATTATCCTAAGAAGGCGGGAGGTGCTCAGTGCGTATCGTCCATTTCGTATCCGGAACTGAATGCCAAAGTATTCTGATATCAGGGGATGTAACGAATCTGTTACATGCGATGCTTACAAAGACCTACGACAACAAAGAACTCGCTAAGCTTTGCTGCAAAGCCGGCCTCTGCCCCCTCGTCTTTAAAAACAAACTCACCAAATAAGGTAGAAAATCGACTGATCAAAAGTGTGCAGCCGCAAGGCGGAGGGTTGCCCTCGCAGCGCAGGCGTGCTCCAAGCACGTCGAAGCGAGAAGGCCACCCGACAACGCAGTCGGATGCGCGCTTTTCATCAGTCGGGCAGCGTGTTTTGACTTGAACAGCGTTTTGCGCGAGGCTTTTGCTTTCTAAGCGAGGTGCCCATGCGCGAATTTTATCCAGCATTAGAGCCTTTCAATAAAGGCATGCTGAAAGTTTCTGATCTTCACACTCTTTACTGGGAAGAGTGCGGCAATCCCCAAGGAAAACCCGTCGTGTTCCTGCACGGTGGCCCGGGTGGTGGTGTTCATCCAGATCATCGTCGTTTCTTTGATCCAAAAACTTATCGCATTATTCTTTTCGACCAGCGCGGCAGCGGCCAGTCTTTGCCTTGTGCGGAACTGCGTGAAAACTCCACTTGGGATCTGGTGAAAGACACCGAAACCATCCGCGAAATGCTGAAGATCGACAAATGGGTTGTCTTCGGTGGCAGCTGGGGCTCTACCCTGGCGCTGGCTTACGCAATCACTCACCCCGAGCGTGTGAAAGCTTTGGTTTTACGCGGGATCTTCCTGTGCCGTCCTTCTGAAATTCAGTGGTTCTATCAAGAGGGCGCTTCGCACATCTTCCCGGATGTTTGGGACGAATACTTGAAACCAATTCCTGAAAATGAACGCCATGATCTGGTGGCTGCGTACTACAAACGCCTGACTCACGAAAACGCCGACGTCCGTTTGGAAGCTGCCAAAGCGTGGAGCAAGTGGGAAGCCGCAACCTCCCGCCTGATCGTGGACCCGAAAGCGGTGGATGAATTCGATGATCCGGAATACGCGCTGAGCTTTGCGCGCATCGAATGCCATTACTTTACCAATAACGCCTTCTTTAAAACCAACAATTGGCTGCTGGAAAACGTGGATAAAATCCGCCACATTCCAGGGGCTATTGTTCAGGGCCGCTATGACGTGGTTTGCCCGGCGAAGTCCGCTTGGGAACTGCACAAGGCATGGCCTGAGGCAAAATTTACAATCATCCCGGATTCAGGCCACGCGGCCGCCGAGCCCGGAACCCGCTCAGCTCTTATTGAAGCCACAGACAGTTTCAGAGATCTGTAAGACTTTCAAAGCCATAGGGGGTTTTTCCCCTTATGGCAGGTATAAGCATTATCATCTTGTCACGCAGTGCCAAAAAGGGTTTATTCAGTGCCACGAACCACAAGCTTTGTGGGGCGAAATCCGGGGGGATTTTAGTGAAACTGAATAAGTTGCTAATTTCGGGGATCATGGCAAGTCTGGCACTTTCAGCCTGCGCGCCACAGAAAAACGACTCCAGCATTCTGACATCTGGAGACGGAATCATCGGGGGAACGGAATTAAAGTCCGAAGACTCCATGAGCCAAAGCATCGTGGCTGTATATGACGCCTTCGAGGGGCAAATCTGTACAGGTTCACTTCTTACCAACAATATCGTTCTGACAGCCGCTCACTGCATCGGTCTTTTCCAGGAAGACATGTACGTGTTCTTCGGCACAGCAATCACTGCCACCAGCGAACACCGCAAGGTTGAAAAAGTGGAAATTTCCCAGTACTGGGAAAACCGCCAAGGTGAAGACTTCGACACCGGTGACATTGCTCTTATCAAATTCTCGGGCGAACTTCCGGCAGGCTATAAGCCAGCCACGCTTCTGGGCAACAAACGCAACATCAAAAAAGGCGCAGAGATCGTTCTTGCAGGCTATGGCATTGCTGACGGCAAAACCGGCGCGGGCATCGGCACTTTGCGCACGACAAAAGTTAAAATCGACAATCCAAACTACAGCACTTCTGAATTCCTTGTGGATCAGACTCAAGGCACAGGAGCCTGCCACGGTGACTCCGGAGGACCTGCGTACCTTGAGCAAAACGGCAAACTGTACCTGATGGGCATCACCAGCCGTGGTGTAAAAGATGAAAACAACGACTGCTCTCAGTACGCAGCTTTCACCAGCACCCTGTACTACAAATCCTGGATCAACCGCATGGTCACCAGACTAACCAGTTCTCTGGTCGATCCGAATCAGCTGATGCCTAAATAGTCCGGGGAATTATGAAAACGAAGTTGTACGTTAGCTCTTTCATCGTTTTGATTCTTTCGGCTTGCGGAGGCTATGAAGCAGCCTATTCCCCGACTCCGGACGACACGGCCATTGTCGGCGGTACCATAACCGCCAAAGACAACATCGTTTCCCAGTATGTGGTTTTAATCTATGACAACCCGACAAAAACATACTGCACTGGCGCCTTGATTTCAAAGCGCCTGATTCTGACCGCCGCTCACTGTGTGGGTAAAGGCGCCGAGGGTCTGACTTTGGCTTTCGGCCTGAACCCGCTGGCTGGTCAATACGTCATGAAAAAGGCCCACAAGGTGGCCACTCACGACAAATACAAAAAATTAAACTCCACCGAGCGCAATGACATTGCTTTGATCTCGATGAAAGAGGATGCACCGGCATTCTATCGTCCATTGACCCTGCCGGATTCCAAATTCCCTATCAGCAAAGATCTGATTTTCACCGCGGCTGGTTACGGGCGCATCTCGGGCAAAAAAACTTCGGCGGATGACACTCAAGGTTCAGGCAAACTGCGCCACGTGGATCTGACCATCAGTCATTTCAGCAGTGACGAAACTCAGTTTTATATCAATCAGGAAGACGGCAAAGGCATCTGCAATGGGGATTCTGGCGGTCCGGCCCTGATGCGCTATTCAGGCAAAGACTATGTAGTCGGCGTGGCATCTGCGATTTCGTGGACTGTTCCTGGTGAAGTCAAAGCCAGCCAAAAAAGCCAGTACATCGAAAATAAAGACCTCTGCAAAGACAAATCGATCTATATGAATGTGATTAAATATCGCCAGTGGATTGATGATAATTCAAAGAAGCTTCTGTAAAAGCTGACGAATTCTTTCGCCCAATTCTTTGGGGCTGTCGAATAAAACCCGATGACTGGAAGAGGGCACTGTTTCAAAGTGGAACCCCGGAACCTCTTCCGTCAGTCGACGGGACATATCCAGGAACTTTTCGTCACGTTCCCCGACCATCCAGATCAGCTTTTGATTCTGCTTTTCCAGCAAACCGCGCATGTTTTTCTGCTGCGCCAGGGACCACTGAGTCAGAGCCAGACTGAGCGTTTCGCGGGAGTATTCTTTTTCTGAGCGCGATGGCTCAGCCTCAGCCCCGCCAAACACCGGCTGGGCATTCCAGTTGCGCAAAACCATGTCCCACGGAGCCTTTAAAAATTCCTCAGCCCAATAGGAATCATTCATCCAGCGCTGACGGCGCTCTTCAGAAATAGGATCAAAGGATTCATGCATGTCATTAAAGCCGGGATTGGTGGACACCAGCATGACTTTGTAAAACAGAGCGGGCTTTCTTTCCAGCGCATGCAGTGCCAGACGACCACCCAAAGAATAACCGACCACAACATTGCGGGAAGCACTGCCACCGCCGTGAATTTCGACCCATCTGACAAAGTTCTCGGCCCAGGTCTCGAACGAATGCGTCGGTCCCAAGGAAAGCTCTTTGAAATAATCAGGTGTAAAAATGCGCAGTCCTTCAGTTTGCGGCAAGTGCGCCTTTACAAGCGCCCAGTCCGTTGGTCTTCCGAGGAAGCCATGAAGGAAGAAGAGATTCACTCTTTCCACAACGAGTCGTACTCCTTCCAGAATTCCTGAGTGTGTTCCCAGTTAGGACTCAGCTCAATGATCTGATGGTCCGCCAGGTTCAACTCTTTGTTGTCTTCTGGAATAGTATGCCATTTGTCGTAGGACCAGTTCCACATCTTTGCCCACGATTCGAAAGAAATCTGGTGTTTGTTTATGAAAATCTCTTTCTTAAACATGCGGTGGAAAATCTGCCCCCCGCCATTATTAATCACAACAACGCGGAATTTTTTCGCATCCAGTTGGGAAGTTACCCAAAGTGACGATAAATCATACAGCGCTGTTAAATCTCCAACAAGACACCAGTTTTCAAGCTCCGGATGGGCCCAGCCCAGGAATGTGGAGATCTGTCCGTCGATACCGTTGGCACCACGGTTGGCCGCCACACGCGCCGGTGGGAAGTCATGCGAAGAGCTGGAATCCCATTCACGGATCGGCAGCGAATTTCCAAGATAAACCGACGAGCCCTTCATGCGTTTTGAAATCGCATAGATCATGCCCTGCTCGGAATCAGGATATTTATCCAGCAGCTGCCGAATCTGCGTTGCGCGAGCCGCGTCCTCGATATTCACCTTCACGTTTTCGTGATGCGGGTACGAGAATTCCACCTGACTTAGCAAATCCAAAGAATTGCAGTGCTGAACCGGACGGCTTAGACCCGTGAAGTGATTGAAGCTGACCGAGAAAACCGGAAGCTCTTTGTATTTGTCTTCCAGATCACGCCACACACGCGCCGTTGGAATACCACCGATGCGCAAGATGGAATCACAAACGCCCATCTCCAAAACACGATGAATCATCTTTTCGCCGGATCTGATTTCAACATCCTTCAAATCAGGATGTCCGCGCAGACTGGAAATGCCTTCACAATAAACCGGCGCCTTGTACTGCTTCAGGAAATCCAAAACAGTGCCGTAAGCTTTTTCCGGCAGAATCCCCACCATCACCAATGGCTTGTGGGTGTTCACGAAAGTTTCCATTTCTTTCAGCGTGCCCAGTGGAATTTGCACTGGCAGCTTCGTGCGCTCAGAAACACTTGGAATGTGAATTTGCGGAACCGGACCGTCGATCAGCGGCTCTTCAAAGCTGACATTGACGTGAATTGGTTTTTTCCAGGAAAGCGACTTGAATGACAGATGCGAGTTTTCACTGTCCAGGTCCAAAGCCACTTCGTTGTAGTAAGAGAAAATACCAACCTGTTCAATCGTCTGCGGCGCCCCGGAACCACGATAGTGTTTCGGACGATCCGCCGTCACCATGATCAAAGGCAAAGAGGAATAAGTGCCTTCCACTGCCGCGGGCAGCAATTCCGCCACGGCCGTTCCGGAAGTGGTGATCACCGCCACCGGACGACGGGTGCTGGCGATACGGCCCAGAGCAAAGAAGCCTGCGGCACGTTCTTCAAAGAAGGAATAAACTTTCAGGTGCTTGCATTCATCCAGAATGTGAACCATCGGGCTGTTGCGGGCGCCGGCACAAAGAATGAATTCTCTGACCCCGGTGTGCACCAGTTCCTGAATGACTTTTGCTGCAAGTTCCATGTTTGTCATACTTCAAGCCCCAATATCTTTTTCACGGACAGACGCTTTTGGAAAAGCTCCCGCCATTCTCTTTCCAGTTCACTGGCTGCGACCACGCCGCAACCGGAACCAATCATCGCAGAGTCTTGACTCCACTGCAAATTGCGAATGCCGACAAGACACAGGGCCTCCTCAGGCCCCATAAAAGCCACCGGCCCGCCATACCAGCGACGCCCCTGCTGTCCTGGCAATGCCTGCATCCAAGTGTAGCCCGCGGACCGTGGCGCCACCCCCAAGGCCGGCGTCGGATGCAGGGCTTTCACCAGCTGCACAAAATCCGGCTGTTTCTGGCAAACCACGCTGATGTCGGTTTTCAGGTGATACAGGGTTGGCAGTTCCAGAATATACGGCGCTGAGGCCCGCACGGTGCCCCAAGCAGACAGACGCTCGGTGATGTCTTCCACCACCAGACGGTGTTCATACATTTCCTTTTCATCATTCAAAAGCGATTCACGCTCGGTGCTTTCACTTTTTGGGCAGGTGCCCGCCAAAGCCATGGTCTTTAAAACACCTTTGGAAAAATCAAAGAGTGTTTCCGGCGTCGCCCCCAGCACACCTTCGCCGTCTTTCCAGAATCCATAAACAAACAACGTCGCCGGAGCTTCAGACAATTTCAGCAACAAGCGCGCACGATCCCCCGCCGTCACCGTCTGCGCCGAACGCGCAAACACCACCGGCACGGCTTTCTGAATTTCGTTTTTTTCAATGCGGGACTGGATCACAGAAAGGGCTTCGGCGAAGTCCTCCAAGCGGGGTTCTTCCCATGGTGCGGTCATTAAGGGCTCCGCAGTACGAGGCCCTTGAGCCAAGTAGACCTCACAAATGCGACGCAAATCCTCTGTCGACAGCACGTGGCGGGCTTTCCCGAACCAGCGAGCCGGGGTCGTCAGATCATAGAAATCGGGGCAAAATACTGAAATTTCGACACTATTTGGGGTTGGTTCCGCAGCGAAAGGCCCCTCAATGAGAATCCATTGGTTTCCATGTCGCAAGAGGGCCCCTGCCTGCAAAAAGTTTGTAATGCCTTCGAGCGTTATGCTATTCTGCCGATCCACAAAAGGACCCTCTTTTTTCAACTTAGTAGTTGTGAAAATGTTAAAACAAGGGCGAGAAGAAGTTCGTATTATGGAAACGCAAACTATGCAAACAAGTCCCTCAACCCAAATTGTCAATGTCGGCGGTTTTGATATCGGGGGACCTAATTTCACCGTGATCGCCGGCCCTTGTTCTATCGAAAGCCAGGCACAGTTCATGGAAACCGCTTCCGGTGTAAAAGCCGCGGGCGCACACCTGCTTCGTGGTGGCATCTGGAAAATGCGCACCTCCCCAACGGCTTTCCAGGGCCTGGGCGCAAACTCTTTCGACATGGTTCGCACTGTTTGCAAAGAACTGAACATGAGCCTTGTGTCCGAAGTGACTGACATCCGTCAAATCGAAGAAGTCTACGATATCGTGGAATGCTTCCAGGTTGGTTCCCGCAGCATGCAAAACTATGAGCTGCTGAAAGAACTGGGCCGTCAGAAAAAACCTGTGTTGTTGAAACGCGGCCTGGCTGCCTACATCGACGAATGGATCAAAGCCTCTGAATACGTCACCAAAATGGGCAACCAGAATGTGATCCTGTGTGAACGTGGTATCCGCACTTTCGAAACTGCGACCCGCAACACTCTGGATCTGAATGCTGTGGCTTTTGCCAAAAAGAACACGCACCTTCCGGTGATCGTGGATCCTTCTCACGCAGTGGGCATCCGCGCTTTGGTTCCGGATCTGGCTTATGCAGCCGCCGCTGTGGGTGCCGATGGCATCATCGTCGAAGTTCACCCTCGTCCGGCAGAGGCTCTGTCTGATGGTATGCAGGCACTGACCCTGAATGACTTCTCGGTGATGATGAAGAAGCTTGATAGAATCCTGACGGCTATCGACCGTCCACTGCACAAAGCGCACAAGGCGGAAGTTTATGTCTAACGGTCACTCTCCAAATCCTGAAATCATCAGAAGCATGTTTTCCAAAGTGGCGGCGAACTATGACAAGGGCAACAACGTCCTTTCCATGGGCATCCACCATCTGTGGAGAAAAAAACTGGTGAAGTACAGCGGCGCCAAAGCCGGTGATCAGGTTTTGGATTGTGCCACTGGCACAGGCGACCTGGCGATTGAGTTCAAAAAAACTGTCGGCACTGGTGCTGTAACTGGAACTGACTTCTGCGCAGAAATGCTGATCCCGGCTCCGGGCAAAGCCAAAGAGCGCGGTCTGGACATCACTTTTGAACAAGCCGACGTGACCCAGCTTCAGTACGCTGACAACAGCTTCGATGTTTCCAGCATCTCTTTCGGTATCCGCAACGTCGGTGATCCGGTGAAAGCGCTGAAAGAAATGGCGCGCGTCACTCGTCCGGGCGGCAAAGTGATGGTTTTGGAATTCGGTCAGGTGAACATTCCGGTGTTCGGTGCGCTTTACAATTTCTATTCCCAGAACATCCTGCCTAAAATCGGCGGCATCGTAACGGGCCAGAAAGAAGCTTACGAGTACCTGCAAAAATCATCTGCGGCGTTCCCTTGCCGTGAAGGTTTCCTGGATCTGATGAAAGAAAGCGGCGCTTATTCCAAAATGGAATACATCACCCTGACCGGTGGTATCGCTTACATCTATAAAGGCACCGTAAAATAATTTATGAAATTCCTATTGGGCGTTCTTTTGATGGCAGTGGCTTTTCCCGCAACTGCCGCAGACACCGTATGGTCTGCGGTTTTTGAAAAAGCGCGTCCCGCCATCCCGGTGATCCGCTCTAAAGGCGGCGTTTGTTCCGGCGCCCTGATTTCCCCAACTGAAATTCTGACGGCCCGTCACTGTGTTTTTGATCTTCGTCCCATCACCGTTCAATGGCTTGAAAACGACAAAGTCGTGACCCAGCAAACGGCCACCATCAGCCGCTGGGATAAAGACAATGATATTGCGATTCTGACCTTGGATGCGCCGGCCAAAGCAACTCCGTTGACGTTTGCAAATCTTGCTTCGATCAAAGTCGGCCAGGAGTGCGCCACCATTGGCCACCCTTTCGGCACCCGACTTGATTTCGATACGAATCTGAACAACGACATGCTTTTTAACTTCACCAAAGGCATGGTCACGAAAATCAATTCTGACAAAAACTTCCTGACCGACATGTCGGTGTCCCCGGGAAATTCCGGCGGTGCGGTTTTGAATGATCAGGGCCAAATCATCGGTGTGGTTTCCGCCAAGTACGTGCGCAAAGCTGCTGGCAGCATCGGGCGCATGATTCACCCGGCGAAACTGGCGATGCTGAAAGACCAGCCGTCCCGCACGTTCACCTCCCAAGACGCCAAAGCCAGCTTTGATTTGAACGTAAAAGAAACCTTCGTCAGCCTTCACCACAACGGCAAAGAAATTAAGGACAATGCCCTGGCGTTGGACCTAAGCATCTGGTTGCGTGACCGCTTTCTGGTGGGTGTGGAACGTTCCGTATCTTCTTCCAAAGAAGACATCGAATACCGCGGTTTTGCTTTGGCTTATCGCTGGTACTTTGA
Organism: Bdellovibrio bacteriovorus str. Tiberius; assembly: GCF_000317895.1. Classification (NCBI taxonomy): domain Bacteria; kingdom Pseudomonadati; phylum Bdellovibrionota; class Bdellovibrionia; order Bdellovibrionales; family Pseudobdellovibrionaceae; genus Bdellovibrio; species Bdellovibrio bacteriovorus. Next base: position 3,616,537 of record NC_019567.1, read on the forward strand.
AACCTCGAACTTCCTGCCGTTCTATGCCGGTGCTGGTTACAAGCGATTGACGTTTGAAGAATACAACGAACGCAACTATGCCATGATCTATCTGTCAGGCATGGGCTTTAACATTGAAGCCGGCATGAGCCCGCAGGATTCTTCCGAAACCTTCCTGTCTGTCGGAATCAGTATTTTCTAGTAATTCATGGCCAGCATTCGGCGATGGTCCTGGCGAGGTCCCACAGGTGGGGCCTGCCCATGCTGTCTTAAAACCTCATCATAACGCATGGTTTGGATCTGCACTTCAGGTTTTGGTGGTGTTGGATCAGGAATATACTTCTTCGTTGGGCATCCCCAGAATGCCAGTCCTACGAACACTAACAGTAGGAAGAAGATAGCTGGTTTCATGCCCCTATTGTCCTCCCAGGCATCAAACAAAGACAGCTGTATTCAAGCACTGGCACTTGATAGGGATTTTCAAATCGTTGGGCTGGTTTTAAATAAAAAAACACGGTCTTTCGGACCGTGTTTTTAAGAGTTTATTATTTTCTGTATCTGGAACCTAGTAATGCCAAGGGAATTTAGAGAAATCCTTCGGACGTTTTTCAACGAAGGAATTACGTCCTTCCACCGCTTCTTCAGTTCCGTAAGCCAAGCGAGTCGCCTCTCCGGCAAACAGTTGCTGACCCACAAGACCGTCATCGATCATGTTGAAACCATACTTCAGCATACGCATCGCTGTCGGGCTTTTTGAGTTCATTTCTTTTGCCCATTCCAACGCCACTTTTTCAAGATCCTTGTGCGGAACCACGGCGTTCACCATGCCCATATCGAAGGCCTCTTGAGCCGTGTAATTGCGCCCCAGGAAGAAAATTTCACGCGCGCGCTTCTGACCCACCATGCGAGCCAGGTACGCCGAACCGTAACCGGAATCGAAGCTTGCCACGTCCGGGTCCGTTTGTTTGAAGATCGCGTGCTCTTGGCTGGCGATCGTCATATCACACACCACGTGCAGGGAATGACCGCCGCCCACGGACCAGCCGGGAACAACCGCCACAACCACTTTCGGCATGAAACGAATCAGACGTTGAACTTCCAAAATGTGCAAACGACCCAAGCGCGCCAGATCCATTTTGCCTTGAGCTTCTTTTTCTTCGTACTTGTAGCCGTCTTTACCGCGAATGCGCTGGTCACCACCAGAACAGAACGCCCAGCCACCGTCTTTCGGGGACGGACCATTGCCTGTGATCAGAACCACACCAACATCCGCAGAGATACGAGCGTGCTCTAAAGCGGTGTAAAGCTCGTCCACCGTTTGCGGGCGGAAGGCATTGCGCACTTCAGGGCGATTGAAGGCAATACGAACAGTGCCCTGATCTTTAGCGCGATGATAAGTAATATCCTTGAAGTTAAAACCAGGAACTTCCGTCCACCACTCTGGATTGAAAATATCAGAAACCATTTTAGTACCTCTTGTTTGAATTTATTTAGAGGCATCAGATGCAAGGCGAGAGGAGGAAGCCGTACCAGAGGTACGTCGACGACAATCAACGCCGCAGCTGATGTCTATAAATAAATTCTAGATGCGATCAGTTTTAGACCACAAATAGTGGTCTGCCAACACCAGCCATGTCATGGCCTCTAACACCGGGATCGCGCGGGTCACGATGCACGGGTCATGGCGGCCTTTTTTAGCCACATCCAGAATCGAGCTTGTGGGTTTGAAAGAAACCCGCAGCAGAATGCTTTCCCCGGTGGAAATTCCACCACGGATACCACCATAGGCGTCCTGCGGCCCCTGATGGAACTCGGTGCCTTTAACTTCGGCGGACTCAAAGCCCAACCCCAATTCAAAGCCGTTGGTGGCGCCCACACTTAAGAAAGCCATCGCCAGATCGGATTTCAGTTTATGAAACACCGGCTGACCCAAATGCGCCGGAGGATTCTGAATCAGAATCTCAGCCACGCCCCCGTGGCTTTCCCCGTTGTCCTGGGCTTCCTTTAAAAGGTCCGCCACTTCCTGGTCACGGCTGGACGGGAATCTTGCCTGGAATGAATCGATGTCTTTCTTACTGACTTCTTTACGTTCAGCATCGGTCAAAGTCATCGGGCCGATTTGCGAGGCATAGCCAATCACCTTGGTCGGCGCACTGACGTGTTTCATCATCATCTGCGCCACCGAACCCGCCATCACACGGGACACGGTTTCACGCCCGGAAGATCTACCACCGCCACGATGATCGCTGTGACCGAATTTATTCTTCCACATGTCGTCGGCATGACCTGCGCGCGGGGAATTTTTGATCGCAGAATAGTCCTGAGATCTTGCATCCTGATTGCGCACGATGATCGCCATTGGCGTACCCAGGGTTTTGCCGTCGAAAACGCCGCTAAGGACTTCCGGGGCATCTGTTTCCTGGCGGCCGGATACAACCTGACCTGAACCATGATGACCGGGACGACGACGTTCCAGTTCTTTTCTTAAAAGACCTTCGTCAAAGTTCACACCGGCTGGACAGCCGTCAATCACCACGCCCAAAGCGGTCCCATGACTTTCACCGAAAGTCGTGATCACAAAACGGGAACCGAACTGACTTGCACTCATGCGTTCTCCTCGGACTTACGCCAGAACATTCTTTGTCCTTGCGCCTGGGCTGTGAACATCACAAGCCCGGACTGATAGTTGGCGCCACAGCGCTGGGCATATTCACGGCCCATGGAATCTTCTTTGTAATTTAAATCAAACACCATCGCCGGGCTCCAGTGCGCTGGTGGCATCTGGGTTTCAGGTCCGCGCGGGGCCGCCCAGATCACAATCTTGGGCGAAAGGGTTTCGGCGTCTTCAGATCCCGTGCGGGGCTTTCCCGTGCGTGAAGAAACGAAGCTTGCATGCGGCACCGCTTTTTCAATCATTTCCAGCACGCCACCGCCGCCCCAAACGAAAATTTCTTTTTGCAAAGGTGCGATCATGCCGACCCCTTCGATCAGTTCCATAAAGCCCTGATCATCAGTGGACGTCCCCTGCCATGATTTGATCTTTTCATTCCAGAAAAGAGTGTTCACGGCTTTCAGGGATTCATGCTTGCAAACTTTGGCGGCATTTTCTTTGTGAGGTGACGTGACCGCCGCATAACGAAGACCCATGCCTTGCACCACCAGGAAGGCTTGATCCCATTCTTCACGGGAAATCGCCACGGCAAAAACCGGCAGGTTCATTTTGTGGAAGAAGTCAGAATGCTCTAGCGGAGTAAAACTGTGACGAACAGGATCGCCCAGAACCGCCGCAAAACCATTCACCACCGTCGGAGTCATCATCCACGCCCACAGCGACGGCTGATCACCCGCGGTGCCGTCCCCTTCGCGCCAGAAATTAATCAGCTGATGGCCTTTTTGCAAACGTCGGTACCATTCCCAGCGCCCGTCCGGGGATCTGGGAAGGAAGCTTCGTTTGGACGCTTCGGCTTTTTGCCATTCGTGGCCTTTCTTCAGATCACTGAAGGTGTCAACCATCGGGGCATACTTTAAATGCGCGGCCTTCTTTTCAAACTGCTGCCACAGTTCTTTGAGGGATTCATCGTGCAAAGACAGAACCAATTTATCAGATGAAATCACACGCAGCAGATCTTCCGGCGATCCCAGTTCGACCGCCCAGTCGATCCAGGCCACGCGGTTTAAAACGGCGATCAAAGGTTCCTGCATCAGGGCTTCAGCATTTTCAGGGGCTTTGCGGAAAGAATAAAGCAGGCGCTCGCTGGCCATTTCCTGCACCACACGCTGAATCTGATCAAAAGTCAGCAAGTCATCGCGCAATTCAAATAAGCCCACACCACGGTTCAGGAAGCGGGCTTTAAAAAGTTCCCAGCGTTTTTCGGTGACAAACACCTCCGCCGGAATCGTCACTGCACCGCCGATGTCATGCAGATTGTGAGTCAGAAGAGCTTTTTCAACGGCCATGGCGTGATGGCGATTTTCAAAAAGACCTTCCGGCATCAGATAGACTTCATCGGCTCGTTCACGATAACGGGCTTCGCGCACAACGGCGCGCTTGTGGAATTCTTCAAGCGGAGACAATTCCGGGTTCAGGCGTGGGCGGTTCAAGAAGATTCTACCATCAAGATCGGTGTTACGACGAACCCACAGCACGCGCACGTTTTCTGGGATCACAGACAGATCAAAGCCCGCCCCCAGCACCAGGAACATCTGCGTGTGGGGCTTTTGCAAAGTCTCAAGGAAAAGCTGGCGCTCCAACTCGCGGAAATAGGCCTCGCCGTGCTCTAAGAAAAGTTCGGGGATGGTTTTTCCGATTTTTTCTTCGATGGATTCATCCAGGTCGATGATTTCCGCGGATTCGTCTCGCAGGTATATCTGCAGACGCTTCATCATTTCAGTTTTTCCGGTTCCGCGGTGGCCAACGACGACTGTAATCATGCCTTGATACCTATCATGTCCCAGAACTCTGGAAAACTCTTATTGATGGCCTCGGGGTTTTCAATGGTGATGTCATGGCCTTTTAGCTTCATCAAAGTGGCCGCCATCACCATGCGGTGATCCTGATCGGAATCAAAAGTGATGCCTTTTTTAAGGCTTTGCTGGGGGTTGCCGTGAATGATCATGCCATCCGGCAAGACTTCATGGGAAATGCCCAGGCGTTCAAACAAATCAGCAATCTTGGCAATACGATTGCTTTCTTTCGCCGCCAAGTGAGGCGCATTGTAAAGCTTGGAGCTGCCGTTGGCCCAACTGCAAAGCACCGCCAGCACCGGGAACAGATCCGGGGACTGATAAAGATCCCAATTCACCGCACGCAAGCCTGTGGAAGGCTTTACACACAAAGCACCTTCGAACATTTCTGTTTCGATGTTCATTTGTTTGAAGATCTCGACAAAGACTCCGTCAGGCTGGGAACTTTTCACCGGATAGTTCAAAAGTTTGGATCCGCCCACCAGGGCGCCAGCAGACGCCATGGTGAAGGCCGAACTTAGATCAGACTCGACACGGTATTCAAGCTTGCTGATGCGCTGGCCGGCAGGGATCAGGTACTTGTTACTCTGAACCTGCATGCGCATGCCCAATTCTTTCAGCATTTGCACGGTCAACTGGAAGTAAGATTCAGAAACCTTGTCGCCGACCAGTTCAAATTCCATATCAAAATCCAAAAGCCAGCAGTTCAGAATCAAGGCTGAAGCATACTGACTGGATTCAGAAGTGTTTACTTTCAAAGGAGTGCGCGAACGCTTCCAGCCTTCAGACACCACGAACATCTCGCGATTCTTGATTTGGGTTTGCACCCCCAACTGGGACAAAAGATCCAACAGTCCTTTTTGCGGTCTTTGCAACAGGCGAGGAGTGGCCTGCAACGTATGAACCCCGCGCATGCGGGACGCCCGAAGCGCCATAAAGCGGAACGTGGTGCCGCCTTCGCCGCAATCAATACGACTGCGTTCGCGGATTTCTTTAAGACCCTCGCGCATGTGAACGACGTCGTCACATTCTGAATGCCCCTGCAGATCCAGCACCGGGAAATAGCTTTTTACGATCAAAGCGCGATTGAAAATGGATTTGGAACCAGGAATCTCGCCCTGAAAACGGAAATCAGCCATTGAGTTCATCTTCCTTCTGGCGGCAGACTTCCACCAGGATGTCATCCACGCTGACTTCACGCACGACACAGTGGCCGGGTTTTTTTAAGAAAACGAAACGCAGAACTTCGGACGAAGTCTTTTTCTTGTCACTTAAAAGCTGCTTTCTGAATTCACGCAAAACCGATTCTTTGGTTTGCAGCAATTCATCACGCACTGGCGACAGCAGATAACCCATCACCGGGGACAGCATCAGTTTTTCGTATTCAGCCGGTGTGATGATTTTTTTATGCAGGCTGAAACGCAAAGCAAACTCCAGCCCGTAATTGATCGCCACTCCGTGCGGCAGTTCGTACTGGGTTTCCAGCACGTGACCCAAAGTGTGCCCCAGATTCAGGATATGGCGATGACCGGATTTTTCCTCCGGGTCTTTGGCGACAACCTTGTATTTGGCATCAATGGAACTGGAAAGATATTTCCACAGTATCGCCGCGTTGACTTCATATTCTTTGGACAAATCCCGCCACAGCGGTCCCCCGGCAATCAAAGCGATCTTTAACAGTTCGCCAAAGCCTTCAAAGGCCCGGACATCCGGCTGAGCCATCAACAGCGAACGGGATAGGACAATTTTGTCGGCAGGATAAAATGTACCGATCTGGTTTTTGGCAGAGCCCACATTCAAAGCCGTCTTTCCACCGTGAGCAGAATCAATCGCGGAAAGCCAGGTGCTAGGCATGTGCACCAAACGCACGCCACGCTTCAGGATGCTGGCAACAAAGCCACCAAAATCCCCGACGCTGCCGCCACCGGCCACCACCACCGTCAAACGACGGCTGGAAGCGCCTTCACACAGCTTCACAATCTTGGTGATATGTTCTGGAAAGTTTTGAACGGATTTAAGGGCTTCCCCGGCCTTCACCGAATAACGCAGCGGAAACTGCGCCATCCATTTTTTGAAGGCTTTGGATTTACGAGGCAGGATCTCGTCGTAGATCAACAACAGCTCTTCCCCCAGGTCAGCGGGACGAGGCAGTTCCGTAGTGAAGAGCAGTGCGCTTTTTTTCATTATTTTTCTTCTGACAGGTGGGCTTTGGCTTTGCCGTAGGAATCAGAGATTGCATCCCACGCTTTGCTCATGCCGTTTTTCATTTCGCCCCAGGCTTTGCCTGAGCTTTTTTTCATCTTCGCCAGATCTTTCTTCATTTCTTCCTGCTTTTTTTCCAAAGCTTTGATCTGGTCGTTGTACTCGGCTTTTGCTTCGCCGGATTTCTTGGAGGCAGCTTCTTTCATCTCGGCGATCTCTTTTTTCATTTTCGCCAGATTTTCTTCCATGTCTTTTTGGAACTGCTCTTTTTGTTCTTTGGTGTAATCAGCCGCAGCGGTCGCTGCTTCAGCGGTTTTGGTTTTCACTTCGTCAGCGGAAGTGGCAAAGGACTGGGATACCAGGGACAACACTACAAAAGCAGCAGCAATAGGACGCATAAAAGGTCTCCTTACGACGGAGACCAGTTTACAACGGGGCCTTATTTTACTTCAACAATATTGAGCTGATGCTGCTCGGCCTTGACGCTGACAGGCTTCTGATGTTTCAGACTTTCTTCCAGCTTTTTGCGGTAGGTCTCAAAGTTGATGACATCACGATCCAGATAATAGGTTCCGGCAGTTTTCACAAAGACCACCAGCAGCCCGTTGCCATCGGCACGGATGCTTTTTACGGTGTCTGCGGTGATGGTGGAGTGTTCACTTGCGACCAGACGGATCGACGGACCTGCCTGCGCAAGATTCAAGCCTGTAAAAACGGGTGCCACGAAAGCCACCACAACAAGCCATCTCATAAATCCTCCCTGTGAATAATTGAGACCTTCTTATATCTTAGCCAAGGTCCCCAGCGAAGACTAGAGCTTTTACCCTTGCAGGCTTGATATAAAACACCGGGATGGATCTATTTTGGACGCCTCCCGAAGGAGTTAAACCAGGTTCCAGTTGATTTCGCCAATACCCTTGGATTTCAGATAGGCATTGGTTTTGGAGAAAGGCTTGGTCCCAAAGAACCCGCGGTGAGCGGACAACGGCGACGGATGCACGGCCTCAAGCACCAGATGTTTTTTGCGATCCACGAAGGACGCTTTTTTCTGCGCGTAAGAACCCCACAGGATGAACACCAGATTTTCTTTTTCCTCGTTCAGCACGTGGATGATCTTGTCGGTGAACTCTTCCCAGCCTTTACCCTGATGGGCAGCAGCTTTGCCGTCCTCGACTGTCAGCACAGCATTCAGCAACAGAACACCTTCCTGGGCCCACTTAGTCAGTGAACCGCTTTGCGGAATGGTCGCACCCACGTCGTCGTGAAGCTCTTTAAAGATGTTTCTAAGCGACGGCGGAAAACGAACGCCGTCTTGTACAGAAAAACAAAGTCCATGCGCCTGGCCGGGGCCGTGATAAGGATCCTGCCCGACGATCACCACTTTCACTTTGTCAAAAGGAGTCAGATTCATCGCAGCGAAATAGTCATCACCACACGGATAAATTGTCTTACCCGCTTTGTATTCAGCAGATAAAAATTTATTCAGCTTCTGCATGCGCTCGGTTTCAAATTCGAGGTGAAGATGCTGCTTCCAAGATGAGTTTAGTTTGATTTCTGAGTTAATATTTTCCATCTCAATCTGACACAAGTCCTTGGTCCAGCTTCGGGATTCTAATGCAAACCTATTCGATTTCAAATTATTTTTTCGGTGCCAGTTTTCTTGACCAGACAAAATTCGACCCCATTGTTACACTATAACTACGAGGAAAAGGAGGCCGCCTATGACGACCCTTCTCAACCCCACCATTGAGCTTATTGAGCAAAATCCTGAGGTTAAGTCCTTTATCTACCAGCAGATCGCAGAGTTTGAACACTTTGTGACTCCACAGACTGTGGTTGCGGTAGTCGCCCGGGATCCCCGAAAACTTGCGCTCCAGTATGAAACAGACGGGCGCGAATTCACCCGCGAGGGCCTGAAGAAACTGTATCGTATTGCCATCGTCTTAAACGAGGGCGGCGCGAAGGCAGAGGCCGAAGGCGTCCACGAGGACATCTTTGAAGCCATTAGGCTTGCCAAAGACAACCTTATGCAAAAGTTAGTTGCGATTCAGGATTCTGTCGTCAGTCAGCAGGACCGAATCATCGAAATCAATCATTACTTGCAACATCCGGTTCTTCATTAAGATAATGGGGCTTCAGCAAGGAGGCCCCACAAACACATCAGAAAAATTTTCCCATCATAATCAGGGAAAGATTCTGTACCAGTGTTTTTGTATCCATGAAATAGTTCGGATAACTCATTTCTAGTTTTTTCAAATCTCCCGTATTTACCAAAACCACATTGATCAATGTGTCTTCAAAGTATTTTCTTTCAAGATCCAAATACGCCTGGACGGCGGCATCAAACTGACTCGCGCCATAAGTTTCGAGCGAGATTGTGTTCTCCCGCGAATTAAGCAGAATTAAACTATAGTGACCTTTTCTACCCTTCGAAGAACTCTTTGAAATCGTTTTATAAGCAGCAGTGTATACGCTGAGGTTTTCGATCACGTGCAGCTCACGGATTTCCTTTTGAACTTTCTCTATCAGTTCAAGCTTTGACATTTCCTTATGAGCTTTTAGAATCGGCTTACTTTCCTTGATCGCAAACACTGAACTCAGTAAAGCGAAAAACTCCAACCACCTGCGATTGCCTTGTCCCGACTTGAACGAACTGTTCTGAAGAGTTCCAAACACCTCGACACCCGTCGCCCAGATATGCTGCAACTGGGATCTGAATTGCAATTCCAAAAAAAGACTCGGGGTCTTAGACAATTTGTAAACCAAGTGAATGCTTCGGTAACCATCCGGCTTTGGGTTTTCAATATAGTCATCAAGAGAAAACAGCGCATGCTTAGACTTGGATCTCTTGTACAAACCGAGCAACTCATACACTTCTTCGGTAGATTCCAAAATCGCTCTTAAGCCGCCAATATCCTGCATGGCGGATAATCTCATTGTTTTGTGATTGGAAAGCTTAAGCAGGATGGAAGGCGTTCTTTTCAACCGTTGTGCAGCAATCGCTCGATCGCTGATTTTCTGAATTCGCTGTCGCAGTACCGCCGCAAAAGAATCCAAGGGAATCGCATGATAGGCGCGCCAACTTGATAGCACTTCCAAAGCACTTGCAATTTCCTCATCCGAGCCGGATTTGCTCTTTAGTAGTTCGCCCGCTCGATCAATTTTTGCTTTGCTATACTCGAGTTCAACAGATCCCACAAAATTCCATTTTTTAAGAGTTTAAATCTGTAAGTTGTTGATTTTACTATAACTCGACTTTAGCTCAAACTCTAGAGCAATCTCTATAAATTAGCTATTTTTAAGAATTTAAACGTGTAAGTTGTTGATTTTGCTTATCTTTGAATTTTCATCTCTACTCCTCGTCAACCAGCACTGCCCTGCCCGCAAAATCAATCAATCCTTGCAACATGCAATTCCCAATTAAGATAATGGGGCTTCTGCAAGGAGGCCCTGATGTTCAATCCCAATATGCCTTACCGCAGCGTTGGCCGTTGCGGTCTTAAAATCGGCACCTATTCTCTGGGTGGATGGACCACCTTTGGTGGCACCATCAAAGACTTCACTTCCGTTCGCAGCATTCTGCGCCTGGCTTACGAAGCCGGAATCAATTTCTTCGACATCGCCGACATTTATGCCAAAGGCGAATCCGAACGCATCATGGGCGGAGCTTTAAAAGATTTCCCGCGCCACGAGCTGGTGATTTCCTCGAAAGTCTTCTGGCCGATGAGTGAAGACATCAACGACAAGGGACTTTCCCGCAAACACATTCTGGAATCCGTGAACAAGTCATTGCAACGAATCGGCACGGACTATCTGGATATTTATTTCTGCCACCGCTATGACCCGGAAACCCCGGTGGAAGAAACCGTGCGCATCATGGATGACCTCATTCATCACGGAAAGATTCTGTACTGGGGGACCAGCGAATGGACCGCCGAGCAAATTCAGGAAGCCATGGATGTCTGCGACAAGGGCGGATACTACAAACCGCAAGTCGAACAACCCCAGTACAATCTGTTAGTGCGCGACAAGTTTGAAACCAACGTGCAACCCAAAGCCCAACAACACGGCATGGGCCTGGTCACCTGGTCTCCGTTAGCATCTGGCATGCTGACCGGAAAATACGACAAAGGCGTCAGCGAAGGCCGCCTGTCGCGTATCGACTGGCTGAAGGACACCTTCTATACCGAAAAGAACAGTCAGCGCGTGTGGGAACTTAAAGGCATCGCCGACAAACTGGAATGCAGCCGCACGCAGTTGGCACTGGCTTGGACCGCCGCCCAACCGGGCGTCAGCAGCGTGATCTTAGGTGCGACCAGCATCGAACAGTTGCAGGAAAACCTTGGGGCCTTAAAAGTCGAAATCACACCCGAGATCGACAAAGACATTAAAAAGATTTTCGCTTACTAATGAGACACACCCAAAGGCTGCCGGAAATATTCCCGCAGCCTTTTTCCTTCACTGCTATTTGACTGTACCCGCCCTGATAGATCATCGAAAATGAAAAATCTAAATGCCCCCTCGAGGAGTCTTGATTGAAAGAAACAGTTCTCATCGCCCTGCTGACGTTAGCTCTAACCTCTTGTTCAAATGTACCAACACGCGAAGAGCGCTTAGAGGCTACGGAAAAAGCAACAAATCGCACTCTTGATCGAAATCAGGCCCTTTTCCAAGAATGCATTCAAGATGCAGTAAAGAGATCGCCGGGCCTGGATGGAGGGGCAACGCTTGTTTGGATTCAAAATGAAGATGGTTTTGTTAAAAATCCGCGTGTTCGCGATATGAACTTCAAGGACCCTGCATTTGAGGACTGCATTATCTCCAAAATCAAGGCGATGAAGTTCCCGCCCTCCGCGGAAGACTCCCGAACCAAGGTCAGCCTAGAACTAATCGTTAAATAAGCATGGAAAGACTTTAGACATAGTGGGAACCACGGCATCTTGCAACAGCAAAAAATGGGGCCAATGGCCCCATTCTAAAGCTATCTTTAGCCGTTACTAAGCATTACGGTACAATTAAAAAGACCATACTTCCTTGGACGCCATCATAGCCATCCGCACTGGATGCGAGATGATCCAGATAATGGTATGTGTACGGATACAGGTCTGTGCCCGGTGGGATTTCAACAGATACATACTGTACTTGATTCCAATCAGAGGGACTAAATGTTAGTACAACCGGCAACCCGTTCTGTCCGTTGACTCGCAAAATCGTCGTGTCGATTGTGACTTGGACAACACCGATAGGCTCGGCACTCAAAGAAACACCATACTGAGTTGGTGTTCCATCCAATGACAAATCCGCCTGTGAGGTATCGAAAAGAATGCTACCATAATCATCATTCATGACGTGAACATACACATCAGGAACACGTACGCCTTCATAGTCTCCACCAGATGCTGTATGAGTAATCTTAATAGCCTCAGTTCCGTCTACTATCGAATTATCAGCGGTAGTAAATAAAATTTGCTGAGGTGTGCTCCAATTACTAGGAGTAAATGTCAGAGACATCTGCGCGGATCGTCCATTTTTCGTCGAGAAGGTCACACGCGAACTTGGTGAGCTCGCAACAATTGTTACGTTCGCAGTCGGCTCTGTCGTAAGGGCTACAGAGTAAGATCCACTTGAATTTTCATAGGCGTAAATATTGGATTGATCAATATAAACCGGCGAAATTTCAACGACTTCAATAGTCAAATTCGCGGTTGCAACAAAAATTTTCATATCAGCATAAACGGCATAGAAGGCCGAGATAATAGCCGTTAGATCATCAACCTCCCGTTGGTAATATGCAATCAGTGCTGTGTTTGTTTCTGCATCACGTAGCTGTTCGTTCTTTGCTTTCATTAATGCGGCTTTATCAATTGCATCCAGGAGCGAATTAGCGTCTCGCTTATTTCGGATAAATAAGGACGCTGAAATCGCGTGGGAGCCAACTGTTAGCATTGAACCATCAATACTTGATTGATAATTAAGATCAGAATTCTTAACAAGGACCATAGGACTAGCCCCCAGTGTTGCCTCTACTTCTGATACAAATTCATAGGTCTCCGTCATTTCAGACGGATTAACTTGAAATGTTACAGTTCCACTTTCCCCGACAACAAATACATCATCAACTTTATCCGTTGAAATCTGCAACGGCGAAGACAGTCTATGCCCTTTCTTTACTTGGGTCGGGTAAACATAGAGCTCCTTCGTCTCCAACAAAGTTCGCCCCTGCTGCAGTTGAGTCTGCAAGCCCAATATTAATGCTTCGTTTTCGGAAATTGCCTGAAGCAACAGTGCTTTCTTCTCGGGATCAGTCTCCAAGCTATGCTTTTGACTTAAAAGGATATTTTCCTTTTGAAGAAGAGCAATACTGGAGTTTAAATTTAAAGCCGATGCACGATTCTGAAGGTAGGCCTTTACTTCCCAGTGATATGGGCTTGTATCGGGCAGAACTGGCGTAACCACAGCAAATTCAGTGTCAGAAAATTTTGTTAACTTAATGGCATCCGTATTCCAAGTCGCCTCCAAGTGAACTTCAGTCGCTGGATCGCTTGGGCTTGTTCTTACCGAGGCAAGAAGAACCGCTCTCTCCCCGACCACGTATTGTGTTTTGCCACTTTTAAGTTCAATAAACTGCGGATCTGCGAATGCCGCGGTTGCAAGGAATGTCATGATCGCAAAAATTGTTTTTTTCATCTTCAACTCTCCTAAGGGATAATCCCGTTCCCTTTCAGCGGATATAGAATTGGTGTTTGATATCCTCTTAATTTAAATGCAAGCGACCCTTCACAAAGCCCGTCAATATATGGCTTAAAATATGTCCGTATATCTATGGAACTGGAGCTAATCTTGTCATTATTGCCGACAGAGAATGGGAAGCCTGGCCAGAATTCTCCGTCTGCCTCAAAGCATCCCTGCAAATCTGCGTCGACATCTTCGACTTCAGTCAGCCACTGCCCGGTAGATAGAGAGTAGAAGTCCTGCATAATGTTGATAACAAGGGGCGCAGAGGTTGCTCCTTCCTCAACGTCACCAAAATCCAATAACTTTGAAGGATTGTATAGGCTTGGCAGTTTCTGAGTTTCAACCACTGTAGAAACAGAATTATTCGCCAGAGAACTGAAATTCCACGTCAACATAGCTGAGGATGAATTTCGTACCCCAAAATTCCCATTCTGCTTCACTTTAAGATAAACATCTGCACTGCCCTCAGCCGGCACAACCACGCCGCTACCCATGTCCATCTCGAAGACACCACTAGTACCATCGATATACGTAAAGTCTGGTGGCGTAGATACATAGATTTCAAGCGATGATCTATTTCTAAGTTCAAATTTTGTAAGGCTATCCTCGTCATAGACCCCATTTACGGGAACCACTCCAGAGTTTGCGATCATCTCCACGTTAGTTTCACCCATCCATTGATGTTCGTTGTAAACGGTATGCATAGTGAGCGTGGGCTCTGAACCGGAATATAAGCTGAGGTCAATTTTTGTAGCAAAGGCCTGCGGAGTCTTCATAACGACGGGAATACTTGAGTAAAGTCCGTCTTGCTTCCAATAACTAATAAACTGAAAGCTTAAACAACTGTTCCTAAGAATAGTCCCACGATTGGAACCGATTAAAAGGACAATGTCTTTTAGGTAAACCTGATAGTCGCCATCTTGCTCAAGGTTATTACATATTTTGAACATCCCGACATACGGCTTGTCCTTAGTAAAAGTACCAACGATTGAACTAGGAACAACGCTGATTCCTGCTTTTGGACCGATGGTAACTGTAGTCCAAGATGGTTTACTTTGCGTAGTACCACTGTAGACAACCAGAGATACTACGTATGTTCCCTCAGTTATTGCCATGAAGGTAGGAGTAGCTGTTCCGTAGCCATTCGTAATTTGCCCCTCGGCAGGGTCTGCATTAACGGGACGAGATTGTACACTCCAATCGTAGAACAAGGTCTCTCCGGGGGCCCCGTAAGACATGGAGCCATCCAACATCACCCCAACCTCAGAGGTGGTTGTCTTGGGATACCCGGCAAATGCGACGGGCCCAGAGCTACCAACAGAAGAAATGTCCCCTGCGTAATAAGCATTGTGCAATATCGTATTCACTGATTGACCGGCAACTTGCTTATTTAGAATAATGTCATAGATACCTTTGGACAGACCCGGCATAGTGAATGTGATCTCTCCATCCCCCACAACCATTTGGGACTCTTCGATGACAGTCTCCCCAATCTGCAAAGATGTCGTACCTAGCAGATTTGCACCACTCAGCACTACCTCAGTTCCGCCAGAAACAGAACCCGCATCAGGCACACACCCCGTCAGATTCGGATATGTCGTATTAGGCGCATCTTGCTTCAATACAAGAAGCGTATCTGTTTTCTGGGTGATTGGACGTTTGGAGGCTTCGATCATATTTTCTAAATCAACTTTTTGCGCCAATTTAGATTCCAATACGGCTTGCAACTGACCTTTTTTTACTGGATCGGTCTCTCTTTGATGCTCGGCAGTCAACTTAGCAATTTCCGCCTGAAGCGCCAAAAGAGACTCTTGGAGCGTCTTATTGGCTTCGATGTCTTCGAGATAGCCGCTAACCTCGACAGCCAACTTACCTTCTTGATGAACAGTAATTGGAAGTGAAGTCCACAATGTCCCGGCTCGGCGAGAAAGCTTCAGTTTCTGACCGCCAACTACTGCAGTCACACCCGATTTGATTCTTTTATTAGACTCAAAATCTGTTGATAGCTCGATGAGAACTGTGACCTTGTCTCCTTGCTTCGGCTGCGCGGGAGAATATCGAATCTTCGCAATGGTAAAATTGTCTTGAGTATTGAACTTTGAGATCGCATAAGACACTTTTTCAGTCGACTGCGAATAAATTCTTTTTGTTGGCGCCTTTGCATAGCTCGAACCACTATAAAGTAGCAAAGACGTCGCAATGAGTCCCTTCAGCATCACTTCCTCCATAAAACAATTACTGATTGCCTACGATTCGTCATGAAACAGAATTGCGTCAAATGATTTTATGTTTATCAAGAAAACTTGTTTACATGACGCAGGACCATCTACTAGTTCCATTAAAGAGTCTTGAGCCAGCAAACAAAAGTAACTACTGTTTACCTTTGAAAAACAGATTCGTATTTATGAGGACGTCTTATGATGAAATGGATTTCAATTATTTTTGTGACTTCACTTCTTTACTGCAATCACGCTCTTGCAAAAGAACTATTCATCCGGGAAGTGGAAACGACCACTAGTAAAGGATTGGTTCTTTCCCCGAAAAGTAACATCTATTTTGGATCCATGTTTATCAATCAGGAAATTGAAGTAACAATGATCTGGGAAGTCATTGGGGTTGGAACGGCTCAATTTACAAACTTCCAGATTACGGGCTCTGATAGATTCACTATTAAAAGCAATTCCTGTGATGGGGATGTCCCAGGAGGCTCTACATGCGGATATGTTCTTCTATTCTCATCTTTATCCCCTCTCGATGATGGCCTTTTTAATGCGACCTTTTCATTCAAATTTCATGGGGTTGATAACAGCGGTCCAGTCACTAAGGACCATATATACCAACTAAGTGGAAAAATTAAGAACTACCAAGAACCACCCAACAACCCCAAATGCAACGAAGGCTCGATCATTAAAGTTTCCAGTCAGTCTGTGAGTGAGTTAGTCCCCGTCGTGGGCGCACCGTTTTCTATGTACTACTCCTCTGACCACGCCCCACAGTTCGTAGTCCCGTACACCAACGTCAATCACCTGTCTTCCTTTAATCCACACGGATGGACCGTCTCGCTAGTACATCACTACAGCGTATCACAGCAAAAACTCTTCACCGGAACCGGTCAAATAAAACACGTCACTGCATATACAGACTCAGCTGGAAACTACAACGTTGTTGAGGGAGATGAAGTCTATGTTTTCAATACATCGGGACGACATATTCGCACACGCAGCTCATTAACCGGATACACCAAGTACACGTTCAACTATAGCTCGGGTTATCTTTCAGAAATCGTAGATTCATTTGGCAACACCAGCACCTTCACACGATCCAATGGAGTATTAAGCGAAATTCAGGCACCCTACGGTCAAGTAACCAACATAACGGTGAATCTTGACAATCTTATTTCTTCAATTACCAATCCGAACAACGAGACGTATTCCATAACTTACCATAGCAATACGGACCTCATTTCTACCTTTACAACACCAAGCGGCAGACGAACAGAATTCACATTCAATGCATCTGGAAAGTTAACCTTAGACAAAGGCGCTGCAGGAAACTCACAATCCTTTTCCGCGGTCCCAAGTGATTATGTGGAGTACATTGTAAAGAAAAGTGCATTGAACCGAGCTACAGAGTTCAGCTCTGAGAGACTAGCAGCCGGTAAGCACAAACAAACAGAATTAACACCTTACGGCTACCACACGACGACAGTCGAAAATACCGACAACTCTACAGATACAATCACGCCCCATTATCGAGAACACACAAAAACAAAGTACGATGAGCGATTTGGAGCCGCGCAAAAACGAACATATCTGCAGATATTCACCACAAATGAAAAGGAGAATCGCACAGAAATCAATCGTACGATTTCCCCATGGCCTCTTACAGAGCCGTTCGGTTACAATACTATTACGACCTCTACCAATAAAGATGGCGCGATTTACACTGAAGTCTTCAACAAGCAGAACCTGGAGTACACCACCACATCACCAAATGGAGCAACCTATAAAACCAAAATAAATCAATATGAGTTACCTATTCAGACTCAACTAGGAAGCGACACCCCAGTTACCATGGTATATGACAACCAAGGAAGACTTACTAACACGTATCAAGGTAGCGCGAACTCAACCAGCTATACTTACAGTTTAAGCGGATACCTCGAGTCGATCACTAATGCACGCAACGAAACTACTACATTTTCTTACGACAGTACAGGCCGTATTACATCAGAAACCACTCCGGACAACAGAACCACTTTGTATTCATACGATGCTGACGGAAACCAAACTGGCATCACCCCCCCAGGCAGACCAATTCATCTTTTCAGCTTCAATGAATTTGGCCTAATGGAATCGTACGTTCCGCCCGCCCCCCTAGGTGGCGGCTACAAGAATACTCAATATCAATATAACCTAGACAAGCAGCTTACCGCGATCATTCGACCGGATGGCCAAAGGTTGGAATATATTTATGGGGATACGGACGGACTTCTAAAAGAGATAGTAACCCCGTCAGGCAAGCAGTCGTATACGTACGAACCAAACTCGGACAGAATCAAAAGCGCCTTGTCTATCTATGGAGTACAAACTTCATTTGCTTATGGCGGAGTCAATACTACTAGCGAGACCCAATTTAGTCCTTTCATCGGTACAACAAAAATCCTCTTTGACTACAACAAGAAGAACCAAAGAAACGCCCGAATAATTGAAGGAAATAAATTTAAAACTAATCGAATCAACACATCCTATCGTCTCGACGGTAAGATTGCACAGGTTGGAGATCTCACGATTACCTACGATCAATCATCTGGTCGCCCTATTGGGACTAGTCTGCACAATATTAAGGAAACACTTTCTTATGATACCTATGGAAATATTCACACGTACGAAGCAAGGCTAGAAATTCCAAACCTGCCAGTAAAAACTCTATATTCATACGCCCTAGAAAGGGACCTAGCATTCAGAATCGTCGGAAAAAGTGAAACTATACAAGGTGTAACAACCCAATACAGCTATACCTATGACAGTGCAGGCAGATTGATCGAAGTCAAAAAGAACGGCCGCGTCACCAGCACCTATATCTATGACAGCAATGGGAACCGTACATCAGGATCCCATAGTGGCACCCCCTTCACCGCGACATTTGACGATCAAGATCGAATGATCTCATACAATGGCCAGCTCTTTAAATACACAGCCAATGGAGAACTTTCTTCCGCCGAATCCGCCATTGGGAAAATTTCCCAATTCGTTCACGATTCCTTTGGGCAATTGAAGGCAGTGCACACATCTATTGGATCTAACCTTAAATATTCTCTTGATTTCTACGGAAGAAGAATTGCATCACATAAAGATGGTAAGCTAGTCTATGAACGTATATATGAAGGCCGACATAGAATTGCTGTCGACTATACTCACCACAGCCAAACAGCGAAAGAATTTGTCTACCTAAATTCCCCAAATTCTCCAGAATACTTAATCATAGATGGTAAAATATATAAGTTCCTCAAGGATCACCTTGGCTCACCTCGACTGATCGTGGAGGCAATTCTTGGAACAATTGCGCAACGCCTTGATTATACGGAGTTAGGAAAAATCACTTTCGACTCAAATCAAGACTTCCAACCTATTGGTTTTGCCGGGGGACTAGTCGATCACGACACTAAGCTTGTTAGGTTTGGCGCAAGAGATTATGATCCAGAGGTTGGTCGGTGGACGAGCAAGGACCCGATTCTATTTAAAGGCGGTGACACGAATTTGTTTGGGTATGTGGAAAACGATCCCGTGAACTTCGCTGATGCGAGCGGCACTGGGCCAATCTTATCGGGCTTATGTCATTTGGGGTTGCCTATTGTCGCGGACTCAATAGGCAAGCAGGTTGCGTTGAAAATCACTGAGGATATACAATCCTTAGAGAAAGAACTCAGCTCCATTGATCAGCTTTGCCCCAAAGACGGAGGCGCTAGGAAGCTTGATCTCGAATCCACCCTCTCAAAACTGCGTATGGCACAAGCGGCGCTTCCTGCAATTATGACAGGGGCGGTGAATTATGGCGGAAAAAGTATTTGTGACCTTTTGAAATTCGCACCAGGAATATAAGGATTTTTAGGATGAAAAATATTGTTCCATCAGGGCCAAAGAAGGATTTACCGCAAGGTCGCGCTGATATTATCGGAAGTATGTGTGGGGTCCTTGGTGGAGCATCACTTATTTACTTTTGCCTATTATCTTATTTCTTCGGTTCCCCTCAAGTAGAGCAACTTATTATTTGCCAATCTGAATCTGGCAACTGCCGAAAGATATCTATGATATGTTTAGCTCTAAGTTTTGTGATTGGGATTGTCTGTATAATTATTTCCATAAGACTTAAAAAAAATTCTGAGCGAGAACACCGAGATGATTTCATAATAAGATAGTCACGGCTTGTTCGGAGCCCCTGAAGAACTATTTGAATTCAACGGAACATGAAAACGTCCGACTGAAGGTCGCCACAGTGCTCTTATCGCTGGATTGCTTATTTGTATTCTTCAAGAAAAATAGAACTATTCAGACTGTCCTACCACCCCATCGCGGGAATCTTACGGTACCCCGACGGAATCTCCGAACTCTCAGTCTTGATAATGATCTCATCCCCTTCGGTCTCGAATTCATCCGGGCCGAGGGTCAGGCTTAGGCGGAAGTCGCCTTTGTATTCCAGATTCAGTGGCAGGAAGCCTTTTGGTTTGTCGTCGATTTCCAGCTGCCCTTCAGACACATAACCTACAGGCGGCACGCGGTTCAGGCGCGGGTTTCTGACGATGATCTTCGTGGTGACACTGTTGTTGGCTCTTTCCAGAACATCGGTGGTTTCATCCACCACACTTAGAATGCACTCCAGATCCAGCACCAGGCTGTTGTTGTCGTGCTCAGCCTTCAGCAACTGGGACTTTTCAATCTCCATCATCAAATACTTAACCAAGAAACCCCTCCAGAAACATTCGCAGTATTCCATAACGCCTTGGCAGCGACAAGAATCACGGGAAAGTTTTTCACCTTGGATCCCTGCCCCTGTCGCCCACCTCTGTTTTTTGCTATGTTCCTGCACAGGAGTACCCATGAACCACCTGCTTGTACTTGCGATGCTTTTGTTCCCTGCCCTGTCCTGGGCCCATAACTGCCAAGAGTTTCTGACATCTGACTGGCCCGCTGACGAAGGTTATGCCTGCGAAGTCACGAAATCAGATCTTTCCAAACTGCAAATGCACAAAATCGAAGTCTGCATTGGTTCGGTGCCTTACCGTGATGGCCAGCGCTACGCCAAGGCCGAACTGAAATACATCCCGCTTTCCCAGTACGAGAACATTTATAATAAATCCGAAGGTCTTCACACAAAGTTCCTGAACTCCACCTACATCCACGCGTGGGCCGGTGAAGAAATGCAGGAATCCGCAAAGTATCTGCAAATGAACGCCCTGGAAAAAGGGTCTTCCCTGCTGCACACCCTGGATGTCTTGAATCAATTGCAGTTGGATAAACAATCCCTGCAAGCCCGCCTTGTCATTCAATCCCGCGAACCGGCTTTGCTTTTCCAGAACGACTGGAACAAATCCTGGGACCTGCGCCTGAAATGTCAGAGAGTTTTCTGAAAAAATCTTAAAAAACAGGGCTGAAAAACGCCCTGTTTCCGATAATTTGTCGAATATGACACCTCCGCGCCGCGCAAATTTGTTTGTAAACGGTTGGTTTTCATTAAGTTGTTGCAACCACAGATTCTTTAGAAATAACTTCACTGTGTTTCCCCGTATATGTTGCGAATAGGGCGCAGCGTTTCTACCAGGCACCTCAAATGCCTGACTATGGAGGTTCTTTGTGAAGTTGACCGCAGTTTCTCTTCTGGTGCTGGTGTCCACGCTTTGTGGCCAAATCGTTTTTGCAGCTCCTTCTTCCGGCGATGTTCCTTATTATGGCGAAAAATTCCACCACGATCTGGCGACTGGAATTTCCAACGACGATCTGAAAAAGAACATTCAGTTTGTCCTTCGCAGTTTCCACCTTCGTGTGAACGGCAGCTACGACCAAATCGTTAACGGCTGCAACGGCGACAACTGCTATCAGCACGTTTCCTTGGGTTACGACGGTGCCCGTACCTTCCTTCTGGGTTCTTTCTATTTGGTTGATGAAGGTCACGGCGAATATGCAGTGAAAGACGTTTACTGTGATTCCATCCGCGGCGCTGCTGACTTCCGCGGCGGCAATGCTCCGGCTCCGGGCAGAATTCCGGATGGCAACATCGTGAACACTGAACACACATGGCCACAATCCAAATTCTCTGGCCGCCACAACAAGAGCATGCAGAAAGCTGACATGCACCACTTGTACCCTACTGACAATGAAATGAACTCTATCCGCGGCAACAACCCATTCGGTGAAGTTGTTCAGGACAGAAAGCCTTTGAAGTGCAGAGTATCCCGCTTCGGTCGCGCTTCCCAGGGTGGAGCTGACGTGTTCATGCCACCGGCAAATCACCGCGGCAATGTGGCTCGCGCTTTGTTCTATTTCTCTGTAAGATATGACATGCCAATTGATTCCCGTCAGGAAGCAACTTTGCGTAAATGGTCCAAAGAAGATCCGATCGACGACGAAGAAATCAGCCGCAACGACGAGATCCACAAAATGCAGGGTAACAGAAACCCGTTCATTGATTTCGCGGGTCTTGAAGATTCTATCAGTGATTTCTAGAAAGCCCTGGAACTAGTGTTCCAAGGCGACAGGTAAAAAGCTAGTTGGAGAGGAGGCTGTGGAAGTCTCCTCTTTTTTTTGCTCGGCAGACGTTTCGTATTTCACCAACGTCCCGATGATATCCTGAAGCTGTTCAAACGGCGTCAGGTTCGGCGGCAGATTGTCCTTTAGTTCCATCGTCAGCACCGGGGTTTGACGCTCCACCCACATGTAACGACCCAAGGACCCCGGATAGTTCCCCAGGGATTTCCAAGGCAGGTAATCAAACTTTGGCGGTGCCTTCACTTTCGGTCCGTCGTAATCCAAAACTTTTAGCGGCGTGTGGACTGACACAATAAAGTCCGGCTGGAAGTCACCCAGGTGCTTCATCGCGCACTTGGTTTCAGGCTCACTGCCACCTTCTTTACCCGGGAAACGACGCGGATTAGATCCGGTAGAGCGTCTCCACGCGGTCAAAGCCCCTGCATCCCAATCTTTTGTTGGGAAGTTGCGGTTGATATCAATCTTGTTCGCGTTATAGCGGGTTTTGTATTTCACACCATCCGGGTTCAACACCGGAATCACACGCCAGGAATTGCGCGGGTCAATGCCCTCCAGTCGCTCCATCCAGTAACGGCCCACGGTGCCTGCCGGCGTTTCATCCCCGTGAATCATACTGAACACCAGAACTTTTTTCGCCCCTGGTGTGGAAGAGATCTTTTCATAGTGAAAAATCGGCTTCCCCTCAGCACTCACGCACTGAGTGTCGATTTGCACCTTGGCACAAGCCTGATGCAAAAGCTTGTCATCCCAAGCGCCAGGAAATTTTTTGAGCTCATTGATACAGTCTTGCTGAAGATCAGGGAAATTCGCCTTCGCCCCAACAACTGTCATAAGGATCGCGGAAAAAATTAATGCTTTCATAGTCCTCTTAACCACTCAGCAATCATTATCGCTGTGTCTGGCAATTCTCTCAAGATGAGAAAGTGGCTTTTTTTGAATCAAGCTGAGAATCCTTACAAATTGACTAAAGTCTTGCAGGCTTTCGTCCGTAAAAGAAAGGGTGTGACCATTAGGACTCAGTGTGGAGGCAAGTATGTTGAATAGAGGTAGTTTTAGTTTCGTAGCGATGCTGGTAATCAATCCCGTCGTGATACTGTTTTATCAAAACTGCTCGATGGCGCCAGTAAGCCACGCCAAAAACTCCACACCGATCCCTGTGATCACCCGCCAAGTGGCTTCCGAGTCACAGCCGGTGATTGCCGATATCAAACCGGTCTGTAAGGACGAAAAGAAAGAATGCCCACGTAACGAGTAACATTCGTTACGTGCATATCTGAATTCTTTATATACCTTTTACCTATGATGTCCTGCTTGTTACAACTAGCTCTCGAAGCATAGTTAGAAACAAGGAGGCTTCTATGAAACAAATCACTATCGCACTTGCCGCAATCATGGCTTTGGCAGCATCTCCTGCCCAGGCCTTTTTGTCGTCTCAAGACGAGACCACGCTGCTGGCAACCCTGAATCAGGAAAACCTGACCCAAGGAGTTCACTACAACGATATCCGCTGCTCGGTGCGCAATAAAAAGTGCCTGGTCAAAATGGAAATCAAATCTGAAAAGGCCGGCTGCCTGATCGAACATATGAACGACGTCAGCGATCTTTATACCGAATCCACAACTCGCGACAACCAAGTCCGCATGGTCCTGTCCCCTTACGCTGAACAAGCGCTGGCATCTTGCGTGGCAGGTCTGCTGTAAAGCTGGACTTGCCCGTCTTTGGAAGGTCTCCTAGCCTAAACAGCGCTAGGAGGATCCATGCTTAAGTACGTTATCTCAAGTTTGTTTGTTTCTGCTGTGACCTTGTCCCAGGCGTCTGCTGCCGACAAAATCAAAATGTATTTCAATAAAGAAGAACTGACCAAGGTGATCGAAATTTATTCGAAGGCCACGGGTCAGAAATTTATTATTGATCCAGGCGTGCGCGGAACTATTTCAATCTTTAATCAAGAGCCGCTTGAACCGGCTGAAGCTTTCAATCAGCTTTCCATCGCCCTTGCCACCAATGGCTTTGCTATCAGCAAGCAGAGCGATGTAATGGTGGTAAAAGCCGCACGCAATGTGCAGCGTGATTTGATCGAAGTCAGTTCTGAAGTTCCATCGGTATCCCCGCAGCGCATGTACACTTGGGTGGCGACGCTGAAGCACGTTTCTGTTTTGGATCTGAATCGTGATCTGCGCATCCTGCCTTCCCGTGATGGCGAGATGAATGTGAACGCGGCTGCCAACCAGATCATCTTCACGGATTGGGCAACGAACCTGAACCGTATCGCTGAAATCCTGAAAGCTGTTGATAAACCCGTGGACCCGGCGACCAAAAAGCTGGTGGATGCTTCCCGCCGCCATCATGGCCCTTCAAACGGCCCAGCGCACAAAGGCCCGGCACCAAAGCATGACGAGGCCGGCAAAGCGCCCGAGAAGCAATAGAACCCGCTTCCAGCACGAAAACCGACGAAGGACTGGCCCAAGGGCTGGTCCTTTCTTTTTTTGAAAATAGGCTATTGACTTACATATAATTTACACTGTAAGTTCGTATGTAAGTTATGACGATGAAAACGCCCCTCCCACCACTGACACCTAAAGAAAAATCCGTACTCGAATTTATCGAGGCGCACATCTTAAGTTCAGGAGTTTCGCCGTCATATCAAGAAATTAAGGATCACTTCGGTCTGGCTTCGTTCAACTCGGTTCAGAATTATCTGAAGCAGCTGACGAACAAGGGATATATCTCAAATCCCCAGAACTTGAAGCGAGCCATTCAGGTGCTCCACTCCGCTTCGGCGGTTCAGGATCAGCTGCAATCAAAAACGGTCTCGACGAAGACAGGGTCTCCTCGCACTCAGCTCCTCCAGGCTCGTGACGAGATCCTGTCACTTCCCCTTCTTGGGAAAGTGGCGGCCGGCCAACCTATTGAAGCCATCAAACACGACGAGTTCGTGGATGTCCCCCCTTCCATGGTCAAAAATCCTTCCAAATCCTTTGCGCTGAAGGTGCAGGGCGATTCCATGATCGAAGACGGGATCTTTGATGAAGACATCATTTTGATTCAGAAACAAAATTCCGCCAACAACGGCGATATCATTGTGGCAACGGTAGATAATGAAGCCACGGTGAAACGCTTCTATCTGCGCCCCCGCCCGGAAACTGGGGACGCAGATAAGATGGTGGAACTACGTCCATCCAATTCGACAATGAAGTCCATGTGGTACACCCCTGATGAGGTGGAAATCCGCGGGATCGTTGTCGGCCTGATCCGTAAGTTCTAATTCCTTACACACCCCCTGGCACTGCCATTGCTTTTACGTCTCCGCGAGTCGTCCATATCGGATACCGCAGCGGGGACGGAAAAAACCCGCTGTTTTTCTAAAATTTAGTTCCAGATTCTGAAAGCTGGGACGGGAAACAAAGGGGATTTAAATGAAAACTACAAAAATTTTGAGCGCTGCTGTTCTTATGACAATGCTGACTGCTTGTGCCGGCGGTGGTGGCAGTGATTCCAAGGCGGATGCCAAAGCCCAAGCCGTGGATGCTGACGGCAACTGTACTCAAGAATTCGTGTCTAAATATAATACCGTAGTACTTGAATTCAGCCATTTGCAGATGTTGCTTGGTGGCTACCCGAACGAACAAAGAATTCTGGAACAAATGAAAGCCACAAATGCCGCATGTAAAAAGGTTTTCCCGGCCTATGCGGGCGTGACTTGTAAAGCCGAAGTTCAGAACGAAATCCAGCAAATCAGCTCTGACACTTACAAAGAAGGCTGCCAGATGCTGAAAGAAGGCATGGCCAAACACGGTCTTTAATTTTCAAAAACAAAAAGCGCCCCGTTGCTTCAACGAGGGCGCTTTTTTTATTTTCATCACATCGCTTTCCGACTAAGGCATGTCGAACAGAATAAACTCTGCCCCTTTGCCCCAGGAAAGCTTCAGTGTTTCCACGTCGGTGATCGCCGCACCGTCACCTGCTGTCAGAGATTTTGAATCCACTTGCACATCACCTTTAATCACCTGCACCCACAGATGTCTGTGCGGATAGGTCTTGTGATTTTTTTCACCCGCATCCTGGGCTTTTGCCACATACATGTCCACATCCTGATTCATGGTGATGGAACCGCCACGTCCTTTGTGCGAAGCCACCAGAATCAAATCACTGCAACCGAAGCTGTCAGCAAAGTTTTTCTGCGCGTAACCTGGCTCTACCCCGACTTTGTCCGGTTTGATCCAGATTTGCAGGAAGTGAGTTTCCTTGCCCGGGATGTTGTTATATTCAGAGTGACGAATCCCCGTTCCCGCGCTCATGCGTTGCACTTCGCCTGGTTTGATCACGGCCACATTACCCATGGAATCCTTGTGTGCCAGCTCGCCGTCGATCACATAAGAAATGATTTCCATATCACGGTGAGGATGGGTGTCGAAACCCGTGCCGCCTTCAATGCGATCTTCGTTAATCACACGCAAAGGACCAAAACCCATGAAGTTTTCATCATAGTATTCGGCAAAAGAGAAAGTGTGTTTGGAGTTCAGCCATCCGTGTTGTGCCAGACCGCGTTCGTTGGATTTTCTTACCTGAATCATATGTTGCTCCCTTTTTTTAAAAGTCATGCTTGTCTTTCGTAATAGACTTTACGGCTTTCAGACGATAAATAAAAATTGAAATATTTTATCATCTTGATAGCTTTTATTTATCACTGAGGACCCATGAACTTAGACCAATTGGAATTCGTCAAAGCCGTCATCGAATGTGGCAGCTTCCGGGCCGCCGCCGACAAGGTCGGCCGCTCCCAGCCCGCCCTGAGCGTCGCTATTAAGAACCTGGAAGACGAGCTAAGCCTGACCATCTTTGACCGCTCCGAATACAAAGTGAAGCTGACCCCGGAAGGCCAGGCGTTTTATGCCGTGGCCAAAGCCACCCTGGAATCCGCACAGTACACAGCCCGCGTGGGTATCGAACTGGGACGCCACAAAGCCGATACCGAACTGCATATTTCAGCGGACCCACTGATATCCACCGAAGTGCTGGAACTGATCGCTCTGGAATGCGCGCGCCCCGTGCTGCCGGTGAATCTGGTCATCACCAAGTCGATCCTTCAGGGCGGCTATCAGCGCCTTTTGGATGGCGAGATTGACCTGGCCATCGCCCCCGCCCCCAGAAACAGCGAGGACCTTGAAAGCATCTTTCTGGAAGACGTCGTGCTGGTCAGCGCCGTTTCGCGCCGCCTGCTGCAGGAAAAGCGCACACCGACAAAAGAATTTCTGACAAAGCACCCCCAGATTCTGGTCTATAGCAATCAATCCAACGAAAAACCCGATGCCACCATTCGCAAAACCAGCAAAGAACCCGGACATAAAATTTATGTCCCCGATCACCACACCAAAGTGAAAATGATCGAAGGCGGCGTCGGCTGGGGCCGCATCGCCAAAAGCGAATGCACCAAAGAAAAAAATCTGGTGTTGATTGATAAATCCATCGCTTCTGAAACCCATCTTGAGCTATGTTTGGTCCGGCCCAAAAACCGCCCCATCGGCGTTACGGCCCGTTCAGTATGGAATGCCTTTCAGAAACGGTCCACTCAGCGGAGATAGCTATGCAACAGCACACGTCCATCAACTATTCAGACAAAACCAAATTCTATAAAGAACTGCTTTCGGAAGCAGAAGGGATGGCTGAAAAAGAATGGTTCGTGAATCTGGCAAACTTCGCAGCCCTGCTGAAACAACACCTGCCCCAGATCAACTGGGTGGGGTTTTACCTGCTTCATAACAACGAATTGCTGTTAAGCTCTTTCCAGGGACTGCCAGCCTGCACGCGCATTGCAATCGGCAAAGGTGTGTGCGGAACGGCCGCAAAAACGCAGCAGACCCAGCTGATTGCGGATGTGGATCAGTTCCCGGGTCACATCGTCTGTGATGCTGCCTCCAAGTCCGAAATCGTCGTGCCGATGATTCATAACGGAAAGCTGCTGGGGGTTTTGGATGTCGATGCTCCGGTCTTAAGCCGGTTCGACAGCGAAGATCAAAAGGGTCTTGAAGCCATGGTGCAGATTCTTCTTTCGAAAACGACATGGCCGGACAGCTTCGCCTAAAAGCAGCCACGAACCCAAGTGCTGAAAGCAAAAAAGCCGGTTTATTTTAAAACCGGCTTTTCCAAGAATACTTATTAGATCAAGAAACTAGTAAAGATCGCGATAGTCGTCTTCGATAGGGGACGTCGTCGCACCTTCAACATAAAGAACAACACTGTTGTTATTCAAAGAAGGGTGTTGAACCTGAACTGTGCAAGAGCTCCAGTCCGCGCCCGGTGTCCAGGACACTTTCAATTCATAATCCTGAGTATAAGTTTTGGAAGCAGAATCATAAGAGCTGTTCAAAAGGATCACGCGCTCAACATCACAAGTGAAACCATCTTGTTCTGAAGTCACAACACCTTTTGGATCGATCAGATTCAAAGCCTGGTTCTTAACAACCACGCGCAAAGAAACGATGCCATCCTGATTGGAAGCATCTACAGCTTTAACAGCCACAGTACGGCCGTTTACAACGTCTACATATTTGCTGCTCCAGGCTTGAGCGGAAGAGGCCACCAACAATGCAGCCACAGCGGAAAGAACTTTCATCTTTTAACTCCTTGGTTGTTTTGATGAAGGCGTTCTAGCACAGCCCCACCTCAAAACCAACGCAACGAGTTAAGTCATGGTAAATTTACAGGTAATCTCAAAAAAACAAAGGGATGCGCGCAGTAATGCAGGCATCCCCTCTAATCCCCTCGAGATAATACTAAATCAAATACGTTTGAGCTGACGGTTTAGCCGCGAGCGTAGCGTTTATTCATGGATTCGCGAATTTCAGCACCTTCGATGCTTAGGCGAGTCCAAGGAATAGCGCGAAGTCTTTCAGGCTCAATCGCCTCTTCAGTCTCTTCGCAGTAACCGAACGTGCCGCCCTCAATGCGAGCCAAGGCGCTTTCGATTTCCATCAGTTGACCACGCAGTCTTTCATGCATGCTCAGGAATTCTTGTTCAGCAAGGACACGTACCGTTTGGTCGCCTTCATCGCCGCCCTTTTCCTCATTCTGGTCCAAGTTCAATCGAGCTTCTTTCACTCTGTTGAGGATGTCCTGCTTCGATTGCAAAAGCCTTGTGCGACATTCAGTCACCAGCTTTTCAGAGATAGCCATATTGCCCCCTCGAGTTCCTTCCAGCTTAAGTGCCAATTTGGAACTGACCTATTAAGTTCTAGACCTGTAATTTTTGCAAGCATAAAATCTTACATTAACTTAAAATTAAATAAAGCGTTGTAAACCCTGACGAATCCCTGACTGCGGCCATGGGAGCGCCATACCGGCTGACCTCACAAACCCGCCTCCAAGTCATCTTCTTACAATTATAATCCCAAATTTGATTAGATCGCCCGCCCAAACACGCATCGCGTTAGAATTCTAGCCCTGGGTTCATGAAATGAAAATAGAAAGGGGCTTTTTCACTCTAAGATTCTCAGTTTGAAGCGAGTTTGCCGACTGACAGTGGCTTATATGGAATTGATCAAGGCCCGAAAATAAAGAAGGCGACCTGCTAAGAGGTCGCCTTGCACGATTCAGGATCGCTTCTCCCCCGAGAAGCGCCCCACAGGCATATATAAAGACTAATTAAGACAAGAAGCCACACGCGCCAGCAAATCCCCGGTTGCGGCGTTAAGCTGTGTGGCCATCTTTTTCCCCTGAACTCCGCGCGTGCGGAAGGCTTGAGCTGACTGATCCATCTCTTTAGACACGGCTTTCACAGTCAACCCCTTGGCTGTTTTCATCGTGATGGAGTATTCCTCCAAAGAAGAAGCGAACGTCTCGTGATTGTTCACCAGGCTCGCCATGATCTGAGCCTGAGCCTTCTGCATGGCCTGAAGTTCTTTTTTAAGCTCTGCACACTGGGAAGCCGCCATCGAGTTGGATGCAAAAAGAATAACTGCGAAGAATGTGGCGATGGTTTTCATGTCAGAGCCTTTCGTTATGACTCTGAACTAAAGCAATGAGTCTGCCAGCTGAGAACGGCTTATATTCGCTCTCAGGTGACATTTTGGGCTAGGACTTTAGAAATTTTTCAAACTCGTTCTTTGTTTCGCCAGAAGTATACGGCAGCAGAAGACGGGCCACGTGGCGTTTACCACGCTCGATACTGCGCTTGCCGGGCTGCTTTTCAGCGGATTCAAAGAACTGCAGGAAGGTCGTCGCCATCGCCAGCAGGGATTCAGCGATGTACTGCATTTCAGAGACTTCGGCGATTTTCACCATTTTGCCGTCCTTCACCCACTGGCGGTAAAGGATGACCATCAGTTTCATCATCTTCTGGATGTGGTTTCTCCACATCTTCGCCAGTTGCTGGTCACGGCGGCGAAGGGCGTACATTTCGCGGTGGAAGAAGCGATAGCGCCAGTACAGCTCGAAGTTGTCGCTGATGAAGACCAGCGGAGTCGACTTCTTGGTGCGGCTGGGGCGCCAGACATCGTAGGTCTCTTTCGCCATTCTCTTAAACAGCTCGATCAGGATCTCTTCTTTGTTGTCATAGTGGAAATACAGGTTGCCGGGGCTGATATCCATGGCTTTCGCAATGTGATTTGTTGTGATAGCCACAACGCCGCTGCGATTGAAGAGTTCGATGGAGGTGACGAGAATACGTTCTTTAGTCTTCATGCTTATTAGTCTTTAGTCCAAGTCCCCTCGAGAGTCACGAGGAATAGGCCTGAAAAGCGCACCAGAATGGCATTTCCAGTGACTTCTTCTGAGAATGCCCTTGAAAGCGTTAAAAATTTGGTGCTACCATAAAATAATGTCATCTAAAAACAATTATAAGTTGCTAAAACTGCTCGTTTTTTCAGGAGCTTGCCTGGTAGGCCTTTATTCTCTGTTAGGTTTTACGTCCTCTGCGGACAGCCAAGAGGTTCAAGCTCACAAGAAAATCAAATCTCAACTTGAACAGCGCACTCAGCTGGCGAAAGCCATCGGTGAAAAAGTTCGCGCCAATGATCTGCCAGAGTCTCTTAAGATCCCATGGAACGGCGAAGAACACGCTGTGAAAATGAACTACACCATCGACGACACCCTTCAGCGCGAAGCCGACCGTCTGCTGAAAGCCTACAAGCCTGACTACGGCGCGGTCTTCATGATCGACGCAATGACCGGAGAAGTTCTGGTAATGTCGAGCTTCCAGCGTGACGATGCCGATGCTCCGAACCTGAATCTGCAAGCAACCTTCCCGGCAGCTTCCGTGTTCAAGGTTGTCACTGCCACGGCGGCAGTTGATAAAGCTGGCGTCAGCCCTGAAAGCAAAATCCGCTACAACGGCGGCGCCTACACTTTGTACAAGAAAAACGTTCTTTCTGACAAAGTGACCCGTTGGACCAACGTGATCACCCTGAAAGACGCCTTCGCCCGCTCGATCAACACCGCTTTCGGTCGTCTGAGCATCGAAAACCTGCACCCGGAAGATTTGAACGAATACGCCAACCGCTTCATGTTCAATCAGGAAATCCCCGCAGACTTCCCGGTTGAAATGGGTGTGGCTTACGTTCCACCAGGCAAAGGCTTTGAAATGGCCGAAGTGGCTTCCGGTTACAACAAAACCAACCGCATGAGCCCGGTTCAAGGCGCGATGATCGCTGCCGCTGTCGCCAACGACGGTCAAGTTGTGATCCCGTACCTTGTGCGCAATGTGACCGATGAACAAGGCGAATCCCTGTACGAGGGTTCAACTTTGAACAACGGCAACATCATGACCAAAGAATCCGCCGCAAAAGTGCGTGAGCTGATGGAAAGAACCGTTCTGGCAGGAACTTCCCGCCGTTCGTTCCGCCCGATCACCAAAGACCGCAAATTCCGCGAAATCGAAATGGGCGGTAAAACCGGTCACCTGACTGGCGACAACCCACGTGGTCGCACTGACTGGTTCGTGGGCTACGCACAAGATGGCGAACGCAAGATCGCCGTTGCTGCCATCACCGTGAACAAAAAATTCTGGACAGTAAAATCCGCGCACTTGGGTCAATCCATGTTCCGCAAATACTTCGGCCCAGTTGTTTCGAATCAACCTAAAAACGGGCGCGTGGTTTCTTCCACCAAGTAGGCTCCCGGATGCGGCAGAGGGAGGCTAAAGCCGACCCCGCCGCTTCGAACACATCCTCGCTCTACACTATCAACGCTGGCTTCCGCCGGCGTTTTTTGTTTTCGCTGCGGAACTTGCGGCGGATTCGTCTTTATCCTCCCTCTGCCACAACGACAGCTTGGTAGGACAATCAGATCATTTTAGGTTGGAGCGAAATTGCGCAGGAGCGCGATGAGACTGCTTCGGGCGGTGAGTTTTGTGGTCTGTGAAATGCAAAAAGCGAAATGAGCTTCCTCATTTCGCTTTTTATGGAATTTGAACCTCTTCGCTTTCCGAGGAGGTTCGAATGCCGAACAAAACTTCGCAAGTTACTGTTCGTCGTTTTTTGAGAAGCTTTAAACGGATCCTAAGGCTAGTTTTGCTGGTTCTTGAGGTCCTTAAGAAGCTGCTCGATCTTTTTCAATAGGCTGCTGAGGGTCCTTTGAGCTTCGCTCAACGTGTACACAACCCAAGGTAGGGTGAAAACCTGGAGAGGTTCTCGTTCATGGAGAAAGAGGCCCTTCAAAGGCCTCTGAATTGGGGAAGCTCGCCTATTTGTGCGCCAAACACAGATGTCATTGCTATTGAATTAACTATCGGGGCAAAGAGGGCAAGATAGATTCGAGGTTCGAAGGAGCTTGGGAGGGGGCCTTAGGCCTCTGACGCAAGTTCCGCAAGCGAACCAAAAACCCCGTGCGGTAGCCAGCTGAAAACCCCCAAGAGCGAGGACTGTCCGAAGCGGCAGAGACCTAAGGCCCCCTTCCAAGCTCCGGCGCAAAACTAAGAGTCTTTCTTGCTCTCTTTGTCTTCGTGAGTGATTTCAAGAGGGGTGACATCAAGCACTTCTGCTTGGATTTCTCGTTCTTCGCGGACTTCTTCAAAGCCGCCGCCTTGATTTCTGAATTCGTAGTAGCGGAAGCCGTTGTTGGCGTTGCCGTTACCCATGCCGCCCATTCCTGCACCGAAGCCGAAAGGTCCGCCGCCGAAATTAAAGACTCGGGCTGAGCCTTGGGACATTTTTTTGGCCATGTAGGATTTGAATCTCCAAACCGCCAGGTGGCGCAGGCCTGGAATGAATAGAATGATGGCGACCACTCGGGCGAAGAAGCTTGGGATCAGGAACAACAAGCCTGATAGGAACAAGGCGCCAGAATGCAGGATCTTATTACCAGGTTGCTGCCCGCGCATCATCGAGGTTTGCAGGCTCATCAAAGCCACGCGGCCTACGGTGGTCATGATCAAAAAGCCCAGCAGGCATGGCAGCAGATACAGGCCCAGTGTGTTCAGGAAACCCCACTCTTGCGCGGCCAGGATAAAGATCACCAGCTCTGCAATAATGAATGGAAATGGAATCATGATCATTTATGGACCCCTTTTTCTAGATATCCAAAGTGGCTACGACCGGGCAGTGGTCCGAGCCTTCAACTTGGTCGAGAATATCTGCTGAAGCCAGGTATTTCTCAAGGCCTTTTGAGATACAGATATAGTCAATTCTCCAGCCGCGGTTTGAAATGCGCGCCATTTGGCGATAATCCCACCAGGAGTAACGCTTTGCTTCGGACGGCTTGAAATAACGGAAGGTGTCGATGAAACCAAGGTCCACAAATGAATCAAACCAAGCACGCTCTTCCGGGAAGAAACCGCTGACTTTGGACAGACGGACAGGATCATGGACGTCAATGGCCTCGTGAGCCACGTTATAGTCCCCGACAACAACGATCTGGCGACCGGTCGCAAGTTTTTCTTTCAGATGCACATTCAGATCTTTCAAAAACTGCTGTTTGAAATTGTGACGAACATCTCCAGATCCCCCATTCGGGAAATAGATGTTGTACAGATCAAAAGGGCCGTGATCAGAGACGATGATTCGGCCTTCTGACTGGTATTCAGAAATGCCCCAGCCGTATTCCACGCTTTTGGGTTCTTCATTCACAAAAGTCGCAACGCCTGAATAACCTTTCTTAACAGCCGAGGACCAGTATGAATGCATCCACGTCAGTTTCTTCAGTTCGTTTTCAACCTGATCAATGTGAGCTTTTGTCTCCTGAATACAGAAAATATCCGGCTTTTCTGTGTTCACAAAATCAAGAAGACCTTTCTTGTGACAAGCCCTAATTCCATTCACATTCCAAGAGATGATTTTCACAGTTTCTCCTTGAGTTTCCACACCATCAAAGGCATCAATTAATAGCAAGGAGACACATCTATGCCAATGATTAATCAACCCGCTCCGCACTTTGCAGCTCAGGCTGTATTTGATGGCGGTGAAGTTAAAGATATTTCACTGAACGATTTCAAAGGTAAATGGGTGATCCTGTTCTTCTATCCTCTGGATTTCACTTTCGTATGCCCGACTGAACTGACTCAGTTCCGCGAGCACCTGAAAGAGTTCCAGAATGCCGGCGCCACTGTTATTGGCTGCAGTGTGGATTCCGTTCATTCTCACAAACGCTGGTTGCGTGATGATCTGGGCAACCTGGGTTATCCGCTGATGGCCGATCTGACTAAACGTATTTCTCGTGATTACGGCGTGCTGTTTGAAGATCGTGGTATCGCGACCCGCGGTACTTTCATCATCGATCCTGATCAAAAAATCCAGTACATGGGCATCCACAATACATCTGTGGGTCGTGACGCCAAAGAAATCCTGCGCGTGCTTCAGGGCTGCCAGACTGGCGAGCTTTGCCAGGCCGGCTGGAAAGCGGGCGATGAACACATCACCCCGTTGAAATAACCATGAATTTGAAGGCTGACTATATCCAGCAGCTTCGTTCTTCTTACAAGGGGCTTGAAAAAGAGCCCCTTGAGGACTTTGTTTCCGAAAATCTGATTTCTCCGTTCGCCGTGACCCTGTCCCCGAACGTGATTCAGAAGGCGCAAAAGATTATCTCTGCTTTGTACAACATGCGCCAGCAACCGTCGTATCTTGCCCACTATCAGAATCTGATTGCCGAAAAAGGCCTGAAAGACCCGGGCAACAAATCCATCATGATGAGCTATGATTTTCACCTGGACGAGCATCAGAACCTGAAGCTCATCGAAGTGAACACCAACGCCGCGTTCCTGATTCTGGGTTATGAAATGTACCGCATGAAGGGTCATTCCCTGGCGGTTCCTGATTTCAATCCTGAAGAAATCCGCCGTTCTATTGAAACTGAGATGGCACTTCAGGGCAAGAAGACCGGACCAGGCTTTAAAGTGGCGATCACCGACGATGCACCATCTCAGCAAAGACTGTATGTCGAGTTCCTGGCTTACAATGAACTGTTCAAATCCTTCGGCTGGGATTCCCGCATTGTCGATTATCGCGAGCTTTACAAGGACTTCCATCCGGACTTTATCTACAACCGTCACACAGACTTTTTCCTGACCGAACCTTCCAGTTCTATTTTGCGTGAAAAGTTCCTGAATCGTGATGTGTGTCTGTCACCAAATCCATTTGAATATCTGATGCTGGCCGACAAGCAGCGTCTGATTGACTGGGGCACCCCGGGCTTCCTTGAAGGTCAGGGTCTTGCTGGTGAAGATCTGAATCTGGTTCGCACGGCGGTGCCGGAATCCTTCGATATCAGCACCAACCGCGCTGATGAAATCTGGGCCAGCCGCAAAAAGTACTTCTTTAAACCGAAGAACGCCTTCGGCTCCAAGCAGTCCTATCGTGGCGGCACTATCAGTCGCAGCACCTATGAGAAAATCGTGGGTCAGGATATGATTGCGCAAGAATACATGCCGGCTCCAGAGCAGACCTTTGAAACGCCCGAAGGTCCACAAACCTTCAAGTATGATCTGCGCTGTTATGCTTATCAGGGCCGTATGCAGCTGGTTCTGGCAAGAATCTATCAGGGACAGGTCACAAACCTGCGCACCCCTTACGGTGGCTTTGCCACGGTGAAATTCTAGAACGTCTTTTTAGAGCGAATCCACAGACGCAGCGGCGTCAGTTCTTTTTCCGTCAAACCGACAAAATGCACCTGGATCTTGAAAAAGGTCTCAGTCGCGGTCTTGGTTTCTTCGCAGGCGGTAATTCGCAACGGCACCTTGCTGATGCCAATATCTTCGTAAAGACTGCTGGATATTCGGGTCACCATTCCCAAAGGCATCGGGATGTTGGACTTGATGGTCATACCAAGCTCGGACACGGCCATGATTTCCGTCTTGGTTTCCCATTCGGCCTTCGCGTGCACCGGGGCCTCGACAAAGTGAGCCGTGTCCTTTTCACTTTTCGCCAGCAGGTTTTGAATCTTGGCCGAAAGCAATTCCGGATCCACGGGCTTCACCACATAGTCGTTGGCGCCGGATTCGATGCCTCGTTCGATATCGGCTTTTTCCCGCTTCCCGGTCAGCAGAATCACTGGCAATTGTGCCAGTTGGGGATTGCTGCGCACGGTGCGGATCAGTGCATAGCCGGTCGCTCCGCCGGGCATGATTGCATCGGTGATCATCAGGTCGAAATGTTCATTGGTCAGCTTGTCCAAAGCATCAATGGAATTCATGCAGGACGTGACCAGGTGATTGTCCTTGATCAACAGGGCCTCTAAAGTCAGTAACACACTTTTTTGATCATCCACGATCAGTATTTTAGCCATCTTATGCCGCCCTCACTCTGGAGGAGTATGTCTTTAACTCCGAAAGACTTTCAAAAAACTTGCGTTCGGTTTGTTTCAGCAAAAACTCTGCTTCGGTAAAGTCCTGCAGATCTTCCAGCTTCTGACAAAGCTCGGACACCTGCTTGGCTCCCAAAGTCGCCGCGCTGGATTTCAGGGCGTGCGCGGATTCAGAAACCTTTTCCAGATTTCTGCTTTCAATGCCCTCGCGGATTTCGTGCAACAACACGGGGCCTGACTGCTCCAGATCCTCGATCAGCACTTCCGTCAGACTGCGGTCGTGTGAAATCAGATCCTTCAGACTTTCCAAAGCTTTCAGATCCAGATTTTTCTCGGACGGTTTCAACCAGCGGTGCAAGGTCTCGATCAGTTTATGAAGCTCCAGAGGCTTCGTCAAAAAGTCGTCCATGCCTGCTTCATAGCAGCTCTTTCGTTCACCACTGGTGCCCTCGGCAGTGAGCGCCACCACCGGGGTTTTGCGGCCCAGGGTGTTTTCCAACAGGCGAAGCTGTTTTGTCGCTTCATAGCCATTCATCACTGGCATCTGGCAGTCCATAAAGATCAAGTCATAGGATTTACTGCGGGCCTTTTCCAAAGCGATCTGACCAT
This sequence comes from Bdellovibrio bacteriovorus str. Tiberius, assembly GCF_000317895.1. Taxonomy (NCBI): domain Bacteria; kingdom Pseudomonadati; phylum Bdellovibrionota; class Bdellovibrionia; order Bdellovibrionales; family Pseudobdellovibrionaceae; genus Bdellovibrio; species Bdellovibrio bacteriovorus. Next base: position 3,654,018 of record NC_019567.1, read on the forward strand.
TGCCAGCGATTTCAACTTTCAATCCCAGTTTGGTCAGATAACTTTCGGCCACCCGCTGATTGACGATCTGATCTTCAGCGACCAGCACATGGCCTGAGAAAATCTTGGCAAAACGAACCTCTGAACTTTGCGGCTGCACTTCGCCCGCACATTCTTCAAGGTTCACCATAAACCAGAAGTTCGATCCCACACCCGGCACACTTTCAACACCGATATCGCCACCCATCAAATCCACAAGCTGCTTACAGATGGAAAGGCCCAGACCGGTACCGCCAAATTTCATTCCGGCCTTGGCCTGGAAGTACTTTTGGAACAACGAGCGCTTTTCATGCTCTTGCAGTCCCTGTCCGGTGTCTTTCACTTCAAACAACAAAGCGGTCTTTCCGTCGTTGTCGCCACGGCTGGAAACTTCCAGACGCACGAAGCCTTTTTCCGTGAACTTCACTGCATTCCCCATCAGATTCACCAGAATCTGGCGCAGGCGTCCGGCATCGGCGCGGTAATGCCACAGGTTCTTGCCATCAAAGCGGCACTCAAGGCCGATGTTTTTTTCAGCCACCGTGGGCTTGAACATTTCCATCACGTCTTCAACCAAGAACTGCAAATCCAAAGGCTGCGGATCCAGACGGATCTTGCCCGCTTCGATTTTTGAATGATCCAAAAGATCATTGATCAGCATCAACAGGGATTCTGCCGAGCGTTTGATATTTCCGACATAATCGGTTTGCTCCGGATTCAGATGCGTGTCCGCCAAAAGAGTCGTCATCCCGATCACACCATTCATGGGCGTACGGATTTCATGGCTCATCGCCGCCAGGAAGTCCGATTTTTTCTGAGACGCTTCCAAAGCCGCTTCACGGGCGCGGATCCATTCCTGCTCAACCATCTTGCGACGGCTGATATCCTTAAACACAATCAAGGCGCCAGAGATACCGCCGTCGATGTCGTTCAATGGACGGCTGGAAAGGGAAATATAGATCCCCTCGGGATGTTCAGTGTTTTGAACAAATATTTCCAGATCATCCACACGGTCCCCGCTAAGCGCACGATACAGCGGCAGCTCTTTGCGTGTGAATGGACGACCTTCTGCCTGACTAAAGAATCCCAACTGTTCCACACTGGAATCGGTCGAAATCTCCTTGATCTTGGATCCGATGATTCTTTGCGCGGCCGCATTATAGTGGGTGAACCAGCCATTCTGATCCACGACGATCAGGGCCTCACTCATACTGTTCAGGATGGTGTCCAGCAAAATGGATTTCCCCTGAAGCAAGTCCACAGCCTTGCGGGTTTCGTGCTGTTCTTTTCTTTGCAGAACACGGCTGACAATGATCAACGTAATCGCCGCACACAACCCCACCAGGAAGTTCTGGCCTTCTTTGGTGGGTTTGAATTTGATCGCGGGCGCAGATGCCGCCTGCATTTCAACCATCTGATGACGAATCTGATAGCGGGTCTTATCCAAGGACTCTTCGGTCTGGGCCGGACGACGCTGTGGATTCATCACTTGGGTGTTGGCTGTTTCAATGTGCGCACGGATCAGGTGTCCCAGCTTCACCGCCATGGCGTGCTCCCGGGGCTTGTTGCGCACCAGTTGCGACATTCTTGCCAGCTGCCCGTTTAACGAGGTGATTTCGCTGTTATAGGACTGCAGATCGGCGGACTGACGGGACGCCAGGAATCGGTCCTGCGCCGCTTCGGCACGCACCAGAATCTGCTCTGTTGTGCGAAGCACTTCGGTCATTTCATTGGAAGGTCTTTCGGAGTACTGGCTCAGCTTTAAAAGCTCCGGACGCTGGAATGTGAGGAACCCCAGCCCGATTAATCCAATCAGACCGAATTCGACTCCAAAGCGTGTCAGCAGATTTTTAAGGAACGATGCTGAGCCCATATGTACTTATCGGCTTTTGGATCTCAGCATGAAGCAGAAATCCGAGCTGTCGAAACCTTTGGCAGTTTCACCAACATTTTCCCGGACCAAGAAAATCTCTCTGTGTTATCCTGTGAACCGTACGAGGTGGTGGGTATGCAAGTGCAGGACGTTGTATGGGAATCCCTCAAAGGGGTCGGATTCGAGCATCTGGTGCTTAAAACAGCCGGAGAAAACATCTTCGCGGATTCCCTATTGGTCTATCCCGATTCTTCAGGAAAACTTCAGCGCATCAAATACAGCATCACCATGGATGATTCCTACAGCGTTCAGAATTTTCACGTGCAGTCCCTGACCCATCCCAATCAGAAAGTCGGAGTTTCCGACCTGGTGGATTCCCTGTTTGTGGATATTTTCCCGTCGCCATTCACCAACACCCTGCCAATTCAGTGGATGCGCTCGCAGTTTCTGCAAGTGTACGAAATCGAAGTGACCTGGGTCGATGCTTTGCAGTTTAAAACCAAAAAAGCCAGCCAGCGCTATACGGAGCTGAAAAACACGCCCGAACAAAGTGTTTACCGCTTTGAATCCATCGACGCCAAAACAAAAGAGGTCCACTTCAGCGCGGACCTCACGGTGGACAAAGACTGTCTGGTGCTGGAATACCCCGGCTATTTCCGTCGCCGACTGTAATCCCCACACCAAAGCCCAGTGACTATTTCAAATTCGGAACCGAGTCATAGCGAACGGACAGATATTGGGTCACGTTGCCTTCGGTTTTAATCAGCATCAGTTCATACTCGGTGTGAGTCTTCTGATAGATCTTATACTGTGCCCCGCTGCTTTTGATCCAGCCTTCCAGGCTTTCACCCCCACGCAGACCCGCGGTTTTCAAATTCCAGAATGAAAAACGCTGGGCATCCGTCAGCAACTGGAACTGCCACAAGCTTTGCCCCACGCGGCTTTCCTTGTGGGTGTCGATCAATGTGGGCGCCATCAATGAAAACCTCTGGCTAAGGTCCTGAGCCGTGCTGCCACAAAGGACTTTAGCAGGCGTCGCGGGAGCCTTCATAAAGGACTGATACCCATGCATGCGCAGATTTTCCGCGTCAGCCTTGCCTTCCACATAATATTCCACATCCCGGGCCACCAAAACCGTCTCTGGCAGGTGTTTCAGGGAACCCACGAACTCGCTGCGGATCTCGGTCAGGAAGTCAGGACGGTTCTCGCAAGGTTGCGAAGTTGAAAACTGCGGGCGCAGCAGCTTTCCGGGCGGATCGCGCTTGAGGGCAAACGAGGTTGTTGAGATCAACACTAGAAGTAAAAAGCCAGATGTCTTCATGAAGTCCCCTTATTATGTCCAGTCTAGTATTCGGAAGAACTTTTTTAGGGCTTAATATTAAAGTGCAGGCCTGGCTTGCCGATATGAAGAGTGTCTCATTTTTCTACAAGGAGTGTGGAATCTCATGACGATGAAACATAGCGGCGCGAGAAAGTTACAACAAGTGACGAACTTTTATTCGTCCTTTGATCAGCTCAACGGCGTGCATCCTTGGATGGAAGCAGTAAAAGACGGCTTTGTATCTTATAAAGTGCGTGAACTGCAAACTGGCAAAGTCGCCTACTTCAATTTCATTCTCGCGAAAGAAATGGGACTGATCCCTTCCGACCATCCTCATCAAATGACGGATGATCTTCAGGAAAAACTGATTCAGACTTTCTCTCTGCAAATCATCAATGAATATGACGAAATCACTCATCGTCGCATTGATCCTGAAACCATCCGACCTCATGAATACATGGCCACCCGCTATCTGCAACTGCAACACTCCAACAAACAGGGTAAAACCTCGGGCGATGGTCGCGGCATCTGGAATGGAACCGTCTATCATCGTGGCACGACTTGGGATGTTTCAAGTCGCGGCACGGGTGTGACTTGCCTGGCTCCAGGAGCGGTAGCCGCTCAAAAGCCGCTAAAAACCGGAGGCACTGAATTCGGCTATGGCTGCGGCCTGGCTGAAATCGATGAACTGCTGGGAGCTTCGATCCTGGCGGAAGTGATGCACCTTCAAGGTGTGCGCACCGAGCGCATGTTGTGTGTGATTGATCTGGGTAAAGGTTACGGCATTGGCGTGCGCGCGGCCCAGAACCTGATCCGCCCGGCCCACCTGTTCCTTTATCTGAAACAAGAACGCCTGGATAATCTGAAATCTGCCACGGACTATCTGATCGACCGTCAGGTGATGAACAAAGCCTGGGACATCAAATCCAAAGGCAACGCGAAGTACGATGAAATGCTGCATGAAGTGTCCAAGGCTTTCGGTGAATTCACCGCCCTGCTGGATACGGACTATATCTTTGCCTGGCTTGACTGGGACGGCGACAACGTACTGGCCGACGCCGGCATTATCGACTATGGCAGCGTTCGTCAGTTCGGTATCCGCCATGACAAATACCGCTATGATGACGTGGAAAGATTCTCGACCAATCTGAACGAGCAAAAACAAAAAGCCCGTCTGATTGTGCAGGTCTTCGCGCAAATGGTGGACTACCTTAAAACCAAAAAGAAAAAGCCCCTTCGTGATTTTGCCCACCACTCGGCGGTGCAAAACTTCAACAAGGTTTTCGACAGCAAACGCGCGGAACGACTTCTTTATCGCATGGGCTTTAACGAAACTCAGCGCAGCCACATTCTGGCCAAAGACGGTCTGTTTGCCCGCTTTGACAAAGAATATTCCTTCTTTGAAAGATGCAAAGTCAGCGGCAACACCGAAAAAGTCGCCGATGGCGTGAATCACCCGGCACTTTACAATATGCGCACCTTGATGAAGGACTATCCAAAGTTCCTTCAGGAAAGCCCGCTGCCATTTGAAAAACGCTGGATGACTGAAAACAGCTTCTTTAAGACCGTGCTTTCCGGTTTTGCCAAAACCCGCGACGCCCGCATGGGCGAAAAACAGCGCCGTCATATTGAAAACTTCCAGTCCATTTACCGTGAACTGGTGCAGACGGCAGCAGGCAAAAACAAGCCTGAGCATATTCTGAAAGGCATTTCAGACCGCGCCGAAAAGCTAAATTCTGAAAAACGTATCACCGGCAACGCCCTGATCGAGATGGTTGAAGAAATCATCACCGAAAAGAAAAAAGGCCTTAGCATGGAGCAGATTCAGAAGATCATCGACAAGCTGGTCTTTGAACAAAACGGCATGCCGGAAATTCCAACCGGCCGTTTCTATCGGGAGCTGCAACAGACCCCGGCGGTCAAAATGGATCTTTACGCCCGACTGCTCAGTCTGGTGGAAGAACACAAGGAATCCATCTAAAACAAAAAGGCACCCGACCGGGTGCCTTTTTTAATTCTTTCTTAAGTCAGAAAGCTGGTCACGAACCCAGCGTCTAATAATGGGATACTCTTCGTCTTTCAGAGAGTGGTCTTTGTCCATCTCGACCCATTCCACTTTCAAACCGGCATCTTTCAGTTTATCGACGCCATACTTTGTCTCTTCCAGAGGCAAAATATCATCCTGATGACCGTGCGTGAAAAGCCACGGGGTTTTCTTCGCATCCAACGAAAGGTTGTTTCTCCAGCGGGGATAGAAATTAAAATAGCCGCTGATTCCGACCACACCAGCCAGCTTCTTGGGATAATTCAAACCCACATCCGCACTGATCAAACAGCCCTGGGAAAAACCAAACAGGAAGATCTTTTTGCTGTCCCAGCCCTGATTTTCCAGATCATTCAAAAGATCAAAAAGTTTTTCGCGGATCTTCATCACGCCATTGGCCTGATACGGAGGCTCCCCGTACCACGTGTAACCATCCAGAAACTTGCGGGGCGCGTTCAGCAGCAAATAGTTCATTTCCGGCAGATTCATTTCCTCATCAAAGGAAAAGAACGGCTTGATACTGTCACCACGACCGTGCAGAACGATCATCAGATATTCAGATTTTCTTTTTGCCGGAATAAACTTGTTCTTAAAAAGTGTCGTCGTAATCATAGCCCCGCCCTCGCCACAGCCTTTGTACAGAAAAGAACCTGACGAGCTTTTGTCAGTTGTAAATCATCAGAGGAAACACCGTCTTCCAGATCCAGACATTCGCTGCTGGACATGGATTGCGCCATCGCACGCACCTGACGTTCCGGCGCACGCAGAGGATTGATGAACTGCTCTGCCTCGCGCACGACAGAGATCTCTTCAAAGTTCACCGCCACGTCAGGCTCAAGCCCCTTCATCTGAGGGGAACGACCGGATGGCAGGTAATAGAAACCTTTTGTTTCAAACAAAGCGATTTTCTTGTTCTGGGACCAGTATTCGCCCTCTTGGAAAGAACCTTTTCCGAAAGTTCTTTCGCCCACCAGCACCGCGCGGTTCAGGTCACGCAAAGCCCCCGCAACGATTTCAGAAGCACTGGCAGAGGCCGCATTCACCAAAACAGCCATTGGCATGTCAAAGTGCTTTTCCTCACCACCATAGAAAACTTCCGCTTTCTTGCTTGGATCCAGGTAACGAACTTCAAAGATTTTATTTTCCGGACCGACAAACAGACTGGCGATACAAGCGGCTTCTTCCATCTGACCACCTGGGTTGTCACGCAGATCCAGCAACAAGCCACGCACGTGGGAACGCTTTACGATCTCAAGCGACTCTTTGACCTTTTCACAGGCACCACGGGCAAACTTGTTAATACCAATCACCGCGATCGGCTTGATGCCTTCAATCACTCGCGTGGAAACGGTCGCCACAGTGATTTCCTGACGGCGCAGACGGAACTTCATAGTTTCGCCGTTACGCTCGACACGGATGCGAACCACATCGCCAACTTCGCCTTTTAACAATTCAGAAACGCGCGGCTGCATCAGGCCTTTGACTGAAGTGCCGTTGATAGAAATCAGCACGTCCCCTTTTTGAATGCCAGAAAGCTTCGCCGGGCTGCCTTCAGTCAACTTGCGCACAACGTACTGACCTTTGTGGCTGCCCAGGGTGATTCCCAAAGTCACCGAACGACTGTCGGCTCTGGAGATCACTTCCTGGAACTGATTTACCGGCATGAAATACGTGTGTGGATCGCGGAAGACCGAGATAAATCCGTTCAACCCCAGGCCCACCATCATGGAACTTTGTTTGGGTTGGATGTAGTCGGATTTCAGTTCTTGCCATGCTTTCAGGAAAGAGATCTGGGTGGCTTTGGCCGTGTGTGAACTGAAATATTCTTTCCAAGGCTCCAGCTGTTTTTTCTCAGAACTCATGTCGGCAGACAGAGCTTCATGAACGGGAACCAGCTCACCTTGCAGGCTCAGGCTCAAGTTATAGCGATTGGCGACAGTCAAAATCGCATTGGCACACGCCAGGAAATAGCGCTCGGAACTGCCACAGGTCTGATCCTGTAACAGGTCTTCCAAAGCCGCCGGACCCAAGCCCGTCTCGGCCCAATAGTCTTCACCAGACTTCACCTTGCTGACGTCTTTACCCGAAAGACGCACAAGATACAGGCTGGCCCCCAAGACCAAAACCATTAATGAGATTATGAAAAAACGTGGTGAACTGAGCACTTCGGCCCTCCCGACCCGCTCCTAGAGAGCAACCACCGTGCCCGCCCAGATCGAATTAACAGGCTCTAGGTGCCGATTTTCACCCCGGTTTGGGAAGAAATTTCCTGTTCGCACAGGCCCTGAACAACGCCCCCGGCCTTGAGCTTTCCCATCCCATGTAATACCTTAAAATCACTATGATTATTGTAACAGGCGCAAACGGATTTATTGGCAGTGTGATGGTGTGGGAACTGAATCAAAAAGGTCTTACCGACATCATCGCGGTGGACTCAGTAGGTCTTTCCGAACGCAATCTTCTTCGCAAACAAAAAATCACCAAGTTCCTTTTGAAAGATGACTTGTGGCCGTTCCTTGAAACCGAAGAAGCCAAGAAACAAGTCACGTGGATCATCCACATGGGCGCCTGCTCTTCCACCACGGAAACAAACAAAGAGTTCCTGTGGGAGAACAACACTTACTACACACAAAGAATCTTTGAATGGTGCGCAGAACACGGCAAGTCCATGATTTATGCCTCCAGTGCCGCAACTTACGGCGCCGGAGAACTGGGCTTTGACGACACGACTGATCCTGAAAAACTGCGCCCATTGAATCTGTACGGCGAATCAAAAGTTCTGTTTGATCGCTGGGCGGTGAAACAGACGAAAACGCCTCCACACTGGTACGGCCTTAAGTTCTTTAACGTCTTTGGCCCGAATGAATACCACAAGGGCGCGATGTCCAGCGTGGCGTTCAAAGCTTACAATCAAATCAAAGACACCGGCGCTTTGGGATTGTTTAAATCCGCAGACCCGAACTACAAAGACGGCGAATTCATGCGGGACTTCGTTTACGTCAAGGACGTCACCGGCTGGATGGCCGAGCTGATGGAGAAAAAACCAAAGAATGGCGTTTACAACATGGGCTTCGGAAAACCGCGCACCTGGCTGGATCTGGCCGGTGGTGTTTTCAAGGCCATGGGCACGGACATGAAAATCAACTGGCTTGAGATGCCTGAAAACATCCGCGGTCAGTATCAGTATTTCACCGAAGCTAAAACCGACAAGTGGCTGGCAGCGGGTATGAGCCCGGCAAAATGGCCTTTGGAAAAAGCCGTCGCTGATTACATTCAGAACTATCTGTCCAAAGACGACAAAGACCTTTAAGAAAGATCACGATGGAGACGGACTTTTTACCGCCGCACTTAAGAAAATACGTCGTAGAACAAAACTACGAAAAGTACACTCCGGTTGATCAGGCTGTGTGGCGCTATGTTTTGCGCCAGTTGAAAGCCTTTTTGTCCAAACACGCCCACGAGTGTTACGTCGAAGGCTTGAATAAAACCGGCATCGACATCGAACGCATTCCTCGCATCGAAGACGTCAGCAAAAGAATTCAGGAATTCGGCTGGCGCGCACTGCCGGTCAGCGGCTTTATTCCACCGGCGGCGTTCATGGAACTGCAGTCCCTGGGCGTATTGCCGATTGCCTCGGACATGCGCACCCTGGATCATTTGCTGTACACCCCGGCTCCGGACATTGTTCACGAGGCCGCGGGCCATGCGCCAATTCTGATTCACCCTGAATTTTCCGATTACCTGCGCCAGTATGCTCAGGTGGCGAAAAAAGCCATCATCAGCAAAGAAGATCTGGATCTTTACGAAGCCATCCGTGACCTTTCCGACATCAAAGAAAACCCCGCTTCCACACCTGAACAGGTGAAGGCAGCGGAAGTGCATCTGGACAAGGTCGGCAAAAGCATCAGCCATATCTCGGAAGCTTCCGAACTGTCCCGCATGAACTGGTGGACGGCTGAATACGGCTTGATTGGTGAAATCGACAATCCAAAGATCTTTGGTGCGGGTTTGCTTTCAAGTGTCGGCGAATCCAAGTGGTGCTTAAGCCAGAAGGTGAAAAAGATCCCTCTGACTATGGACTGCATTAAAACTTCCTATGACATCACTGAACCTCAGCCGCAATTGTTTGTGGCGAAGGATTTCAAAACTTTGGTGCGCGTTCTGGATGAAATGGCTGACCAGATGGCCTTCCGTATCGGCGGTCTTCAGGGTTTGCACAAGGCCATCGAAGCCCAGTCCGTGAATACGGCCGAGCTGAATTCAGGTCTGCAAATTTCCGGTCAGATCGTGGAAGCGATCACCGACAGCAACGGCGCCCTGGCTTATCTGCGTTTGCAGGGGCCTTCGCAGTTGTCCTATCAGGATCACGAACTTCCAGGACATGATCAGAAGTATCATGCCCATGGATTCGGAACTCCGGTGGGTTTCCTGAAAAGTCACCCAACCCAGTGTCCTTCAACATTCACTGCCGACCAGTGGTCTGCGCTAAATGTGATTGCGGGCAAAGAAACGCGTCTTGAATTTGTTTCTGGCGTCGTTGTGACCGGCAAGATTCAGTCCGTTCTTCAAAAAGACGGAAAGACCCTGGTGCTGGCTTTGACCGATGCCAAAGCAGAATTTAACGGCCGCGTGTTGTTTGCACCCGAATGGGGCACCTTTGACATGGCCGTGGGATCCACGGTTCCATCGGTGTTTGGCGGACCTGCCGACCGCGAGGCTTACGGCGAAACCACGGACTTTGTTGCCAAACGTGTTCCGGCACCGAAATATTCCAACGAAGAACTGCAAAGACAAAGCCTGTACGGTCAGGTTCGCAAAATCCGCGAAGACAAACTTCAAGGGACTGCTTTGACCGACTCTTTGGATAAAGTTCTGGCTGCTCACAAAACCCTGATGCCGACTGACTGGTTGTTGCTGATGGAAGCTTTGGAGCTTGTTTTGTCCCGTCACCCTGAATCGAAATTAAAAAAACAGATCGAAGACGATCTGGCGACTCTGTCCAAGAAGGATGAAAAAACCCACGGCCTTATTCAAGACGGCCTGGTATTGGCTGGAGCCCTGTAAAATGAAACGTCCTTTTGAGATTCGCATTGTTCTGGTTCGCACTATCTATGAAAGAAACATCGGCGCCACTTCGCGCGCGATGTCTAATATGGGGATTGAAAAGCTGATTCTGATTGATCCCAAGTGCGAGCTCACCTATGAAGCCCAGCAAGCGGCCGCCACCGGCCAAACCGGTCTGCAAAACCGCACGACTTATGCTTCGTGGGATGAATTCCTGAAACAAGAGCCAGAAAGTATCAAAGTGGCCTTCACTGCCCGCGATGGCAAAGGCCGTCAAGTGCGCGATGTCGATGAAGTTCTTAAAGACATCGCCGACAAAGCCCCGCAGTTCCAGGTTGAAAGCGACGTGCCTTATGTCGTTCACTTGGTGTTCGGCCCTGAAGACTGGGGCCTTGCCGGAGAAGACCTTGAGCACGCGAACTTCTGCGCCTGCATCCCGACATTCGGTGACAACTGGAGTTTGAATCTGGCACAAGCCACACTGCTTGGCATGTACAGTCTGCGCCGCACTTGGGGTGGACAGCGCACCAAACTGGATGGCGGAAAAATTCGCCGGGCCCCTCAAGGCATCGACGGCATTGATCCCGAGGCGACACTGAAAACGTGGCTGGAAGAAATGGGCTTTGATCTGACCCGCCAAAGAAAGATCAACGTCTTTACAGTTCTTCGCCGTATGCTTTTGCAGAACACTCCGACCAAAAAAGAACTGGTGATTTTGGAAACCGTTTTGCAGCAAAGCATTCGCAAGCTGCGTGAATGGAAAGAATTCCAGAACCGCGATCGTTAGTAACAAATCTGTCATCTCTGTTTTTTAAACAGCGCCCTTACCAAGCAGGAACTCTTACCGCGATGATAATGTGATGAGCACGTCACGCCGCGAGTTCCTGGGTAACGCCACCAAATCCATGCTGATATACACAAGTCTCCCCGCGGGGCTTGCTCTGGCTGGTAATGAATACCAGTCCGATCTTTACACCGGCAAAATTCCCATCTGCCAGAACATGACCAATGAAATCTCGGCGCAATTTACGATTCTGACCGAGGGAAAGAACCCTTACGCCTATCGCGTGAAAGATTCGCAGGGCCGGGATCTGCCTGTGCGCAAATGGGATGAAGAACACCGCAGCCACTCTGGATACGGAATCGACAAACTGATCACCGAAAAACTGCAGGCTGATCAATTGTACCGCCTGCAGGTGATCGACAAGGACCGCGGCACCGTTCTGGATGAGCGGATCTTTAAAAGTTTACCTTTAAACAGAAAACAGAATCTGCGCTTTGCAATGATCAGTTGTTCCTGCGACATCTATCACAGCCAGAACAGCAACATGTGGGACCGGATGTTTGCCGAACTGCCCGAGCTGGTGTTTGTGCTGGGGGATTCGGTGTACTGTGATCTGGGCAGTGACGGCACTGAAAAAGACCTGTGGCGGCGCCACTGCGAAACCCGCATGACCTTGGCGCACTTCCGACAACCACGACTGATTCCAACCCTGGCCACTTGGGATGATCATGACTATGGCCGAAACAATGAAAACCGCCACTACGCCATGAAGTATGTTTCCAAACGGATCTTTGAATGCTTTTTTGGTTCGACGCCCGTGGCGGGCTATCGCAAAGGTCACGGTGTGGGTGCGGTGCTGACCGGGTTTGGGCAAAGATTCTTTTTAATGGATGACCGGTTCTTCCGCGATGAACCCAAAACTGGCGGCATGATGTGGGGTTCAGATCAGCAGGAATGGCTGCTTCAGACTTTAGGTGAAAATGAAAAGCCCGCGTGGCTGATGAACGGCAGTCAGTATTTTTCTTCGTATATCGGCAACGATTCGTTTCAAAAAGAATACATGCGCAATCTTTCTGATCTGGCCGGAAAGCTCCTCCGGATGGAAGCCCCGGTCGTCTTTGCCTCGGGCGACGTGCACTTCAGTGAAGTTTTAAAAATTGAGCCTCAGCTGCTGGGGTATCGAACCTTTGAGTTCACCTCCAGCGCCATGCACAGTATTAATTATCCCACGGCCTGGTACATGCGAAACCCGCGAAGACTGACTCACACCTGGAAGCATAATTTTATGATCATGAAATCCGAAGCCATCAAAAATGGAATTTCAACAGACCTGTACTGCCTTGGACGAACCGGCAAACTGCTGATCAGTCACGCCGGCACCGTGCAAAGATAAAAGATCAGATCAAAGCCTGCAGGTGCGGATTTTAAACAGACGTGCATCGAAAGTGAAAAGCACCGGATCCTGGGACTTCATCGCCTTGTTCAGACACAGATACTCGGGCCCCTTGTCGACCTCCAAAGGATTATCGACACTTTCCATGCGAACCAGATAATTGTTTTTCAGGGGATTCTTTTGCAGGCTTACGACTTTGCCGGTGAAGGCAAAGTCAGCCGAAGCGATAAAGGGAAGAAGCCACATCCATCCCATTAGGATGTCAGAAGCTCCTCATTCAGTTTGTCTTCCTGTTCACGGATATTGCGAAGCTGTTTGTCCAGCTTCTGCAGGGCTTGCGCCATGCTTTGACCCAAGTCATGCAACTCGTTGATACGGAACATGGTTTCGTCCTCTTCACCACCGACCAGGCGCAGGCTTTCCAACTTCGCCGAATTCAGGTCGATTTCTTTAGACAAGGATTCCAGTTTTTGATTGAGCTTTTTGCGGTCCTCGACCAGAGCCTTGGTCATCTCGCGGATCTGTTCCAGATCCAGAACTTCCAGTTGGCCCGTGGCAAAGGCGTCTTGCGACGGTTTGGTTTCATCAGCGTCTTCGCCCTGGAAAGCTTCCAAAAACAAAGACCATTCATTTTTCAGGGATTTTACGATCGACCTACTACTGTCATCACCCATAAATATTAAAATACTCCTGCGCTCTTTGAGCGACTTGCGGGTTCGTCAGCCTTGGGAATAAGAAAGTAACAAAGGCCGTAACCCAGGATCGCAGCACCGAAAGTGACCAGCATGAACAGAACAAATCCCGTTCTTACTACTCCCACTTCGATGTGGTACCGTTTAGCTATTCTAGCACACACGCCCAGAAGCTTTCTATCTAGAGCTTGGTCCAGTCTGTCGACACGGGGCAAGCAAACTGCCAGGATCAAATAAAACACGATCCCACTGCCAAACCAGAGAACCGCAACCAACCAAATGACGCGCAGTATCCAAGTTTCGATACCCAAAGCGTCGCCCAAACCCTTACAAACGCCAGCTAAGGCGCCTTTGTCGGATCGAACCCAACGATAGTCTAGTTTCTGTGTGCTTTGTTCGGTCACTTACGGCCTCCATCAATACAGCTTCAAGCAAAAAGGGGTTTTAGCACCCCTGCCTTTGAAAAGTAAGCTGTACCTATAAGGTCCCCGTGATCATGAAATCGTTACCGAAGGTCAGATAACGAGGGTTCTTCAGTTGGATCTTATCCGTCATGGCGGGAATACGAACGCTTTCCGTCCAAGAGCGGGAACCTCCAGAGCCCATGATGATAGGGGCCTGGAACATATAAAGTCGATTTACAAGGTGGTAACTAACAAAGGAGCTCGCCGTGAACGCGCCCCCCTCAACCATCACAGAACGAAGGCCTTTTTTATATAGCTGCTCCAAAAGGTCTTCCAGATCCAGATCGCCACCGACGCGGGTCTTTACGTAAACCACGTCCGGCGATTTCGCCAAAGTGCCGCGCAATTTTTCAACCTTTTCACGCAGTTCTTCCGCCACACACCAGATCACATCCTCTGCCGCATGCACTTCCGAAAGCTTCAGCTTGGTGAAATTCGGAAGCAGCTCGGCTTCACCATCGACCACAATCACTTTGTTCTTTTTCGTGATCTGCGGGTGACGGATGTTCAAAGACGGATTGTCAAAATCAATGGTGCCCTTACCCACCAGAATTCCATCATGGCAGGCACGGATGTAGTGAACGTATTCACGGGACTCAGGCCCCGTGATCCACTGGCTTTCACCCGAACGAAGCGCCACCTGCCCATCAAGACTGGAAGCCATCTTCAAAGAAACGAAGACTTTCTTTTCACGGAAGTTCCACAAGAAAGCTTCGCAGACTTCTTCCAGTTCGGTTTTGATTTTTGCATCCAGAACCGGATTCGCGGAAGAAAACACCTCGGCCTCAATCCCCGCCTGGCGCAGGATTTCAGCCCCCTGACCGGCCACCAGTGGATTGGGATCGATCAGACCGAAGGTCACTTTTTTAAGAGGAAGTTTTGCCATCATCTTGGCGCAGGATGGAGTTTTACCTTCGTGCGCACAAGGCTCCAGCGTGACAAAGGCATGGGCGCCTTTAAGCTGCTCGGGCGAAAGATTTTTCAGGGCATTCACTTCCGCGTGGGGGCCGCCGTAAAATTCGTGATGACCGGCGGACAAAAATCCGCCCTGAGCATCCAGAACCACCGCACCCACCAGCGGGTTGGGACTGACTCGCGCTGCTCCCTTATAGGCCTCGCTGATGGCAAGACTCATGGCTTCTTCAGCCGTAAGCTTTGTTCCAATAGCAGGCAAAGACAAAGAGCGAATCAGTTCCATCAAATCACCTACGTCAAATAGCCGCGTTCGCGCTGATCGCGCTCGATCGCATCAAACAAAGCCTGGAAGTTTCCGTCGCCGAAACCATCGTGGCCTTTACGCTGAATCAATTCATAGAAGATCGGACCGAAAGTGTTTTTCGTGAAGATCTGCAGCAGGTATTTTCCTGTTTTGTCGCCATCCACCAGGATCGCGTTTTTTTCAAGACGGCTGATGTCTTCAGTCACACCCGGCACACGCTCAGGAATCATCTCATAGTAAGAGTGCGGCGGCGGAGTCAGGAACTGAATGTCGCTGCTTTTCAAGGATTCCAAGGAATAGTTAATATCGTGAGTCAGCAAAGCGATGTGCTGGATGCCGGAGCCTTTATATTCATCCAGATATTCCTGGATCTGGGATTTTTCCTCTGTCGGCTCGTTGATCGGTACAGAGAATTTTCCGCATGGGGATCTCATCGCGCGGGAAAGAAGACCTGTCTTGCTGCCGCGGATGTCGAAGTACTTCGCTTCGTAGAAGCCGAAAATGCCTTCGTAGAAGTGCTGCCACTTGTCCATCTCGCCCTTCGGCACGTTGTTAGTGAAATGATCCACCACTGTGAAACCCACACCCACCGGAGCTTTGTCTTCAGGCTTCACCTGGAAGATTTCATTATAAAGCTTGTCCTGGTTTTTCTGATCCATGAAATAGATCAAAGAGTCACCGATACCATAGATCGCCGGGAATGGAGTCGCCCCTTTTTGGTGTTCGTTGCCTTCATAAGGGCGCGCACCGCGAGCCACAGCCGTTTTGAATGCCTGCTCAGCATCCACTACGCGGAAGCCGGTTGCATTCACGCAAGGGCCGTGAAGTTTTGCAAAGTCAGTAGCAAATGTCTGAGGTTCGCAGTTCAGGATGAAGTTGATGTCGCCTTGACGGTAAAGTTTGATGTTTTTGCCGTGAACTTGGCCGACTTCCTTAAAAGCATAGCGCTTGAACACTTGTTCAAAAAAGTGGGCGTCAGGACCGGAGTATTCAATAAAATCTACTCCGTTAAGACCCACCGGATTTTTCTCGGTAACTTGAGCCATGGCTCCTCCTAAAACTTATATACGATGCGCTGACAGTAGCCCCAAATTGAGCATTATTCAAGCATGATTAAATTTAGGTATATCAAGTACTTAGGTTGATTTTACGGGCCCAACCCAGGGGCTGGATCGGACATAAAGGCGATGTTCATTCATGTATTACAGTGATGAAATTTCAACTACATCTGGTTTATACATTCCGAAGTAAACCCGATGAAGATTAGCAAGAGGGCTGATGTCGAAAGCACCATCGAAGAAACAACCTGCCTGGTTCTACATCGTTTTGGTATTGCAAACACTGGGAATCATCATCGCCATCGGGATGCTGCGCGAACTGATGTGGATTTTTTAATAAGCCACGTTGCTTGAGAACATAAATCCGTAGCTCGAATACTCAAATAGATTATCATCATTGGGCACCGAGGCCATGTAGTAGCCACCCAGAATCAGTTCACTTCGTCCACGCACAATCGCAACTCCGGCACTGGTCAGATGATTTGTGCTATTATCGCTTGAAGACTGACTGTAACCCGCCATGGGCTGCCAACTTTCAAAACTTTTGTTTCTCCAGCCAACAGAATAGACAACGAACGACTCTTCATTCGAGACAATTCCATCGGCATCCCTGGAAGAAGATTCGGAGGTATAAGTCACGTCAACAAACAGGTCATTCCCGGCAAGAAGATTAAAGCCATTGGCCAAACGCAGATAGTAGGGCGATTGCTTCACCGGCTCATAAGAAACTGTCTCTTCATTCACCGTGTTCGGCGTCGCCACATAGTGAACAGCTGTATAATCAACCGCTTTTGATTCCAGCATCACAGGTACGAACTGCGCAGAAAATCCCACCGTCCAGTTTGCCACTGGCTTTATCTGAATTCCCGGCAGAACAAAAAGGCCTTTGTTCTTGTTTTCTGTTTCCGTAAACATGGTGGCATAAAGATTTCCCCCCGTGCTTATCTTGTTATAACTGTGAGTTCTTGAATCACCCAACTGCAAGCCTGCAGAAATTCCCCAGGAAAGGCTGTCATTGACAGCCGCACCAAATGCCGCCCCGACCTTCAAAAGCTGACTGTCCAAACTGGTCAGTGTGGAAGTATTGTAAGAGCCACCCTGCGTATTCATCACGCCACCCAGGCTTAGCATCATCGGGCTTGCCACGAACACAGCCCCCGTCCCCCACTCTGTCGGATAAATTCCTGACGCCAGCAAGGGGCGCACCGAATAGTCACTGGGGCTCAAGTCACTGCTGTTACTTTTCATTTGATGACTGGTTAATGCAGTCCCGCTGACCGAAAGTGACAACTTGTTCGTGGAGCGAAACCCCAAACCTGCTGGATTGTATAAAACATTTCCCGGCGAAGACTCCATCGCTCCGCCGGCATTACCCATAAAAGCTTCGCGATGTCCTGCGGGCAAAGGGAAATAAATAGCAAATGCAGAGGACGCTACAGAGAAAACCCCGGTGAAAAACAAAACCTTCAAAAACATTAAAGACCTTCAAACTGCTTATAAAACTGCAAAACTTTTGGATCAACGATAATGGAACGTGGATTCCACCCGATCAGGTGCAAACCCTTGGCGCTTCTAAGACGACTCAAGGCCACATACGCCTGGCCTGGTTCCCACAACTGACTTAGATCACACCACAGATCATCCAGGGTGGCGCCCTGACTTTTATGGATCGTGGTGGCGTAAGCCAGCGTCAGTGGGAACTGTTCGACCTGCGCCATGATATTGCCTTCAGCATCCTGAATGGCAAAAGAGGATTTACTGACCTGAACTTCGCGGCCACGGTCCTTGCGCACGGTGATCTGGTCTGCCGTGATATCAACCACGGATCCGCGTGTGCCATTCACCCAGCGGCGCTGGGGATCATTTTGCAGGAACATCACCTGACAGCCGATTTTCAAAATAAGCTTTTCCGCGATTGGTGACGCTTTTTTCAAAGTTTCAATGTGACGTTCGGATCCGCTATAAATGGATTCAATCACCACTTCGGTTTCATCAATCTCGGCCAGTTTTCGTTCGTTGAACTTTTCGGCGTTGATCTTGCGCGGGAACAGACGTGTGCCCGGATCATCTTCATCGTGATCCTGAACGTGTTCATTCAGGAATTCACGAACACGCTCAGTGACCTTGCCATGACGAACATCGCTCAGAACATCCAAAAACAAATTATCCGAAACCCGCTGATTGTGTGAAAGCATCACTGTCTGAAAACCGCTGACTTCCCAGACGCCATTTAAGAAACACCAGTCGCGCTGACCGGTGTGGGTCACCGGGGGCAGCTGGGCAAAATCCCCCACCGCGATCACACGCATGCCACCCCAGGGAAGTTTTGATTCACGCGCTCGTTGCGATAAAGCTTCGGCGATCATCAGGGCCTGGCCGGGAATCATAGAAATTTCATCAATGATCACACCTTCAACCTTGCGCAGGCGGGACATCAGACGCTTGTCTTTGCTGGCGCGTTCATAGGTGGCATCAGCGCCACCTTCCATGATACCCAGACCAAAGAAGCTGTGAAAAGTCCGGCCACCCAACAACACGGCGGCAGCACCGGTACTGGCCAGAATAGGCATTTCTTTCGGATCCAGTTCACGCATGAACTGGCGAATCAGAAAACTTTTTCCGCTGCCCGCCCCGCCCGTCAAAAAAACATTCTCTCCGGATCTTAAAAGATCCAAAGCAGAGGATTGTTCGGGGGAAAGCTCAACGTCGTGTACAGGCATAAGTCCTGCGATCATGCCACTTCCCAGTCTTGCGAAGCAAATATAAAAACGATAGCATTTGGACTCTGAATTCATAACAAAGGACTGTTGTTGATGTTGAAGCTTCTCTTACCCCTGCTGGTGACTCCGCTGATGGCGCAGGCCACAAAACCCGCCCCGAAACCCACCTCTGAAATTCCGGTCAAACGTGAATTTCCCCTGAATTCAGAGATCAGCCCCTGCCAGAACTTCCATCAGTATGTGTGCTCCAAAGCGGAATCCGCTTTCAAACTGCGTGAAGACCGCAGCCGTCACCTGTTTGCCTTCAGTGATTCCCGTGAACGCCTGCTTGAAACCCAGATGAAATTCATGAAAGAGCTTCCGCACCAGAAAAATCTGGATGCACGCACTTCCCAGGTTCGTGATTACTATCTGGCGTGCATGGATTCCGCAGCCAAGGCCCGCGATGAAAAGGCTGAAGTCAAAGCCCTGAAAGCCGAAATGGATCAAATCAAATCCCTGGAAGAATTCATTCTTTACACCCACGCCCAGATGCCGCGCGGCTTGGGAAGCCTGATCCGCCTGTGGCCCACGAACAATCTGGACAACCCCAAAGAAATCGACGCCATGCTGTACTCAAGCCTGATGGAGCTTCCGGATCACAAGTACTATGAACAGAAGGACTTGATGGCCGACTATGAAAAACAACTGGTGCTGTTTTTCCAGTCCGTGGATCCTAAAATCAAAAAGGCCGACGCCGTAAAAAAGGCCCAGGCCCAAATCGCCCTGGAACAGGATTTCATCAAAGTCTTCCCGGTGACAGCAGTTCGTCATCAGCGCTGGAGCGAAAAACGTGTCGCCTCCCAGAAGGATCTTGTTAAAAAGTACCCGAACCTGAAGCTGGATGTTTTGTTCAAATATGCGCCGGAAAAGCTGGCGGTGAACACGCCGATTCCGGAATCTTTGGATTTCCTGAATGCCGAACTGCCAAAGCGTAATCTGCAAGTCTGGAAAGATGCGTATTTATATGGCGCCCTGAGCGGCATCATGGACGACGGCTATCCGAAATTCTTTGCTTCACAATTTGCCTTTGAAAAGAAATTCTTCGGCGGCCCGGCCAAGCGCCCGGTTCGTCAGGAACGCTGCACTTCGGAAGCCACCCGTTTGTTCTCGAAAGAAATCGACGCGGTTCTGATTGAAAAAGTGTTCCCGAATTTTGATGAAAGCAAAGTCAACGAAGTGGCGTCCCGCATTCGTCAAAGCATCCTGCAAGGCCTGGAAAAGAACACCTGGCTTTCCAAGGACGGCAAAAAAGAAGCCCTGGCCAAAATCCGCACGGCACGCCTGCAACTGGTGAAACCCCACAACGATCGCGAATGGGACTTCCTGCCGGTGAAAAAGTATTCCAGCAAACAGGCCATTCAAAACTTGCGCACTTACCGCGAAGCCCGCTGGGAAAAGGCCATGCAGGAAATGCGTGAACCGGCCAACATGGACGCCTGGGGAATGAGCCCGCTGACCGTGAATGCTTACTACAGCTCGAACGAAAACAAGTTCGTGCTGCCGATTGGGATCCTGCAATTCCCATTCTATGACAAAGACGGTTCTGTGATCGAAAATCTGGGCGCTGTGGGTGCCGTTGTCGGTCACGAACTGGGTCACAGCATCGATGACAGTGGTTCCAAATATGACTCTCAGGGACGCCTGCGCACCTGGATGACCACGAAGGACATCATGGAATTCAATCTGCGTGGCCAGAAGATGATTGATCAGTTCAACAGGGCCGACCACGACGGCAAGCTGACCTTGGGTGAAAACGTGGCCGATTTGGTTGGACTGACTTTTGCCTACAATGCCGCTTTCCCTGAAGGCAAAGGCAGTGAAAAAGACAAAAAGGATTTCTTCGTCGCCTATGGACGCCTGTGGTGTGAGGTGATCCGCCCGGACAATGCCAAACTGTTGCGTAAAACCGATCCGCATTCTTCAGGCCTGGCGCGCATCAACGAGCAGGTAAAACAACAGCCGGCGTTCGCGGAAACCTTCCAGTGTAAACCCGGGGATCCGATGACTCTCCCGGAAAAAGACCGAGTTCAAATCTGGTAACACAAGAATTCTCACAGAGCTGTTTCAGACTGAAACAGCTCTTTTAGCTTCTCGCGGAATTTACCGAGTTCTCATCGCATAAGTCTTTACGAATCTTGGACGGACTCCGAAGAGTCCAGCATGACTGAACGTACTCTGCCACTGACAATTTTGTCCCTGATTTCCCTGCTGCTTTCCGCCTGCACGCTCGATCTTAAAAA
Organism: Bdellovibrio bacteriovorus str. Tiberius; assembly: GCF_000317895.1. NCBI lineage: Bacteria > Pseudomonadati > Bdellovibrionota > Bdellovibrionia > Bdellovibrionales > Pseudobdellovibrionaceae > Bdellovibrio > Bdellovibrio bacteriovorus. The sequence goes on from NC_019567.1 coordinate 3,674,950, forward strand.
AGAAGACGGCAGCACGGACGAAGACGCGGTGATCGAAGAAACTCTTTATTCCTGTCCTGACAATTATGTCTATGTGCCAGCTCCCGCCGGCTCACCCCCTCCGGGTTTCTGTGTGGCCAAATATGAAATGAAAGACGTGGGTTCCGTTGCGACTTCGCAGGCGGGCGGGGCTCCCTGGGGCGCGATTGACCGTGATGATGCATTGGCAGCCTGTCAGGCTTTGGGTGCGGATTTTGATCTGATTTCAAACGCCCAATGGAATCAGTTGGCGCAGAATCTGGCTTCGGTTTCCACCAACTGGAATTCGGGTGCTGTGACTTCCGGCGCTCTGAACCGCGGTCACTTCAATGATGATTTCGGATACATGCTGGCTGCGGGTGGCGATGATCACCCTTGTTATGGCCTTGATCTGGACGAAGACACAAATCCAGACAGTCTTGCCGCTTTGGATGCTGTCTGCAGCCCAACGCTGTGGCATGAAAACCGCCGCACTCATCAGCTTTCGACGGGAAAAGTTTTGTGGGACTTTGCCGGAAATTCCTGGGAATGGACCAAAGATGATTACTCTGCCGGCGCAGCCAGTTCGAATGTTTACATCTCGGAACTGATCACCCTGGCTGATTCTTTCACCACCTTGTTTGCTCCCTCCGCCAGCCTGCAATGTGCCGATTCCACCACCAACGACTTCTGCGGGATGGGCTTTGCGTGGATCAGCGGTCCGGGTGGGGCGGTCGCCCGGGGCGGCAGTCTTTACAACGGCACTCAGTCAGGGATTTTCTCGATCGATCTGGACAACAGTGCGTCTTATACCGCCAATCATCTGGGCTTCCGCTGTGTCTCTGCGGCCACTCCCATCCTGCCATCTGCTTCCAATTGATTTTCAGGTCCTAAAACAACTTAGGACCTAAATCTGCTACGCGCCGAGCCTGACTGGTTCTTGCTGTATTTTCCGGCAGGTGCTATGGTTAGAGTCTTGGCTCTGATGCCGGAGGAAGACGTGACAATGAAATTCGTCAACTTTACTTCAAAAACTGAAAATCCTCATTTTGAGGGAATCTACGATATTGGCCCTGCCGAACTTCAGCAGAACATGGCAAACGTTGTGATGATCGACGTGCGCCAGCCTGACGAATACGTCGGTGAACTGGGTCACGTTGAAGGCTCTTCCCTGATGGTTCTGGACACTCTCCCTGAGCAACTGGGCACCCTGCCCAAAGACAAAACTGTGGTCTTTATCTGCCGCAGTGGCGGTCGCTCTGCCAAGGCCACAGCCTTTGCCAAGATGAACGGCTTCGAAGAAGTATACAACATGCAAGGGGGCATGCTTCTTTGGAATGATCTGCAGCTCCCTGTTACTAAGTAAGAAAAGAAAATATGCCTGGAAAAGTATTTGTTAACAGAACATTGAATCTGAAAAAAATCCGCTACATCGGCGTGGACATGGACCACACATTGGTTCGCTATAACAGTGAAAACTTTGAGCGTCTGTCCCACACCACGATGATCGATAAACTGGTAAAACGCGGTTATCCTGAAACTTTGCGCAAGCTGGTCTTCGACTATAACTTTGCCATCCGTGGTCTGGTTATCGACCGCAAGATGGGAAATCTGCTGAAGCTGAACCGCTACACGGCGATTCGCGCCAGCTATCACGGCCTGAAGCCGCTTGATTTCAAAAGTCACCAGAAGCTTTACAAGTCCACTTACATCGACTTGTCCAATTCCGACTATCTGGCGGTGGACACTTCTTTCTCGATCTCTTTGGCGAATCTGATCGCTCAGATCGTGGAATTGAAAGACTCTGACACAGCCAACAAGTATCCAGAATACGCGCAGATTGCTGACGACGTGCTGGATGCTTTGGATGAAGCTCACCGCGACGGTTCCCTGAAAGACGTCGTGAAACAGAACCTGGATCATTTCATCATCAAAGATCCAACTCTGGTGCACACACTGGAAAAATTCCGTCGCCACGGGAAAAAGATCTTCGTTTTGACGAACTCTGATTTCCACTACACGAAATTACTTCTGGACTATGCGATTCAGCCATTCCTGAAAGAGCACAAGTCCTGGGAAGACCTGTTTGAATTCGTAATCACGTTTGCTTCCAAACCGAAGTTCTTCTATGAAAACCAGAAGTATCTGCGTGTGAATCCGGCAGATGGCACCATGACCAACATGGAAGGCAAGCTGACTCCGGGGATCTATCAGGGCGGTAACGCGAAGAAATTCACAGCCGATCTGGATCTGGCCGGTGATGACATCCTTTACGTGGGTGACCATATTTACGGCGACATCCTGCGCTTGAAAAAAGACTGCAACTGGAGAACCGCGATGGTTATCGAGGAACTTGACGTTGAGGTTGAAAACAACAAGCAGGCTGAACCTCTGAATCAGGAAATCGAAACCCTGATGAAGAAAAAAGAGCCTCTGGAAGACGAACTGACCGACATCATGACCCGCAAAATTGAAAAAGCGGTGGCCGCGAATGAACCTCAGATCGAGACTTTGCAAAAGACTATTTCTGAGATCGACGCCCAAATCAGCCAGCTGATCAAAAAACAGCAGGCGATGTACAACGGCAACTGGGGTCAGCTGATGAGAGCCGGCAACGAAGAAAGTTACTTTGCTTACCAGTTGGATCGTTATGCCTGCGTTTACATGCAGAAGCTGAGCGATCTGCTGGATCTGTCTCCAAGAACATACTTCCGTGCGCCTCGCCGTCCGCTGGCCCACGAAATCTTCTAAAAGGTTCCTGGTTCTTTTTCAGGTCCCTGCTGCGTCAAAGCCATCCCTTCGGGGATGGCTTTTTTATTTTCTTTGCCCACGCCCCAAAGTACCATTTTCACATGAAGAAAAGTCCCTCGCAGATTCTGATGAAGTCCGTTTTATGCATTCTGCTTTTTCTTATTTCATCAACGGCTGTGGCGCAAATCCTGCCGGTCGGTCTCTATGAAGGCCTGATGGCCAACACCGGTGTCGCGACCACACGGTCCAAAGCCGCTTCTTATTACAATCCCAGTTTGCTTCGTCAACGACAGGACAATGCCTTTAGCCTGAACGGCAACTCGATCGGGGCCATCAATTCCAAAAACGAAGGACAGACATTTTCATCGTCTCTGGGCCTTGCGCCCTCTTATCTGAGCAATCTGGTGGTGGGCGAGGATCTGGTGCATGAATTCTTTGTCGCCAATACTTTGCAGGGTCTTTTTTCCTGGCAGTCCAGCAAGAACGAAACGTCCTTTGATGCCGAGGCGAACATCAGTCGCATGGTCTCCGGATATTCAATGGCGTTTAAGTCCATTCCATTTGCCATCCAGTTTCTGGCCCGCTACTCAGAGGCAAAGACTTTCGGGGTTGGCGAAAGCTCTTTCCCCGCGCAGGATATCTATGTGGTTTCCAAAACCAAGTCCGAATACAAGAATCTGAACGTTGCCCTTGGGCTTTCCACGCACTTTCAGTTTGAGCACTATTCATTAGGCGTGAACTTCAACTCGCGCGGCCTGTCCTTGTACAACCAGAACAAAGGTTCATCGAGAATATTCACTCACGGCTCACCTCCCGGAGATTTCACCGTTACTGAAGATGATGACGCCAGATCCAGTGTCACCAATGAGGAAGGCAAACTTTTGATTGGTCATGGATTCAAAGTGGGGCATCACGAATTTCTGACTGATTCCTCGTTTGTTGAAGTCTCGGGAAACCTGGATCGCTACACATTCTCGCAAAGTTTTGGCTATCGTTACGGAGCCGCCGACGGCCATCAGCTTCTGTGTGGGATTTCCCACCGCTTTGGTTCGGATGTGGATTACTTCGGTCAGAACTTTAATACATCCGTGGGGTACTCGTGGAAAACGCGGGCCCTGCGTTCCGCCATCGGCTTCTACTATGGCAAAGAAAGCACCACGGTTGAAAACTCCACGGTCGGCGTTGTCTTCGGAAGTGAATACGAATACTAGACCTGGGCGAATTTCAATTTGCCGGATGCTTTCGGCTTAATCACAATAATCTTCATGATCCTGCTGAATGTCCTTTTTGCGATGATGTTTGCGCATGCCAATGACCTTTGCGAAAGGCGCTTCGTTCTGGCCTTTATGGACAACGAGCCTTCTTATTTCGTCGAAAATGGAGTTAAAAAAGGTCATTCGTATGTTTTGTTGACCGACGTTGTAAAGCAGCTTGAATGCCGTGAAACTGAAATCCCGGGCTCGTATGCCGCCAATAAAGAAAAGTTGATCAAAAACCGCGTCGACATCATGGGCCTTGCGATCCGCGACGCTGAAATGGACAAAGTCGCGGAATTCATTCCCGCCTATCGTGTTCCGCGCATGCTGATCGTTGATAAGAAGTCCTACAACCCGGCCTACAAGATCGAAGACTATCTGAAAAGCTCCAAAGCCGTTTTCTCCACCCTGATTGGGGCCGGCTTCTTTATGTCGGAACCAGAACGGGAAATTCTGTTCAAACAAAAACGTCTGTTTGAAGTCCCGGGCCCTGGTGACATTTTTGCCAATCTGATTAAAGGACGGGCGCAAGCGACGTTCTCTACCCCGCTGTTCACGCACTACTATCTTTCACGCAAAGGTCAGGACCAGAGCTTTGTGATTTTACCGGATCCCAATCAGGCGCAGGATCTGGGCATCTATGTTTCCAAAGCGCGCGTGACTGAAAAAGATCGCAACAAGATCAAAGACATCATCAAACGCATGAAATCCGACGGGTCCATGGCTCGTTCTGCCAGGGATTATGTCCGTGCGGAAGATTTGAAATACTACAGGGATTAATTACCAAGTCAGACTTTCGCCATCCTGGAAGAAGCCGCCATTGGGACCGCCCTTCGGCAGCGTTGCCGCCCAAAGAAGACCTTTGATCCCTTGTTCAACAGAACGATCCGCATGCGGGCCGCCCATATCTGTGCGCACCCATCCTGGCGACACGGAATTCACACAAATGTCTTCGCCGGAAACTTCCGAGGCAAAAAGATTCGTGACCATGTTCAGAGCCGTTTTAGAGATACGGTATGACGCCGAGGCATTCTGTTTTTCAGAAAGCCGGGCCATGCCGCTGGAGACATTCACGATGCGCCCATAGCCTTCCTGCTTCATCAGCGGGAAGATCTTCTGGGTCAACAGGAACGGTCCCATGGTATTGGTGACAAAGGACTTTTGTAGCGTAGAGGCTTTGGTTTTCAACAGCGAGGAATTTCCGCCGTCTTCACTGTCGATCAGGATGCCGGCGTTATTTACCAGCACATCGACGAAACCGTATTCGCGTTTGATCACTTCAACAAAGTCCGTGATGCTTTTTTCCTGGGACAGGTCGAGCTTCATCGGCACGACATCCAGCCCCTTCATGGTCAATCCATTCAAAGTCTTTTGCGCCTTATCGGGATTTCTCATGGCCATCAGAACCTTGAAACCCCTTTGCGCCAGGGACTCGCTCAAAGCAAGGCCCAAACCACGATTAGCACCAGTGACAACAGCGATCTTTTTCACGAAGAAATCCTTTAGTTCGGACGAGGCACCGGACGTTCACCTGTCGGGAACAGTTCATTCGTCACCCAATTGCGCTGATTGATCACGCATTCTGAAGAAATGACTCTCCAGCGTTCAATCGGGTAAGAATAAACCGTTTCAACCCAGCCCCAGCCGTTCCAATCAATCACACGGCGATAGTGGCGCCCGCCGTTTCCATCACGCACAGAGCGCGTTTCGCGGTGGAAGGTCAAAAGAGGATAATGAACTTTCAAAGTGCCATCGACTGTTAGCTGCATTTGTGCGTGTTCATCAAACACGCAGCCATAATAACCGTCCAGGCTGCGCAGACGGCCCTGAATTGTTTCACCCGGGCGCACATCGCGCCCTTCCGGCATCCAGAATTCAAAGAAGTAATCAGAAGGTGCGCCATTCGGATAATAGCTGCGCGTGTTCAGCGTCAGCATGCCGTTGAATTCAACGAAGCGGACAATCGCACGACCATCGGCAGATTGCCAAGGTTGCTCAAGAACGCTGCGGGCTTCAGCAGTGAAGCCTGCCACTAGAGATAAAACCAAAATCATCGCTTTCATCGAACATCTCCTCGTTTAATGCACTGTAGACCCGAAAAAGAACCGGGAACCTTTTAGCGGGGGCTGGCGTTGCGGTTCAGTAGCACGATATAGTCTTTGGCGCCGGTTTGTTCCATCATGCCTGAGTATTTGTTTTCTTCAAATTTCTTGCGGTACGTTTTGCGCGCCACTTCGATCACCATGCAGCCCAGATGTCCGGTGCCTGCAAGATCTCTTGTGCCGTCCAGATCACACACCGGCAGGAAGCTTTCTTCCTGCTCGCGCGTCACCGGGAACTTCATGACCGAGAAACTGGTCACATCCATTTTGTACTCTTCCTTCAGGCGGTTGGCAGGGCCTTTTTTCACAAGTTGCGAAGAATAAATGTACGGGACAATCACGGCCACTCGCAGGCCTTGCGCGCGAGCGTTGTTCACACCCTCAACAAAGCGGGCCATTTCATTTTGGACATCAAGTCGCATGGTGGAATTGAAAACTTCCACGTAAGGCAGCTGGGGATCCACGACAATCACGTCGTACTTGGAACCCTGTTCCTGATTGGCTTCCATAAAGCCTCTCCACAGTTCCAAATCTTCAATCTGCCCTGGAGTCACGCCCAGGAAAACGATCGGCGCATTTTTGATTTCCATGCGCAGGCGATCATAGATGCCTTTGCCCATTTTTTCGGGAACTTCAACCTGAGAAAATTTGATTTTGGGAATTGAACGTTCCTGAATCTGAAAATTCATGGAGAAAAACACACCCAATGCAATCACAGCGACGG